>NZ_JACTUZ010000003.1 GCF_014490445.1 Pseudoroseomonas ludipueritiae | reverse complement strand
GCCTCCCTGCGCCGCGGCACGCCGGGGCGGGCGCTGACGCTGATCCGCCTGCCGCTGGGCTGGGATGGCGCGCTGCGGCATTTCCGGCATCCGCTGGATTATCTTGGGCAGGATGGCGGCGGCGGCATCGGCAGCGGGCCGGGCATGGCGGTGGGCGCGGCCCTGGCGCTGCGCGGCAGCGGCCGGCTGCCGGTGGCCATCCTGGGCGATGGCGACACCATGATGGGCCTCAGCGCCCTCTGGACCGCCGCGCATTACCGGGTGCCGCTGCTGGTGATCGTCTCCAACAACCGCTCCTTCTTCAATGACGAGGTGCATCAGGAGCGCGTGGCGCGGGAGCGCGGGCGCCCGGTGGAGAACAAGTGGGTCGGCCAGTCCATCAGCGACCCGGACCCGGATTTCGCCACCCTGGCGCGTGGCCTGGGCCTGCTCGGCCTGGGGCCGGTGGCGGATGAGGCCGCGCTGGATGCCGCCTTGGCCGAGGCCGTGGCGCATGTGGAGGCGGGTGGCGTGGCGCTGGTCGATGCCCGCGTCGCCCCCGGCTACGCGCCTTCCATGGCCAAGGCGCTGACGCGCGAGCCCGGCCAGCACTGAGAACAACAAAAATCGGGAGGAACAACACCATGCCGGACGACCTGTCCGCCACCCTGTCAGCAGGGGTGAAACTGCCGGAACGGCGCGGCCTGTTCTATGGCGGCGCCTGGCATGAGCCGCTTGGCGGCACCCGCCTCGCGGTGGAAAGCCCCGCCACGGGCGAGGCCCTGGGCGAGGTGGCCGCCGCCGGTGCCGCCGATGTGGATGCCGCCGTGGCCGCCGCGCGGGAGGGCTTCGAGCACTGGCGCCGCGTGCCGCCGCTGGAGCGCGCCAAGATCCTGCGCCGCTTCGGCGATGTGCTGCGCGCGCATGCGCGGGAACTGGCGCTGATCGATGCCATCGACGGCGGCAATCCGCTGCGCGCGCTGCTGCATGATCTCGAAATGTCGGCCGATGGCTGCGACTATTTCGCCGGGCTGGTGACGGAGATGAAAGGCGACACCGTGCCGATGGGCGAGGGGGTGGTGAACTACTCCGTGCGCGAGCCCTGGGGCGTGGTGGCCAAGATCATCCCCTTCAACCACCCCATCATGTTCGCGACGCTGCGCGCGGCGGCGCCGCTGGCCGCCGGCAATGCCGTGATCGTCAAGACGCCGGAGCAGGCGCCGCTTTCCGCGCTGCGGCTGATGGAGATCGCGGGCGACCACTTCCCGCCTGGCGTCTTCAACGTGCTCTCCGGCGGGCGGGAGGCGGGTGCCGCGCTGGTGGCGCATCCCGGCGTGGACAAGGTGGCGCTGATCGGCAGCGTGCCCGCCGGCCGCGCCGTGCTGCGCGCGGCGGCCGACCGGATCAAGCCCGTGCTGCTGGAGCTGGGTGGCAAGAATGCCTTGATCGCCCATGCGGATTCCGACCCCGCGAAAGTGGCGGCAGGGCTGGCGCGCGGCATGAACTTCACCTGGTGCGGCCAGTCCTGCGGCTCCACCTCCCGCGCCTTTCTCCATGCCGATATCCATGATGCCGTGGTGGCGGAGCTCGAAAAAATCGTCTCCGCCATGCGCCCCGGCCTGCCGACGCGGATGGAGACGGAGGTGGGCAGCCTGATCAGCCGCGCGCATCACGGGCGCGTCATGGAATTCGTCGAATCCGCCCATGCGGAAGGCGCAGAATTGCTGACCGGCGGCGGCCCGCCGGATGACCCGGAACTGGCGCGCGGCTGCTACCTGCGCCCCACAATTTTCACCGGCGTCACGCCGCGGATGCGCATCGCGCGGGAGGAGATCTTCGGCCCCGTGCTCTCCGTGCTGCGCTGGGAGGATGAGGCGCAGATGCTGCGGGACGTGAATGCCGTGGAATACGGCCTCACCGCCTCGATCTGGACGCGGGACCTCGCCACCGCGCACCGCAACGCCGCCGCCGTGCAGGCTGGCTTCGTCTGGGTGAACGAGACCAGCAAGCATTTCATCGGCACCGGCTTCGGCGGCTACAAGCAGTCGGGCCTCGGGCGGGAAGAAAGCATCGAGGAACTGCTGGCCTATACCCAGTCCAAGAACATCCATGTGAGGCTGGAGCAATGAGCGCGCCCCGGCTCACCCGGCGCGGGGCGGCGCTGCTGCTGGCCGGTGCCCCCGCCCTGCTGGCGCGCCCGGCCCTGGTGCGTGCCACGACCTCGTCCCGGCCCGCCTGGCCCGCAGACCGGCCGGTGCGGGTCATCGTTCCCCTGGCGGCTGGTGGCACCGCCGATTTCCTGGCCCGCCATCTCGCCAGCCGCCTGCAGGAACTCACCGGGCAGTCCTTCGTGGTGGAGAACCGCACCGGCGGCGGCGGCGCCGTGGGCTGGCAGGCCGTGGCGCGCGCCGCGCCGGACGCCACCACCGTGCTGCTGACGGATAATTCCCTGGCCATCGCCGCCGCCGCCGGGCGCGATGTCGGCTTCGACCCCCGCCAGGACCTGGAGCCGGTCTCGCTGCTGGCGCAATACCCGCCGCTGCTGACCGCCGCCCCCTCGCTGCCGGTGCAGGACCTCAAGGGCTTCCTGGCCTATGCCAAGGCGCGGCCGGGGCAGCTTTTCTACGGCTCCGGCGGCATCGGCAGCGTGCCGCACCTGCAGGCCGAGCTGTTGCAGGAGGCCGCCGGCATCCGGCTCAACCATGTCAGCTACCGTGGCATGGCCCAGGCGGTGACGGATCTGATCGGCGGGCAGGTGCAGTTCATCCTGCCGGTCTATCCCACGGTCGCCGGGCAGCTTCGCGGCGGCGCGCTGAAGCCCATGGCGGTGGGTGCGGCGGAGCGCCTGCCGGCGCTGCCGGACCTGCCCACGGCGCGGGAGCAGGGGCTCGATTTTGTGCACCATGCCTGGTTCGGCCTGCTGGCGCCGCGCGGCACGCCGCAGGAGGCGCTGGCGGGCATGCAGGCGGTGATGGCCTCGGCCATGAGCGGCCAGGATTTCGGCCGCAGGCTGGAGGAAACCGGCGCCACCGTGCCCGGCGCGGAGACGGCGGCCTTCCGGGAGGCGATGGCATCCGAGATCGCCCTCTGGAGCCGCGTGCTGCGCGAGCACAACATCAAGGTGGAATAGGCCCATGACGCTTCCATGGCTTTCCCGCAGGTGCCTGCTGGCCGGGCTGGCCCTCGCCGCGCCGGCCCGGGCGCAGGGCGCGGGCTGGAAGCCCGCGCGGCCGGTGACCCTGGTGGTGCCCTTCGCCGCCGGTTCCGGCACCGATGGCGTCGCGCGCATCGTGGCGCCGCTGCTGGCGGAGGAGATCGGCGGCACGGTGGTGATCGAGAACCGGCCGGGCGCCAATGGCGCCATCGCGGCGGTGGCCGTGGCCCGCGCGGTGCCGGACGGGCACACGCTGTTCATGACCACCAATACCACGCATTCGGCCAATCCCGCGCTGCTGCGCCAGATCGACTACGACCCGGTGCGGGACTTCGCGCCGGTGGCGCGGCTGGGCAACCCGGCCTTCCTGCTGGTGGTGGGGCCGGAGGTGCCGGCGCGGGACGTGGCGAGCTTCATCGCCTGGGCCAAGGGAAAGCCGGGCGGGGTGAACTGCGCCTCGGCCAATGCCATCGGGGTGGTGGGCATGGCCACGCTGGCGCGGCTGGCGGGCTTCCAGGCCACCACCGCGCCCTACCGCTCCGCCCCGCAGGCGTTGACCGATGTGATCGGCGGCCGCATCGACGCCATGATGATCGATATCACCGCCAGCCTCGGCCATATCCGCGAGGGGCGGCTGCGGGCCCTGGCCGTCACCACGCGGGAGCGCTCGGCCCTGATGCCGGACCTGCCCAGCCTGCACGAGGCCCGGGTGGAGGGCTTCGACCTCGCCGCCTGGAACGGCGTCTTCGCCCCGGCGGGCACGCCGGGGGAGGTGACGGGCGCGCTGGGCGATGCGCTGGTGCGCGTCCTGCAACGGCCGCCGGTGGTGCAGCGCCTGGCCGGCATCGGCTTCGAGGCGCTGCCGGCCGGCCCCGCCCCGCTGGCGGCGCTGGTGGAGCGGGAATTGCCGCGCTGGGCGGAGATGGTCCGCGCCGCCGGCATCGAGCCGGAATAGGCAAGGGGTGGGGGCCGGGAAGGGCCCCCGCCCTAGACTTCAGCGGCCGATGGCATAGGCCTGCATCAGCCGCGGCGTGGCGGCGGCGATGACGAAGCCATCCTCCCGCCCCACGGCACAGACGCGGCCCAGGGACCAGGGCGCCTCCACCTTCACGCGGTGCCCCCGGCGCTCCAGCGCCGCGATGGCCTCGGGGCCGATGCGGTCCTCCACCAGCAGGCGGCCGGGCTCGAAGGTGCGGGGGTAGAAGGATTGCGGGAAGTGCTTGCTGGTGAAGAGCGGAAGGTCGATCGCCGCCTGCAGGTCCAGCCCATGGTGCAGCCGCCGCAGCAGCACGGCCAGGGTCCATTGGTCCTGCTGGTCGCCGCCCGGCGTGCCCATGGCGAGGCAGGCCTCGCCATCCTTCGTCACCAGCGTCGGCGTCAGGGTGGTGCGGGGGCGGGTGCCGGGGCGCAGGTCGCTCGGCAGGCCGGCATTCAGCCAGCCCATCTGGCCGCGCGTGGAGATGGAGAAGCCGAGGCCCGGCACCGCCGGGGATGATTGCAGCCAGCCGCCCGAAGGCGTGGCGGAGATCATGTTGCCCCAGCGGTCCACCACGTCCAGGTGCACCGTGTCACCCCATTCCACCGGCAGTGGCGCGAAGGTGGGCTCGCCGAAGCCGATGCCCACCGGCGTTTCCGCCCCGGCCATGGCCAGGATGCGGCGCATGGCCTCGGCGGCGCCAGGCAGGTCCCCGGGCGTGAGGTCGAGCGAGGCGGCCTCGCGCACCAGGCCGCGGCGGCAGTCGGCGTATTCGCGCGAGAGCAGCGTGTCGAGCGGGATCTCGGAAGCATCCGGGTCGCCGTAGAAGACCTCGCGGTCGGCATAGGAAAGCTTCATGCATTCCACGACGGTGTGGACGAACTGCTCCCCCGCCGGGTCCATGCCCGCGATGTCATAGCCTTCCAGCAGCGCCAGGGTCTGCAGCAGCACCGGGCCCTGGCCCCAGGGGCCGGTCTTGTGCACCGTGACGCCCGCGTAGTCGCGCGAGACGGTGCGCTCCACCTGTGCCCGGTAGCGGGCGAAGTCATCGGCGCGCAGCACGCCGCCGTGGCGGCGGCCGCTGGAATCCATCAGCTCCGCCGTGCGGTAGAAGCGGTCCACCGCCTCGGCCACGAAGCCACGGTAGAAGGCATCCCGCGCGGCCTCGATCTGGCGCTCGCGGTCGGGGCCCGCCGCCTCGGCCTCGGCCAGGATGCGGCGATAGGTGGCGGCGATGCCCGGCGTGCGGAGCCGGGCGCGCGGGCGCGGCACCTCGCCGCCCGGCAGCCAGACCTCGGCGGAGGTAGGCCATTCGGCGGGGAAGAACTCGCGCGCCGGCAGGATGGAGGCCGAGACACGCGGCAGCACGGGGAAGCCTTCCTCGGCATAGCCGATGGCGGCTTCCAGCACGGCGCGCGGGCTCCAGGTGCCATGGTCGCGCAGCAGCAGCATCCAGGCATCGAAGGCGCCGGGCACAACGGAAGGCAGCAGGCCGGTGCCGGGCACCTGCTTCAGCCCCAGGCTGGCGAAATGCTCCGGCGTGGCGCCCATGGGAAAGGGGCCCTGGCCGCAGATCACCAGGGGCTCCGCCGCGTCGTGGCGCTTGAGGATGATGGGCACCTCGCCGCCCGGACCGTTCAGGTGCGGCTCCACGATCTGCAGCACGAAGCCGGTGGCGGCGGCGGCGTCGAAGGCATTGCCGCCCCGCTCCAGCACCGACATGCCGACGGCGCTGGCCAGCCAGTGGGTGCTGGCCACGGCGCCGAAGGTGCCACGGATCTCGGGGCGGGTGGTGAACATGGGCGGCGCTCCTTTTCTGGAACCAATCCGCATTGGTTCCACATTCTCTCGCCCTGGCCGGGCACGGCACCGCTTCTAATGCAGCAAATTGCAGGAGGGAAGGTGATGGCCTTGCGCTGGGCCATGGTCTCATCTACCAAAGGTCCCATGTCCGTCCGCCTCGCGGCCGACCGGCTCGATACCCATCTGCGAGAGGCTGGGTTGATGCCCGGCGACCGGCTGCTGCCCGAACGTCAGCTCACCGCACTGCTCGGCGTCAGCCGCCGCGCATTGCGCGAGGCATTGGGCGAGCTGGAGCTGCAAGGCCGCATCTGGCGCGGCGTGGGGCAGGGCACCTTCCTGGGGCCGAAGCCCGCCGGCGCCACCACCCGGCCGGAGCCGCGCGCCAGAGCCAGCAACCCGCTGGCCATCATGGAAGCGCGCCTGACCCTGGAGCCTGCCCTGGCCGCGCTGGCCGCCATGAAGGCCACGGCGGCCGATATCGATTCCATCGCCCGCGCCGCCGGCCGTGGCGCCGAGACGCGGGACGAGACAAGCTGGGGCCTCTGGGACGGCGCCTTCCACAGCGCCATCGCCGCCGCCTGCCACAACCCGCTGCTGCTGGCCGCATTCCAGGAAGTGGAGGCCAGCCGCGCCCAGACGGACTGGGGCCGGCTGCGCGCCGCCATCACCACTGCGCCCATGCGCCAGGCCTCGGCGCTGGAGCATCTCGCCATTTCCGCCGCCATCGCCCGGCGTGACGCCGCCGCCGCCCAGCGCGCCATGCGCGGCCACCTCCAGTCGGTCTCCCTTGCCATCCAGGACGAGGGCAGCGGCTGTGACGACCTGCCGGAACCGCGGAACCAACACGCGGAAGCCCACGCCACGACGGTTGAACCCCCTGAGCGGGCAGCGTCCCGCAGGACATCCAGGCCATGACCCGATTGCATCTGTCGCGCCGTGCGGCGCTTTCCCTTCTCGCCGCGCCCGCCATCGCGGCCGCCCCGCGCGCCGCGCGGGCGCAGGAGGGCTATCCGAACCGCCCTGTCAACGTGATCGTGCCCTGGGCGCCGGGCGGCTCGACCGACATCCTCGCCCGCATGCTGGCGGAGCCGCTGCGCATGGCCTTCGGCCAGCCCTTCGTGGTGGAGAACCGCTCCGGCGCCTCCGGCAATATCGGCTCGTCCTTTGTGGCGCGCTCGGCGCCGGACGGGCATACGCTGCTGGTCGGCTCCATGAGCACGCATGCGATGAACGATGCGCTGTTCAGCAACATGACCTTCAACGGCGTGGAGGATTTCACCCCCATCGCGCTGCTGGCCTATGTGCTGAACACCATGGTGGTGCATCCCTCGGTGCCGGCCAACACCGTCCCGGAATTCATCGCCTATGCGAAGGCCAATTCGGGCAAGGTCGCCTATGCCTCCGCCGGCGCCGGTTCCACCAACCATCTCTGCGCCGCGATGTTCGCGCAGATGGCGGGGCTGGACATGGTGCATGTTCCCTATCGCGGCGGTGCCCCGGCGGTGCTGGACACGGTGGCTGGCCAGACGCAGCTTCTCTTCTCCGCCGGCACGCAGACGCTGGACCATGTGCGCAACGGGCGGCTGAAGCTGCTGGCGGTGACGGAAGGGCAGCGCTCCCCCCTGCTGCCGGATGCGCCGACGGTGAGCGAGAGCCTGCCGGGCTACGAGATGGCCGTGTGGTACGCCGCGCTCGGCCCCAAGGGCATGCCGCCCGCGCTGACCAGCCGCCTGAACGCCGAGATGAACAAGGCGCTGATGCTGCCAGACGTGAAGGACAAGATGGCCGCCATTGGCGTCGAGGTGGTGAACGAGACCCCCGCCGCCTTCGGCGAGCGGCTGCGCCAGGACGCGGTGAAGTGGCGCAAGGTCATTCAGGACCTCGGCATCGACAAGACCGATGCCTGAGTTTCTCCCGGCCCTGATTGAAGCATTCGAGGCGGCGGCGCGCGAGGGCGGGCCGCTGCCCCGCATCCGCGCCGCCGACCGGGTGGCACGCGACTTCACCGGGCAGCAGCTCTGCACCGCCATGGTCTTCGACCGCCAGGCCATGACGGTGCAGCGCCTTTTCAGCTCCCGCCCCGCGGAATACCCGGTGGGCGGCCGCAAGCCGAAGCGGGATACCGCCTGGGGCCGGCAGGTGCTGCTGGAAGGCCGCCGCTTCGAGGGTGAGGGCGAGGACGCGATCCGCGCGCATTTCGCGGATCATGAGGTGATCCTGGGCCTCGGCCTGCGCAGCATCGTCAACTTCCCCATCATGCATGGCGGGGAATGCCTGGGCACGCTGAACCTGCTCTGGCCCGAGGCGGAACTCCGCCCGGAGCGGATTGAGATGGGGCGCATCCTGGCACTCCTGGCGCTGCCGGACTGGCTGTCCGGCCCGCGCGCGGATGCCGCCACGGCCGGCTGATCCTCCAGCCTGACGACCGCGCGCCGCGCCGGGAAGCAACCCGGCGCGGCTTCGCCGGTTCGGGACCCCGCAGACCCGTCGCGCCCTGCCGGAATGGCGGGCGCCTAGCCCTTCCGCACATCCTTTCCTAAATGAAATGTCGCGCCTTGGCGGGAAAGCCTTGCCCATTCCCCCATGCCCTGGCGAAGAATGCGTGGCCGCGACGGTCACGCCACCCCCACCGCCATGGATGGCCGCCAAAAAGCAATTGACGACCCGTTGCTGTCCCTTACGCTAGACAGGAAGTGGCCTTAGAAACCAGACAGCACGGCCTGGACCGTGAAAGGAGAGGAAGCGCTTGGACGCCGCCGTCGAGCCTTTCAAGGCGCGCCGCATTTATTTGCTGTTGCGGGACCGCATCAGCAGCGGCGCCCTGGCGGTGGGCGAGCGTCTGCCGGGGGAGCCGGACCTCGCGGCGGCCCATGGCGTCTCCCGCGTCACCATCCGCCGCGCGCTCGACCAGTTGGCCGCCGAGAAGATGCTGGAACGCCGGCCCGGCGTCGGCACCTTCGTCCGCGCGCCGGCCTCGCTGGGCACCACGGTCCTCGACTTCTCCGATGTCTTCTCGCATTTGAAGGAAATGGGGCGCAGCACGGAGGTGCGGCTGCTGTCCTTCGGCTATGCCGTGCCGGCCGCGCCGGTGGCCACGGCGCTCGGCCTGCGGCCCGGCGAGAAGGCGCAGCGCGCCGTGCGCCTGCGCATGATCGGCGATGCGCCCTTCTCCCATCTCACGACGCATGTGCCGGAGCAGGTCGGCCAGACCTATTCCGAGGCGGAACTCGCCAGCCAGCCCTTGCTGGCGTTGCTGGAACGCTCCGGCGTGGTGGTCGGCCGCGCGCAGCAGAGCATCAGCGCCACGCTGGCCGGGCCCGAGGTGGCCGGGCTGCTGCAACTGGAGATCGGCGCGCCGCTGCTCTCGCTCACCCGCCTGGTGGAGGATGAGGCGGGGCGGGCGGTGGAGCATCTGCACGCGCTCTACCGGCCAGACCGCTTCACCTTCCAGATACAGTTGCAGCGGACCGGTGCCCAGGGCGAACGCCGCTGGAGTCCATTGCCCCCGCAGGCCCCGGCCGATGCGGCAACAACAAGCAAGAACGCCGGCCCCACGCCGCCATCGCGCGACAAGAGGAACTCCCCATGACCCAACCGATTTCCCGCCGTGCCGCGCTGGGCGCGGGCGCAGCCCTGGCCGGCCTGGCCATGCCCGGCATCCTGCGGGCGCAGCCGGCCGCGGTGAAGCTGGGCATCCTGCAGCCGCTGACCGGCGCGCTGGCGCAGGATGGCGACCTCGGCCGAATCGGCGCCGAGGCCGCGGCGGCGGCCATCAACAAGGCCGGCGGCATCCAGGCCCTGGGCGGCGCGAAGCTGGAACTGGTGGTGGCCGACGCGCGCTCCAACCCCGAGGCGGCGGTGCAGGAGGTGGAGAAGCTGCAGGCGGAAGGTGTCTCGGCCATCGTCGGCGGCTTCGCCAGCCCGATCTGCCTCGCCGCCAGTCAGGCAGCCGCGCGCTACAACCTCCCCTATATCGTCGATGTCGGCGTTTCCGACCAGATCATGCAGCGCGGGCTGACCAATACCTTCCGCTTCGCCCCCGGCTTCGGGCAGGTGACGGGCACGGCGCTGCAGAACCTCGCCAAGCTGAACGAGGGCGCCGGCAAGCCCTGCAAGACCGTGGTGCTGGTGCATGAGGATGGGCTCTTCGGCTCCGGCCTCGCCAAGCTGATGCAGACGGAATTGCCGAAGCATGGCTTCGAGGTGCTGGAGACCATCGCGCATCCGACGCCGGCGCGGGACATGTCCAATGTCGCGCTGCGTATCCGTTCCCTGCGCCCGGACCTCGTGATTCCTTCCAGCTATTACGGCGAGTTCGTGCTGCTGGCGCGCACCATGCGGCAGCAGCGCATCCGGCCCAAGGGCATCTATGCCGTGCTGAACGGCGCCGCCTCCAACTTCCGCTTCGTCAAGGAATTCCCGGACGCCGCGCTGAACGTCATGGACTGCAACCACTGGCACGACCCGAAGAATGCCGAGGCGCTGGCACTGAAGAAGTCGGTGGAGGAATCCGGGAAGTTCTGGGCCTATAACATCCCGCTGAACTATTCCTGCGTGAAGCTGGTGGCCGATGCCATCCAGCGCGCCGGCAGCGCCGACCGCGCCAAGGTGACGGAATCCCTGGCTGCCAGCGAATTCGCCGGCCACATCATGCCCTATGGTCCGACGAAGTTCGTGCAGGGCCAGAACCAGGGCGCGCGCCCGGTGAATACCCAGGTGCAGGGCGAGGATATCAAGGTGATCTTCCCGGAAGAGGTGGCGGACGCCAAGCCCGTCTTCCCGGTGCAGGGATAGGCGGCGCCGTTCCGCCGAGGCTGCGAGCATGTATCCTCCGGAGATCATCGCCGAAGCCGTGGTGAACGGGCTGATGAGCGGCGCGACCTATGCCCTGGTCGCGCTGGGCCTCACCCTGGTTTACGGCGTGCTGCATATCGTCAACTTCGCCCATGGCGCGCTGCTGACCTGCGCCATGTTCGCCGTGCTCGGCCTGCATCTCTGGCTGGGCTTCGACCCCTACCTGGCCATCCTGCCGCTGGCCCTGGCCTTCTTTGTCTTCGGCTATGGCTTGCAGCGCTTCATCATCGGCCCTTCCAGCCATGGGGAGGACCGCAACACGCTGCTTGTGACGCTGGGCCTTTCCATTATCCTGGAAAACCTGATGCTGGCGGCCTTCAAGTCCGATACCCGCACACTGGGCGCCGATACCGCCTTCGATGTGCTGGAACTCGGCCCCATGCTGATCTCCCGCCCCAGGCTGATCGGCTTCCTGGTGGCGCTGGCCACGGCGGCGCTGCTCTGGCTGCTGCTCTCGGCCACCGATACCGGCCGCGCCATCCGCGCCGTGGCGAAGGAGAAGCTGGGCGCGCAGCTCGTGGGCATCGACCCACGCCATATCTTCGCCGTCACCTTCGGCATCGGCTGCGCCTGCCTCGCCGTCGCGGCCTGCCTGCTGCTGCCGACCTTCTATGTCAACCCGCGCGTCGGCAATGCCTTCGTGTTGGTGGCCTTCACCATCGTGGTGCTGGGCGGCATGGGCTCCATCGCCGGGGCGCTGGTGGGCGGGCTCTTCATCGGCGTGGTGGAAAGCATCGGCGGGCTGATGCTGGGCGAAAGCCTCGGCCAGCTCGGCATCTTTCTTATCTTCATCCTGGTGCTGCTGGTGCGGCCCACCGGCCTCTTCGGGGCCCGCGCATGACGGCGCGCCAGATCGCCATACCCGTGCTGCTGGTCGCCGTGCTGGCGGTGCTGCCCTTCTTCGCCTCCGGCCTCTTGCTGAACTTCCTGGTCTCGGCGCTGATCATCGCGCTGGGGGCGCAGGGCTGGAACCTGCTGGCCGGCTTCGGCGGGCAGCTTTCCTTCGGCCATGCGGCCTTCTTCGGCACCGGCGCCTATGTCACCGCCATCCTGCAGATCCGCTTTGGCATCAATGCCTGGATCGGCATGGCGGCGGGTATCGCCATCGGCGCCGCCGTGGGCTGGATCATCGGCTTCCTCAGCTTCCGGGCGCGGCTGCGCGGTTCCTACTTCGCGCTGGTGACGCTGGCCTTCGCGGAGGTGCTGCGCATCCTGGCCAATGCGGCGGATTTCACCGGAGGCGCCGCCGGCCTGCTGATCCGGCTGCAACCGGGCTTCGGCAACCTGCAATTCCCTGACCGTGGCCTCTTCCTCTGGCTGGTGCTGGCCTGCATCCTGCTGGTGCTGCTGCTCACCGCCTGGATCGAGCGCAGCCGCTTCGGCGGGCATCTTGTCGCGGTGCGGGAGAACGAGGACGCCGCCCGCGCCCTGGGCGTGGACGTGCTGGCCACCAAGCTTCGCGCCATCACGCTTTCGGCGGCCATCACGGCGGCGGCGGGCTGCCTTTATGCACAGAACTTCCTCTATCTCGACGCCAATATCGCCTATGGCACCTGGATCTCGGTGGAAGTGCTGATCGCCGCCATCATCGGCGGCCTCGGCACCGTGCTGGGCCCCGTGGTGGGCGCGCTGGCGCTGCATGGGCTGGGGGAGGTGACCAAGCTTGCCGCCGGGCAGATCACCGGCATAGACCTCGTGATCTTCGGT
Organism: Pseudoroseomonas ludipueritiae; assembly: GCF_014490445.1. Classification (GTDB taxonomy): domain Bacteria; phylum Pseudomonadota; class Alphaproteobacteria; order Acetobacterales; family Acetobacteraceae; genus Pseudoroseomonas; species Pseudoroseomonas ludipueritiae. The sequence continues at coordinate 95,055 of NZ_JACTUZ010000003.1, read as the reverse complement.
GCGGTGCTGATCCTCTCCGTGGCCTTCGTGCCCAGCGGGCTGATGGGGCTGCGCCGCTTCGTGAAGGGAGGCAGCCGGTGAGCCTTCTGCTGGTGCAAGGTGTCTCCAAGCGCTTCGGCGGGTTGCTGGCGGTGGACAATGCCTCCCTCGCCGTGCCGCAGGGCGCCATCACCGGGTTGATCGGCCCCAATGGCGCGGGCAAGACCACGCTCTTCGCGCTGATCTCCGGCTTCCTGGAACCGACGGCGGGCAGCGTCACCTTCGACGGCACGGACGTGACGCGGGAGGCGCCGCATCTTCGCGCCCGCCGCGGCATCGCCCGCACCTTCCAGATCGTGCAGCCCTTCGCGGGGTTGAGCGTGCGGGACAATATCGCCGTTGGCGCCTATCTGCGGCATTCCTCGCGCGCCGAGGCGCTGGCGCGGTCCGAGGCCGTGGCGCGCGAGGTCGGCCTCGCCCCCATGCTGGACGGCCCGGCCTCGGCGTTGACCGTGGCCGGGCGCAAGCGGCTGGAACTGGCCCGTGCCCTGGCCACGGAACCGCGCCTGCTGTTGCTGGACGAGGTGCTGGCCGGGCTCAATCCCTCCGAGGTGCGGGACATCCTGCCGGTGATCCGCCGCATACGCGACAGCGGCGTCACCATCCTGATGATCGAGCATGTCATGCAGGCGGTGATGAACCTTTGCGACCAGGTCTATGTCCTGGCCCAGGGCCGCATGATCGCCGAGGGCGCGCCGCGCGCCGTCTGCGCCGATCCGCATGTGATCGAGGCCTATCTCGGCCATGGCGCGGCCTCCCGCATCCAGGAGGCGCATGGTGCTTGAGATCAGCGGCCTGCGCGCCGGATACGGGCCGGTGGAGGTGCTGCGCGGCCTCGACATGGCGGTGGGCGCGGGGGAGATCGTGGCGGTGCTGGGCGCCAATGGCGTCGGCAAGACCACGCTGAACAAGGTGCTCTCCGGCGTGCTGCCGGCGACGGCGGGCTCCATCCGCTTCGGGGGCCGGGAGATCGCCCGCGCGGCGCCGGATGCCATCGTGGATGCCGGGCTGATCCATGTGCCCGAGGGGCGGAAGATCTTCCCGAACATGAGCGTGCGGGAGAATCTGGAGCTCGGCAGCTACCGCCGGGGCAAGGCCAACCGCCGCGCCAATCTGGAGAGCATCTTCGAGACCTTTCCCCGCCTGCGGGAGCGGAGCCGGCAATTCGCCGGCACGCTCTCGGGCGGGGAGCAGCAGATGCTGGCCATCGGCCGTGGGTTGATGGCCGAGCCGCGCCTGCTGATCCTGGATGAGCCCTCGCTCGGCCTCTCGCCGCTGATGGTCGAGGAGATGTTCGCGCTGATCCGCCGCCTTAACGCGGCGGGGCTGCCGATCCTGCTGGTGGAGCAGAATGTGGTGCAGTCGCTGGAGGTCGCCTCCCGCGCCTTTATCCTGGAGAACGGCATCTTCGCCATGCGGGGCGCGGCGGCCGAGATGCGCGAGAATCCCGAATTGCGCCGGGTCTATCTTGGCCTGTGAGGTTCCGATGAACATTGTCACGCCCGGCGTGTTGCTGCTGCGCGAGGCCGCTACGGAAACCAGCCGTGGCGGCATGGAAGAACCCTGTGTGGCGGCGGATATCGCCGCGAAGTTCCATGAGCTGGCCGGGGCGGTGATGGCCGTGGATGATCGTGCGCCATGAGCATCCTGCCGGCCGGGGGCGTTGCCTTCGAGTTCACCGTGCCCGTCCTGGTGGTGGGCGCCGGCGCGGCGGGCCTGACCGCCGCCCTGGCGGCGCATGAGGCCGGCGCCGGGGTGCTGGTGCTGGAGCGTGACGCGGTGCCGCGCGGCTCCACCGCGCTCTCCGCCGGCCTGATTCCGGCGCCCGGCACGCGCTGGCAGCGCGCCGCCGGGGAGGAGGATGACCCCGCCCGCTTCGCCGCCGATATCATGGCCAAGGCGGGGCAGGAGCCGGACCCGGCGCTGGTGGAACTCGTCACCCGCGAGATCGGCCCCGCGCTGGAATGGCTGGCGGACCGGCACGGGTTGGATTTCTCGGTGATCACGGATTTCCGCTATCCCGGCCATTCCGCCTGCCGCATGCATGGCCTGCCCAGCCGCTCCGGCGGGGAGTTGGTGGACCGGCTGCGGCAAGCAGCCGAGGGCGCCGGCATCGACATGCTCTGCGAGGCCCAGGTGACGGATCTCTTCGCCGATAACGGCGGGTGCATCCAGGGCGTCGTCCTGCGCCGCCCCGATGGCAGCGAGGAACGCGTCGGCTGCGGCGCGCTGGTGCTGGCCTGCAACGGCTATGGCGGCAATCCCGACCTTGTGGCGCGCCATGTGCCCTCGCTTTCCGGCGCGCTGTATTTCGGGCATCCGGGCAACCAGGGCGATGCGCTGCTCTGGGGCGAGGCGCTGGGGGCGGCGACGCGGCATCTTTCCGGCCACCAGGGGCATGGCTCGGTGGCGCATCCCATCGGCATCCTGATCACCTGGGCCACCATCACCCAGGGCGGCATCCAAGTGAACCTGGAAGGGCGGCGCTTCTCGGACGAGAGCCACGGCTATTCCGAACAGGCCGCCGCCGTGCTGCGCCAGCCGGAAGGTGTGGCCTGGAGCATCTTCGACGAGCGCATCGCCGGCATCGCCCGCCAGTTCGAGGATTTCCGGCAGGCCGAGGCGGCGCGTGTGGTGCTGCGCGCTTCCAGCATCGCGGAACTGGCCGAGGCCACGCATCTGCCCCTGCCGGCCCTGCGATCCACCCTGGAGCAGGTGGGCGATTTGAAGGCGCGCGGCGGGGAGGACGAATTCGGCCGCGGCTTCGCCGGCATCGCGCAGCTTGTGCCGCCCTACCGCGCCGTGCGCGTCACGGGCGCGCTCTTCCATACCCAGGGCGGGCTGGTGGTGGACCACCAGGCGCGCGTCGCGCGGCCGGATGGCTCGGTGCTGCCGAATCTCTTCGCGGCTGGCGGCGCCGCCTGCAGTGTCTCGGGCAGCCGGCCGGAAGGCTATCTCTCGGGCAACGGGCTGCTGACGGCAGTGGCCCTGGGGCGGATCGCCGGAATGGCCGCCGGGCGCTGAAGGGGCTTGCCCGCCGGGGGCAGGCATGTCTCATCTGGCGGATCGGGTTCGGAGGCGCAGGCGCATGGGGCAAGCCGCTCAGCAATGGATCGGCCTGTTTGATCTTTTCCGGGTCGGCCTGGGGCCTTCCAGCTCCCATACCGTCGGGCCGATGGTCGCCGCCGCCAGTTTCGCGGCCGGGCTGGCGGGACTTCCGGTGGCCTGGCTGCGGGTGGAACTCTTCGGCTCCCTGGCCCTGACCGGCAAGGGGCATGCGACGGATATCGCCGTCATGCTCGGCCTGACCGGCGCCCAGCCGGACACGCTGGACCCCGACGAGGGCCATCTGCTGGTCGATGGCATCCGGCGGCGGCGGCGGCTTTCCCTGCCGGATGGGCGCGGCCTGCCCTTCGACCCGGCGGGCGATATCGTCTTCCTGCCGCGCGAGATGCTGCCGCGCCACCCCAATGCCCTCCGCCTCACCGCCGGCCTGGAAGGCGGGGCGGAGATGGCGCGCGTTTATTACTCCATCGGCGGCGGCTTCGTGCTGGACGAGCAGGGCGAAGCCATCACCGCCTCCGCCACCGCGCAGAATGCGGTGCCGCATCCCTTCGCCAATGCCGCGGACCTGCTCGCGCAGGCGGGGGCGGCCGGGCTCTCGGTGGCCGGGTTGATGCAGGCCAATGAGGCCAGCCAGCGCAGCCCCGCCGAGGTCGCTGCCGGCATCGACCGCATCTGGGACGCCATGCGCGCCTGCACCGCGCGCGGGCTGCGGGGCGAGGGCGAGCTGCCCGGCGGCCTGCGCGTGCGCCGCCGCGCCCCGGCGCTACGGCGGAAGCTGGAGGAACAGTCGCTCCGGAACGAGGCGGACCCGCTGCTGGCCATGGATTGGGTGAACCTCTGGGCGCTGGCGGTGAACGAGGAGAATGCCGCCGGCGGCCGGGTGGTGACGGCGCCCACCAATGGCGCCGCCGGTATCATCCCGGCGGTGCTGCATTACTACGAGCGCTTCGTGCGCGGCGCCGATGCCGAGGGGGTGCGGACCTTCCTGCTCGCCGCCGCCGCGATCGGCGCCATCATCAAGCGCAATGCCTCGATCTCCGGCGCCGAGGTGGGTTGCCAGGGGGAGGTGGGCTCGGCCTGCGCCATGGCGGCGGCGGGGCTGGCGGCGGCGCTGGGCGGCAGCAATGCCCAGGTGGAGAATGCCGCCGAGATCGGGCTGGAGCACAATCTTGGCCTCACCTGCGACCCGGTGGCCGGGCTGGTCCAGGTGCCCTGCATCGAGCGCAACGCCATTGCCGCCGTGAAGGCCATCAATGCCGCGCGGCTGGCGCTGCATGGCGACGGCACCCACCTGGTCAGCCTGGACCAGGTGATCGCCACCATGCGGCAGACCGGGCTCGACATGTCGCACAAGTACAAGGAAACCTCGCTCGGCGGCCTCGCGGTCAATGTGGTGGAGTGCTGACCCGGCAGTGCTGACCCGCCTGGCGCGGGTCAGCCGTCCCCGTGGCGGAGCTGCTGCTCGCGCAGGAAGATGAAGAGGCCGGCAGCGATGATGATGGCGGCGCCGGCCAGGGTCAGGGGCCCGATCACCTCGCCGAAGAAGAGATAGCCGAAGAGCATCCCCCAGAGGATCAGCGTGTACTGGTAGGGCACCACCACGGAGGCCGGCGCGATGCGCAGCGCCTGGTTGACGCAGAGATTGCCCGCCAGCGAGCCGAAGCCGAGGAAGAGCATCAGCATCAGGTCGAAGGCCCCCGGCGGCGTCCAGCCCTGGGCCAGCACCAGCACGCCGCCGAAGAGCAGCGCGGCCAGGAGCTGCGCCGTCATCAGCACCGTGCCGGGCGTGCCGGCCAGCTTGCGGGTGGCGACCATGAAGCAGGCATAGCTGAAGCTGCCCGCCAGGGCGCAGGCCGCGCCGATGGACAGCGATTCGGGCGAGGGATGCAGCGCCAGCACCACGCCGCCGAAGCCCACCGCCACGGCCGTCCAGCGCCGCCAGCCCACGCGCTCGCCCAGCAGGAAGGGGGAAAGGGCGGTGACATAGATCGGGCCGGCCATGTAGTAGGTCATGACCTCCGCCAGCGGCAGCTCGATCAGCGCCCAGAAGAAGAGCGAGGTTTCCAGCGTGGAAAACACCACGCGCAGCAGTTGCAGCCACGGGCGCTGCGGCCGCAGAAAGGCCTCCGGGCTGGTGCGGCGGATGAAGGGCGCCATGACGCAGAGGCCGGAGATGCTGCGCACCAGCAGCAACTGCCCCACGGCATAACCGCCCACCAGCCATTTGCCGAGCGTGTCGTTGACGGCGAAGAGCAACACGCCCAGCAGCATCATGGCAATGCCGCCGGTGGCGCCGGCAGGCATGCTGCCCAGGCGCTGGAACGCAGACATAGCGATTCTCGATCCCTTAGCGGCTCTTCTCGCCCGGGATGGGGGGAGCCGCGCCGGAGCAGTAGCCAAACGGCGCGCGGCTGCAAAGCCCGGGCTGCGGAGCGGTGCCCGGGCCGTGGCGGAATGCCCAGGCCGGCGGCAGGAATGGCCGGAAAAGCCAAGGGCGCGCGCAGCGGTTCCGCCCAGGCCGGCGCCGCTGCGTGTTGCGGCGCGGAAAGCGCATCGGGTCACAGCCCTGGCACGGAATCTGCTGGCGGGATCGGGGAGCCTCGACGATGCTCTCCTTCCTACAACGTCCATGAATGCAGGATTTCTTTCTGATGCTGTCACGCCGCATGCTGCTTGGTTCCGCCGGTGCCACTTTTCTCGCCGGCACGGCGCGGGCCCAGCAGGCCTATCCGGACCGCCCGATCCGGCTGATCTGCCCTTATCCCGCCGGCGGCGCGACGGATGTGCTGACGCGGATCCTGGCGGATGGCATGCGGGAGCGGCTGGGCCAGCCGGTGGTGGTGGAGAACCGCTCCGGCGCCGGCGGCAATATCGGCGTGGATGCCGTCGCGAAATCCGCCCCCGATGGCTATGTGCTGGGCACCGCGCCGGTGGGCAATTTCATCATCAACCCCTTCCTCTATCCCTCCATGCCCTATGACCCGGTGCGCGACCTGACGCCGGTTTCCCTGGCCTTCGAGGTGCCGAATGTGGCGGTGGTGGCGGAGAAATTCGTCCCGGCGCGCACGCTGCAGGAGTTCATCGCCTGGGCCAAGGCGAAGAAGGGCGGGGTGGTCTATGGCACCTCCGGCGTCGGAACCTCCGCCCACCTCTGCTCGGAGCTGCTGTTCAAGCGGGTGGGCGTGCCCTGCACCCATGTGCCCTTCCGCAGCGCGGCGCAGGTGATCCCGGCCATGCTCTCCGGCGACGTGGATTTCGCGCTGGACAACCTCGCCTCCTATGCCGGCGTGATCCAGCAGGGGCAGATGACGGCGCTGGGCATGACCACGGCGGAGCGCTGGCCCACCATGCCGCAGGTGCCCACCATGGCCGAGGCCGGGCTGCCGGATTTCGTGGTGACCGCCTGGTCTGCGCTGATCGCCCCCGCTGGCCTGCCGGAGCCGATCCAGGAGCGGCTGGCCGCGGCGGTGCAGGGCGTGGCGGCGGACACGGTGATCCAGCAGCGCTTTCTCAAGGCCGGAGGCCAGGCGCTGGCCACCACGCCGGCCGGTGCCCGCGCCCGCATGGACCGCGAGCGCCCGATGTGGAAGGAGATGGTGGAACTCTCCGGCGCCCGCATGGAATAAGCGGCGCCCTGGCATGGGGGCGGGGGTCTTCGGCCCCTGCCTCCGGGCTATGCGGAAGGCTTGGCGCGGCGGCCCCGGGTGGTGGAACCCCTATTGCAGCCAGCTTTTCTTCAGGGGCGGGGCTTCCATTCTTTGACTTTGTCCCAATCTGGATATAGTCCTTATTGGGACAAAGGAGGCTGCCTATGACCGCCGCGCAGGGCGCCCCGCGCCTGCCTATTGCCTCTGGCCCCGTCCGCATGGACCGGAGCCGCTTCGCGCCCGAGAATCGCCGCCGCCTCAGCGCCCCCGGCCTGCGGACCTTTCTCGCCATTGCCGACCTCTGGGGGCTGGATGAGACGCAGCGCCTGCTGGTGCTGGGCTACCCGCCGCGCTCCACCTTCCATAAATGGGCCAAGACCGTCCGCGAGCATGGCGAGATCACCCTCGACGCCGATGTGCTGACCCGGATCTCGGCCGTACTCGGCATCCATCAGGCCCTGGGCCTGCTGCATGGCAGCGAGCGGGAAGGGGTGGCATGGCTCCGCAGGCCGCATGAGGCCATCGTCTTCGGTGGCCGCCCGCCGCTGGACCTGGTGACCAGCGGCACCCAGGACGGGCTGATGGCGGTCCGCCGCTTCCTCGATGCGGCACGCGGCGGCCTTTACATGGAGCCGGTCGAGGCCCTGGACCGCGACGCCCGCCCTTACACGGACGAGGACCTGATCATCTCTTGACGGATGTCTTCTCTGCGGCCCCGGCGCCCAGTTACCGCCTGATTCCCTCGAAATTCCCGCCGATCGGGCTCTTCGACACCGTGGCCACGGCGGCGGATGCCGAGGCCGTCATGGAACTGGCCGGCTGGACCAACGACCGGCTGGTGGAGGAGCGGCTGCGGCGGCTGCCGGAGGAGGAATGGGTCTATGGGCGGCCGAATTCCAGCATCGTCATGGCCACCTTCCTGCATGTCCAGCCCGCCGGTGCGCGCTTCAACGGCGCGGAGCTGGGCGCCTGGTATGCCGCCGCGGCCTTCCGCACGGCGGCCATCGAGGTGGCGCACCACTTGCGGCGGGAGGCTGTGGCCACCCGCCTCCCCGTGCTGGAGCGGACCTTCCGCACCTATACCGCCAGCCTGGCCGGGGAATACCTGGACCTGCGCGGACAACAGGCGGCGCGGCCGGACCTTTACGCCCCCGACAGCTATGGCGCTTCCCAGGTGCTGGGGGAGAGCCTCCGTGCCTCGGGCAAGGCGGGCATTCTTTATGACAGCGTGCGGCACACCGGCGGCACCAATGTGGTGGCCTACCGGCCACGCAACATCCTGCGGGTGACCCAGGCCGACCATTGGCTGCTGATGGTGCAGGCCTCCTCACCCCGGATCAGCCTGAAGCAACTCAGCACCGCCTGAGGCCGCGCTGGCGCCGCGCTTCCGACAAGCACTGTGACCTTACGCCTGCTTTGTGCTGCCCAGGCAGGCGATGTTCCTGCCCTGCCGCGCTGCCCAGCAGCCGGCCACAGGGCTGCTCTTGCCGCACCACAGCGTTGGATACGGCCTCTGCTTCGGCTGTACCACACCGGCCTGCATCTGCCGGCGGAGCGGGAGCGCGCATGAGCCCCGTCGTCGAGAACCTCCGCGTCACCGGGCCGGGATGGCACAACCGCCCAGGCCATTCTGCCGTGACACGGTTGTGGTTCTGTTGCCCTTTGGCCCTTCTGGATCAAAGCCTCTGAACAAGGGCCTCGGCGTCATCGCCAGCCAGAGGCCGGTGTCTTCCTGACGCGGCTGGTGGCCTCCTCCAGGGATGTGATCTCGCCGTTCCAGACGAGGTCGATCAGGTCCCTGTTCACCATGATCCAGGCTGAGACCTTGTTGAACTCCGCCTCGTACAGCCCGCCGTTGATCTGCATGACCAGGGGCTCCAGCATCAACACGGTCATGCGGTCGGGCTCAAACCGTGCTCCGGGGGTGACGCCGATCACCACGGGTTCATCGCTACCCCCACGCCGAAGCCAAACCACACCCGACAGGCCGGTCACATGCGATCTGAGCCCTATGGGCTGGGACAAGCCATGCGGAGAGGAGACGGGAGCGGCATTGCCGCCGCCTCCGCGTGGCGCCGGGCTGTCCGGCGTGTTCCGCGGTGCCGGCGGACGCGCTGCGGGCGGGGGAGCTTGCACCGGCGCCGCTGGCTCCTGCTGCGGCTGCCGCTCGCCGCCCCGGTCCGCTTCGGCCTCTGACATCAGGGCGCCGACAGTGACACCGTCGTCATCCGACGCCAGGGAGATGGTGTCGTCGGCCGCGAAGACCATCCGCAGCGCATCCTCAAAGGCAGCCCTGAAATGTTGGTGCTCCTGCTCCGGACTGCCGAAGCGCCGATGGAGTTCAGGCCATGGAACCGTCGTGGTCTGCCCGGCCGGCTGGTGGTGGCGCACATGCCGGACCCAGCCATGAGCATCGAGCGCGAGCGCTTCCGCCGCGAGAGCCGTGATGATCTGCCGGTCCAGCGGGACAGCGTGTTCCATCAAGCTGGCATGGAAGCGGCCACTCAGGCGGATGCGGGGCCGCCACTCCGCGCCAGGCCGGCGCCGCTGCCCTCGGGCATCGAACAGCGCCAGGTCCTGTTCCTTATGCCATGAGACGCTGAGCTTCGCGGCGCCCAGGCGCTCCACCTGCATGCCCAGTTCTTGCAGAACGGGCTCGGTGGTGGGCAAGCCCATGTCCGATGCCAGGGCGGCCAGATCGGGTCCGAGCTCCAGCACAGGGGTGCCACCGCGCACCGCCTGGTCGCAGAAATGCATCAGCAGGCGCCGGAAGCCCCATCCGGACGGCAGGGTCTGATCCGGCATGGCCATCTCCATGGCCAGGCCTGTGCCGTCCAGTTCGCGACGCCAGAACCCAACCGGCTGAGACAGTGGCAGCGCCATCTGGCAGAAAGCGGCGTGGTACCAAACAACGCGCGGATCGGAGCGCGCCTCTGCTGGGTCCAGGGCGAGGGCAGATGGCACAGAGACAGTCATGGCGAGAGGGATCCGATTGACGTCGAAAGGTGACGGCGCGCGCCGATGGCGCTTCGCGGGAGAGCCGGGGCCGGGGGAATGTAGAAGATACGGCTGGGGAAAGCCGCGCCGCCTTTGTCAGAAGATAATCGTAAAAGCTTGTCCTGCAAGCGCTTTCAATCCCTCTCTGCCTTTCCTTTCTTTCGGATCTGCCTGGCAATGAGGAGCATGAAGGCCGCGGGGCAGGACTGAGCCTTGAACAGGTGATGGAAACCGTTCACCCTGGCGGCCGGTGCGGCTGATCTCGGGCATTGAGGAAGTCATCGCACGCGGCGGAGCCTGTGCGCCGCAGTACCGAGTTCGCCCGCAGACGACCGTTACCACTGATCAAGTGATCAAGAACAGTAGCCCAACCGCGCTTCGCCGCGGCTTCCCGGCAATGACCGTGTGGTCATGAAGCGGAAGTCCTTCAGCAGCTTGAGGAGGAGATTCGGCTGTCCGGCGGAACGCAGGCGGCGTGGCTCTCCACCAAGGCGCGCTGACACGATGAAGCAGGTGGCATTGTCTGTCATGGCGCAGGCGCTGCCATGGTCATTTAGAGAGCGGCCAGGCGATGTCGTTCATGCTACTGGAGTGCCATGGAGACCAAGCCCCCCATTCCCCGCGCTGTTCTTGTCGGCATCCAGACGCCGGAGGTCGATGATGTCGCGCATGAAGCGAGCCTGGAGGAGCTGGGGCGCCTGGTAAAGACGCTGGGCTATGAGGTGGTCGGCACCGTATCCCAGCGCCGTGAAGGCACTGGCGCCGGGTTGTTGCTGGGCAGCGGTAAGCTGGCGGAACTGGCGGCCCTGACCGGCGGCACCGGAGTGGTCAGTTCCATGGCGCCGCCCCCGCGTTCCAAGGCACGGGCACGCTTCGAAGCCGCGGCCGAGACTGCCGGCCCGGCCGAGGCTGATCCGGATGCCGCCCGCAAGCCTGACCTCGTGATCGTGGACCATGAGCTCTCGCCCAGCCAGATTCGCAACCTGGAGCGTGCCACCGGCGCCGAGGTGCTGGACCGCACCGGCGTCATCGTCGAGATCTTCCACCGCCACGCCAAGACACGTGAGGCGAAGCTGCAGGTGGAGATGGCGCGCCTGAAGTACGTCGCCCCCCGGCTGCGGGAATCCTCGGGCGGCGGGGAGCGGCGGCAGGGGCCCGGCGCGGGCGAGAGCACCCTCGATCTCGACCGCCGCAAGATCCGCGACCGCCTGGCAGAACTGAAGGGCCAACTGGAGGCGGTGCAGCGCGACAGCGACCACCGCCGCTCCGCCCGGCGGGACCAACTGCGGGTGGCCCTGGTCGGCTACACCAATGCGGGCAAGTCCTCCCTGATGCGTGCCCTGACCGGCAGCCAGGTGCTGGTGGAGGACAAGCTCTTCGCCACCCTCGATACCACCGTGCGCATCCTGCAGCCGGAAACCCGGCCGCGCGTGCTCATCTCGGACACGGTCGGCTTCATCAAGCAACTGCCGCACGATCTTGTTGCCTCCTTCCGCTCAACGCTGACGGAAGCGCTGGAGGCTTCGCTGCTGCTCTTCGTGGTTGATGCGTCCGACCCGACCTATGAGGCGCAACTGGAGGTGAGCCGCAGCGTCCTGCGCGAGATCGGGGCGGATGCGGTGCCGTCCCGCCTGGTGCTGAACAAGATGGATCGCGTGGACGCGGCGGGGCGCGCGGCATTGATCGAGAAGCACCCGGACGCCATCCTGCTCTCCGCGCATGCGCCGGAGGATGTGAGCGCGCTCCGCAGCACCATCATCGCCTTCTTCGAGGCTGAGATGGTGGAGGATGTGCTGGCGCTATCCTACGCGCAGCAGGGGCTGATCGGTGAGATCTACAACAGTGTACGGGTGCTGTCGGAGGAATACGACGAAACCGGCCGGGTGCTGAAGGTGCGCGGCTTACCCGGGGCCATCGCGCGTTTGCAGCGGAGCCTGGCCACTTCCTGAGCCTGAGATCCCGCGCTGATCCGATCGAAGGCGCCGCTCACTGAGATATTGACCACATGTCGCGGCATGGATCGTGTGGCGCCTTGAAGTTGTACCTCCGGTGACTGCTGCGGCAGCCTCCGTGGCTTGGCAGCATTCGAAGGGCGCCATGCGACAGAGCCGGGATCGGGATCAACCTCCGGGATCCGAACCGTGGCAGTCGCCCTGCCTGCCAGATCCGGCCAGCAGTCCGGGCAGGCGGCCATCAAGGCAGGCCAGGCCCAAGCCAATCAGCGCCAGACCGCCGAAGTGCCGATGTTGCAGCGTTTCTCCGAGGACGAGCCAGCCTAGCAGGATGGCGCTCACCGGGACCAGGAAGGTGACCAACAGCAGATTGGTCGCGCCGGCGGTCGCCAGGATGCGGAAGTAGAGCACGTAGGCCAGCGCGGTGCAGAGCATGCCAAGGCCCAAAACCGCGGCCCAGGTTACAGGTCGTGGAAAGGGCAGCATCCAGGGCTGATCCACCAGCAGTACAAGCGGCAGCAACAGTGTCGTGGAAGCGCATACCTGCCCGGTGGCGGCAGCCAGTGGCGGAACTCCCATGTTCTTGAAGCGACGCCCGAAGATGCCGGCCAAGGCGTAGGACAGGGCGGCGGCCAGGCAAGCGAGCTGGGCCCCCATGGAAGCTCCCAGCCCGCCCAGAGCATCGGGCCCGATCATCATCGCAGCGCCGATAAAGCCCAGGATGACCCCTGCCACCTTGGAGGAGTTCAGCTTTTCGTCCGGTGTCAACAGATGCGCGGCGAGCACCGTGAACAAGGGCGTGGTGGCGTTGAGGATGGCAGCAAGGCCACTGGCGACATGCTGCTGGCTCCAGACGATGAGAGCGAAAGGCAAGCCGTTGTTCAATAGCCCCATGCTGAAGAAGGCAGCCCAGACCCGGCCTCCCCCGGGCATTCGTTGTCGCAGCAGGCGGAGCACGAGCAACAAGGTCGCGGCGGCGGTTGCCACGCGCAGCCAGACCAAGGTGAAAGGTGGCAGATCACGCACGGCAACAGCATTGAAGAAGAATGAGCCGCCCCAAAGCCCGGCAAGGGCGAGCAGCATGATCCACTCCTGAGCCCTCATAGGCGAGGCGGAAGACGGATCTGTTCTCATGTGCTCAAAGCCCCGAACTGCTGCCCGGTGACATGATCCAAGGCGGATGCGCCAGCACTCCGGTCCGTGCCGCCAAAGTTCTTTTAGTGCACAGGGTACCGTCCACTCTGGGGCCGGAGGCGGCGCTCGCCGCGAGCGCGGCAACTCCTTTGGCAGTCCTGTGAAAGCGCTGGCCCAGGAGCATTACCCTGTTTGATGTTGCTTCACCAAAGGAGCGGCGGGGCTATCATAGCGGGCACCGCAAGAGCAAAGCATTGCGGCGCCTATGCTCATCTCATGCCGGACCGAGATCGGGCAACAACGACAACCGATTGATCAAGGCGGGCGGCCCCCGGCCCGATCATGCCCGATGTCATCATGAGTCACGGCCTCGATGGCGGCATGCCACAGGCCGAAGCAGGCATTCCTTTCCTCACCTATGTCACCGCGTCCAGCACACTGGCATGGAACAGATCTTCCGGCGCGATGTCGCGGACGGCCAGGGCATCGGCCCGGGCGAAGCGGATCATGGCCGCGATCTCGTCCCGGTTGCGGCGGAAGCCATAAGGCCATGGATCGCCACCCATGATCCGCGTCTGCGCCTCCGCCTCGGCCGCGATCCAGGGGAGGGAGGCGCGCAGCACATTGACCAAAGAGAGATCAGCCACCGCCATGGCACGCGCGCGGGCGAAGGCGCGGAAAATCTCCAGCGGCAGCCACGGATGTTCCGCTGCAAGCTCCTTCCGCAGCGCCACGCAATGCATGATGGGGAAGAAGCCGGTGGCGCGGAAATAGCTTTCCTCCTCCGTCCGGTAGTCGGGATAGAGCCGGTCCACCGGGGCGCTGCGCGCGACGAAGCAGGAAGGTGGGCGGGGGCCGATCACGGCATCCAACTCACCCGCCGCCAGGAGGCCGTTCAGCGTCTGGTCCGGGCCGATCGGGCGCACATCCAGCTCTGGCGGCAGCTTCAGTGCCACGCGCTCGCTACCGCCGGTCTCCTCCATGCCGCCGGTGCGCCAGGAAATGCCCTGGGTATCGACGCCATAATGCTCGCGCAGGATGCCGCGTACCCAGAGGGCGGCGGTCTGCTGGTATTCCGGCAGGCCGATGCGCTTGCCCGCGAGGTCCGCCGCCGTGCGGATGCCGCGGTCGGTGCGGACATAGATGGCGCTGTGGCGGAAGGCGCGGGAGGGAAAGACCGGGATGCCGACATAGGGCGCATCCCCGCGCGCCGTGGTGACGATATGGCTGCCCATGGAGAGTTCGGTCACGTCGAAGGCACGGTCCCGCAGGGCGCGGCGGAAGATATCCTCCGGCTCCCCGGGCAAGACGGTGAGGCTGACGCCGGACAGGGTGACGCGGCCATCCAGGATCGGCCGGGTGCGGTCCGAGGTGGTGCAGGCGAGGGAAAGGCGAAGTGTCTCTGGCACGTATCTATTCCATGCTGGCGGCGAGGTTGTCGGGCGTGAAAGGCATGGCGCGCGGGCGGATGCCGAGGGCCGCATGGATGCCGCCGGCGATGGCCGCGATGGTGGGGCCGAGCGAGGCCTCGCCCGCGCCCAGCGGCGGCTCCTCCGGCCTGGTCATCAGGCGCAGTTCGACGGTGGGCACTTCGGAGAAGCGCAGGATCGGGTAATCATCCCAGCTCTGGCTGGTGACGTTGAGGCGGTCGAAGCGCACCGCCTCCTTCAGCGCGATGGAAGTGGCCTGGATGGCGCCGCCCTCCAGTTGGTTGGCCGCGCCATCGGGGTTGATCGCCTCGCCGATATCGGCGGCGATCCAGAGACGGCGGCAGCGCACGACCTCCGCGGCCTCCACCTCGGCGGCCACGGCGCACCAGGCGCCGGTGCCCTTGTAGCGCGCCACGGCGATGCCGGTGCCGATCCCCTCCCCCGTGGGCGGGCGCGGCCAGCCGCACATCCGCGCCACGTCCTCCAGCACCGCGCGGGCGCGCGGGTCCTGGGCGAGATGGCGCAGGCGGAAGGCGACCGCATCCTGGCCGCTGCGCTCCGCCAGCTCGTCCATGACGGATTCAATGGCCCAGACATTCAGCAGCCCACCCAGCGCACGCAGGGCGGAGCTGCGGAGAGGCATCTCCAGCAGCCGGTGCATGCGCACATCGAGCGATGGCACCTCGTAGCCCGGCACCGCGTTGCGCTGGCCGCCGCCACCCGCCGCCATGGGCGCGTCGATGGCCACGGGGTGGGTGAAGGGCGGGTCGAGATGCGCCGCCGCCAGCAGCGTCGGGTCCTTGGCGCGGCCGGGGCGGGAAGAATGGCCATTGCCGCGCAGCACCGTGCGCCAGTGGCAGAGCCGGCCCTCCGCATCCACGCCGGCCTCGATCTCCGCCATGGCGGCGGGGGAGAGCGGGCCCCAGGCCAGTTCCTCGGCGCGGCTCCAGAGGGCGCGCACCGGGCGGCCGGGATGCGCGCGGGCGCAGAGCGCGGCATCCAGCGCCACGTCATCGGCGCCATTATGCCCGTAGCAGCCGGCGGCCTCGGCATGGTGCAGGATGATCCGCTCCGGCGGCAGGCGCAGCACGGTCGCGAGGTCGGCGCGGAGATTGTAGATGCCCTGGCTGTGGGTCCAGACCTCCAGCGCCTCCTCCCGCCACAGCGCCACGGCGCAGCAGGTGCCGATGGAGGCATGGGCGATGAAGGGCCGGGTGAAGCGGGCGGTGATGCTGTGGGCGGCGGGCGGCGCCGGCTCCTGCCGCTCCGTGACGACACTCTCCTGCGCCGGGGTCGATTGCAGCCAGGCCGTGAGGCCGTTCTCCTCCGGCAGGCTTTCGCGCAACTCCCATTCGGCGCGCGTGGCGAGGCGGGTGGCGGCGGCCTCGGCGGCCCATTCCTCCGTGGCGATGGCGGCCAGGAAGCTGCCGTCGCGCAGCGGGCGGGCATCGCCGGGAAGGGGCCCGTCGCGCAGCGCGCGCAGGCTGGCGGCGCGGGCGGGCGGGCGGATCATGCGGGCATGCAGCATGTCCGGCCAGCGCAGGTCGTGCAGGTAGCGCGGCTGGCCGAAGACCTTCTCCGGCAGGTCCAGGCGCGGCACCGGGCTGCCGGCCAGATGCCGTTCCGCTGCCGCCTTGGGCGCCACGTCGCCGCGTGCCTCCACTTCCAGCAGGTCGGTGGCGGCCTGGGCCCAGTAGGAGCCGGCAATGCCGCCATCCGGCGCCAGGAAGCTGCCGTCCACCACGCGCAGCGCCGCCGGGTCCAGCCCCGCATGGTGGGCCGCGAGGCTGAGATGGATGGCGCGTGCCTCGGCGCAGGCATGGCGGATGGCGGTGCCGCTTTCCTGGACGGAGAGGCTGCCGGAGGTCACGCCCTCATTCGGGCTACCGGGGGTGGAGGCGGGGGCGATGCGCACGCGGTGCAGCGCCACATCCAGCTCATCCGCCGCGATCTGCGCCAGGGCGGTGAGGATGCCTTGCCCGATCTCGACCTTGCCAGGACTGACCGTGACGAAGCCATCGGCCGAGAAGCGCAGCCAGCGGGACAGGCGCGGCTCGGCGCGCAGGCTGCCGGGCAGGTCCGGCGCATTGCCGCCCTGCGCCGTTGCGAAACTATAGGCGAGGTTCATGCCCGCATCTCCCGTGCCGCCCGCAGAACAGCGCGGATCATGCGGTTCTGCGCGCCGCAGCGGCAGAGATGCGGCTCCAGCGCCGCGCGCACCGCCGCCTCGTCCGGGTCGGGGTTGCGCCGCAGCAGGGCCTCGGCGCTGACCAGGATGCCCGAAAGGCACCAGCCGCATTGCCCGGCCTGCTCCGCCAGGAAGGCGGCCTGCAGCGGATGGGGCTGCGCCGGGGTGCCGAGCCCTTCCACCGTGCCCACCTCGCGCGCCCGCGCCGCTTCCACCGGCAGGGCGCAGGAGGGCTGCGGCTGGCCATCCAGCGTCACGTAGCAGGCGCCGCAGGCCTCGGCGCCGCAGCCGAAGCGCGGGCCGCTCAGGCCGAGCGGGCCGCGCAGCGCCTGCAGCAATGTCATGCCCTCGGGCGCCTCCAGCGTGGCGGCGTTACCGTTGAGGGTGAAGGCGACCCGCACCTACTCCACCCTGATCTGCGCCATGCGGACGTATTCGCGCTGTGTCTCGACATCCTTGCGCAGGAAGGCGTCGAATTCCGCGACGGACATGGGCATGGGCTGCGCGCCCTGGCCCGCCATGGCCGCCCTGGTCTGGGCGCGGGCCAGCCAGCCATTGGTGGCGGCGTTGAGCTTCTCCACGATCGGGCGCGGTGTCTGCGCCGGCACCATCAGGCCGAGCCAGATGGAGGCCTCGTAGCCGGGCAGGCCGGATTCCGCGACGGTGGGCAGGTCCGGCATCAGCGGGTCCCGCCGCGGCCCGGTGGTGGCGAGCGCCTTGGCGCGCCCGCCGGCGACATGCGGCTGCATGGTCGGGATGGCATCGAACATCATCGGCACGGTGCCCGAGATCACCGCCGTCCGCGCCTCGCCCGAGGAGCGGAAGGGCACGTGCTGGACCTCGACGCCCGCCATGGCGCGGAAGACCTCGCCCGCGATGTGGTAGGGCGTGCCGGGGCCGGAGGAGGCGTAATCGATCTTCCCTGGTTCCGCCTTGGCCTTCGCGATCAGCTCCGCCACGCTGTTGACGCCGAGCGAGGGGTGCACCGCCAGCACGTGATGCGCCACATTGACGGCCGCCGCCGCAGCGAGGTCCCGCATCAGCACATAGGGGCGGTTCGGCAGCAGCGTCTCATTCGCGGTGTGGGTGTTGGACATCATCAGCAGCGTATAGCCATCCGGCGCCGAGCGCGCGGCGGCCTCGGTGCCGATGGTGGCGCCCGCGCCGGGGCGGTTCTCCACCACGAAGGGCTGGCCAAGCTCCTGCGTCAAAGCCTCCGCCACATTGCGCGCGGCGATATCGGCGGAGCCGCCGGCCCCGAAGGGCACGATGATGCGGACGGCGCGGCTGGGCCAGGCCGCTTCCTGCGCCAGGGCCGGAGCGGCCAGGCCGCCGGCGGCGAGGAGACCGAAGCCACGGCGCGTGATGCTGATGGGCATGCTGTCTTCCTTCAATCCACTTTGCCGATGCGCTGCACGGCGCGGATCAGGCGGGCGCTGTCCTGCTGAAAGAACCGGTCGAACTCGGCGCCTTCCTGGTAGGCGATGGGGCTGCCGGCGGTGTCCAGGGCGCGGCGCAGGCCTTCATCGCCTTCGCAGATCTGGCGCAATGCCTGGCGCAGCCGGTCCTGCACCGGGGCGGGCGTGGCGGCAGGCAGGAAGACGGCGGTCCAGATGTAGAATTCCACCTCCGGGTGGCCGAACTCGATGAAGGTCGGCACATCCTCGAAGCCCGGAAGCCGTTCCCGCCCCCAACTGGCGAGGGCGCGGAGGCGGCCTTCCTTCACATGCGCCAGTGCCGGGCCAGGGCCGGAGGCGAGGGTGTGCAAGGTGCCGGAGAGCAGGGCCGTCAAGGCGGGCCCGCCGCCCTGGTAGGGAACATGCAGCAGGTCGATGCCGGCGGAGCCGGTGAACATCGCCATGGCGACGTGCAAGGTGGAATAATTGCCGGCGGAGCCGAAGGTGATGGCCCCAGGCCGCTTCTTCGCATCCGCCACCAGTTCCTCGATGGAGCGCCAGGGCGCATTGGCGGGGACCAGGAAGACGGTGGGGTCGGCGGTGATGCGCGCGACCGGCGCGAATTGCTCGATCGTGTAGGCGGGCGTGCGGCCCTGGATGCGCTCGCTCTCCGGCAGCACGGCGTGGGAGGAGAGCGCCATCAGCGCCGTGTAGCCATCCGGGGCCGCGCGGGCCACGCTGGCCGTGCCGAGGATGCCGCCGGCACCGGGGCGGTTCACCACCGGCACCGCCTGCCCGAAGACCCGCTCCAGCGCCGCCGCCACGGGGCGGGCGGTGACATCCGCCTGCCCGCCAGGCGGGAAGGGCACGATCATCTGCATGGGCCGGCTGGGCCAGGTGCCCTGCGCGCCCGCCGCCACGGGCAGGCCCGCGGCGGCAAGCGCCATCATCAGGTCGCGACGAGAAAGCACGACTGTCCTCCCGCGGGCGGCATCCGCCCCCGCCTTTCCTGGATTGTTTCCGGGAGCGGGCCGGTCTTGCGCCGGCCCTTGTCTCCCGCCTCCTCCTCCATGGCACGCCTCGCGGCGTGCCACGCGTCAGGCAGCGCCGCGCAGCGCCGCCAGATCCGCCTTGCGGACGGTGTTGCGGATCTGGCCGATGCCCTCGATGGCGCATTCCACCACATCGCCATCGCGCAGGAAGCGCGGCGGCTTGAAGCCGATGCCGACGCCTTCCGGCGTGCCCGTGGCGATCACGTCGCCCGGCAGCAGCGCCATGCTGAGGGAGATGGTCTCGATCAGCGTCGGGATGTCGAAGATCAGGTCGGCGGTGACCGCATCCTGGCGCTTCTCGCCATTGACGGTGCAGCTGACGCGCATCGCATCCGCCTGCAGCTCATCGGCGGTGACGATCCAGGGGCCCATGGGGCAGAAGCCGTCGATGCCCTTGCCCAGCAGCCATTGCTTGTGCTTGCCCTGCAGGTCCCGCGCCGTGACATCGTTCACCACGGTATAGCCAAAGACATGCGCCATGGCTGAGGATTTCGGGATGCAGCGCCCGCCCCGGCCGATGACCACCGCCAGCTCCGCCTCGTAATCCACCTCGGCATCCAGGCCCGGCACCATCGGGATATCGTCCCAGGGGCCGGAGATGGAGGTGAAGGGTTTGGTGAAGATGATCGGCGCCTTCGGGATGGCATCCGCCGCGCTGGTGGAGGAGGAGTCATAGCCGCTGCCGGCGAATTCCTTCGCATGGGCATGGTAGTTCTTGCCGACGCAGAAGATGTTGCGCGGTGGATTGGGCAGCGGGGCGAGCAGTTGAGTGGGGTCCAATGCCTCGCCGGCGCCAGAAGGCTTAGCCAGGGTCGCGCCGCCGGAGAGGGCGGCGATCAGGCCTGCCATGTCCCCCGGCAGGCCGGGGGCGAGGTCGGCGACCGGCCAGTAGCGCTTTCCCGACTGGTCCACGCGCACCGGGCAAGGGATGTCCCCCCGCTTGATCATTGCAAGCTTCATGACGCCGCTTCCTATACCAATTCAGCTTTATTTTGAACCAATATGCGATTATGGTCCTCCTATTGGTTCATTTCGTCAAGGGACATTTGGTGGCAGAGGACATTGCGGAACGCAGGGGAGCGATGGCGCTGCGGAACCTGCTGGCGCGTGAACTGCGCGAGGACCGCTGGGCCCTGGGCGAGAAGCTGCCCACGGAGCGGGAGCTGGGCACGCGCTATGGCGTGGCGCGCAACACCGTGCGCCGCGCCCTGGAAGCCCTGGAGGCCGAGGGCCTGATCACCCGCCATGTCGGGCGCGGCACGTTCCGCAATGCCCCGCCTGAGGCAGCACCACCGGCCGGGGAGGAGGAACTCAGCCCTTCCGACGTCGTGGAATGCCGGCTGATGCTGGAGCCGGAAATGATCTCCCTGGCCGTGGCCCGTGCTACCCAGGCCGATATCGCGCGCATGCTGGAATGCCTGCGCGGCACCGATGACGCGGCGGACCTGCCGGGCTTCGAGAAATGGGACGCCGCCCTGCATGACGCCTTCGCGCTGGCCACCCATAATGGCGCCATCATCGCCATGTCCCGCTCCCTGGCGCGGGTGCGGGAGCGGACCGACTGGGGGCAGCTCAAGGCGCGCGGGAATACCGTGGAGCGGCGTGCCACCTTGCAGGCGCAGCATCATGCCATGGTGGAAGCGGTCCGGCAGCGGGACAGGATGGAGGCGCGGCGTGTGATGCGGGAACACATCCTGTTCGTGCAAGGCTACATGTTCGGCGATGAGGGGTGACGCCTGTGGAAGAACTGCCGGATTGATAAGGGCGTCGTAGGAGCAGTGGCCTTCGTTCTGGTGAAGAGCCCGGACGATGTGCCGGACGGAATCACGGTGCTGGCAGGGGGGCCGCCCTGCCCGCGCCGAAGAAGCTCGGAACGGTGCCCAGTGCCGGAGCCGATGGCGGCCACCTTCCCGCCGGGCGGCAGCCGCCGCATTGCCATGGGCCCCACGTTCTTCTGATGCGTTGCGATTTTTAACCTGGTTCAGGAAGGAGTGGCAGCTATCCGGGGCCGGCGGCGTGCCTCGGGGCGCAGCTGCCCGTGGCGGGAAGCCAGGGGCAAGCCCGTCAGCGCATCAGGCCGCGCCGCTCCATCCATGCCTGGAGCCGCCCGGCCACCTCGTCGCTATTGGTGTCCATCATCATCATGTGGCTGTTGCCGCGCAGGCCCTCGGCTGGCAGGTCCATGATGTCAGCCGTCCCGCCCGCGTCGCGGATGGCGCCGGCCCAGCGCTCCACATTGCCGCGGATGCGCTGCCAGAAGGGGGATTCCGCGAAATGGTCGCCCCAGACGACGAGGTGCGGCACGCCGCGCAAGGGCGACGCATCCGTGCCCTCCGCTGGCGTGCCGGAGGGCTCGATGGCGATCACCGCCCGCACCTTGTCCGGCGCCGCCAGCGCGGCATTGAAGGCGAAGTTGCCGCCCTGGCTGTGCACGATGATCACGCAGGGGCAGACCTTCTGGACATAGTCGTTATAGGCGGCCTGGATCTGGCTGTCGGTGGTGGTCCAGCGCGGCACGGACTGGCGCGCGAAGGCATCCCAGGCTGCCACGGGAAAGCGCGTGTCGGCGAAGGCCTTGCGTGCGGCGGGCCTAGCGTTCCAGCCGGATTGCGGCCCCACGCGGAACAGGCCCCAGCCTTCGCCCATCGCGCGGAAGACCGGCTCGCCCGCGAAAATCTCGGGAAAGCGTGCCCAGCCGGAGCGGCCACGCTCCATGGCATCGCTGACATAAACGTTGTGGCCCTGGCGCAGGAAATACATCTGCCACCCCGGGCGGCCATCCGGCGTCGTTTCCCAGGTCACGCCCGTCAGGCCGCCACCATGCCAGAGCAGGAGGGGATAGCGGGCGCGGGGCTCCGCCAGCTTCACGTACTGCGCGTACATCTGCTCCACCTGGAACTCGCCATTCGGGTCCATCTGGATCGGCGGCGCGCCGGGGGAGGGGATGATCTCACGCTTCGGCATGTCCCCAAGGGCCACCACACGGCCACCGACGTGGAAGCTGCCGATCTCCTGTACCTGCAGGGGCGGCAATGTCTGCGCCTGGGCGCCGCCGATCCCCAGCGCGAGAGCCAGGATGGCGAGAGGGTGCTTCATGGTCCGTTCCTCCGGTTTTTGAGCGCCGGAGGTTGCCACGGCGGTGAAGCGCGGCGCCAGAAGCGGCCGCTGACTTTGCGGGCGCGGGCCGCAGAACCGCTTCACGTTGGAGGCAGCGTGGCGGCCATTCCTGGGCGGGGCCGAACCCGCTGATGCCACCAGTGAGGCCCCACTACGTCGTGGTGCCCCGCCGCGCCTGTTGTCCAAGCGGATCGGCTCTGGAGGTGCTGCCCTGCCCTTCACCTGTCATGGCGGCCGTTCAGCCGGCCGCCACTGGTTATGAGCCCCGGCCGTGGTCTATGCCCCGGCGAAGCCCTTGCTGACAAATGGAACGATGATGGAATATCCGGCGCCGCAGGCCGAGAGCCTGGTGCAGCACTGGTATGGCGAAGCTGATCAATACCGCCAAGCCGATGCTTGCCGCATTCTTCCGGAAGAGGTGCCGATTGCCCTGACCTATGAGCGGGTGACGCATGCCGTGATGATGGCGACGCCCCAGAACCTGGAAGACTTCGCATATGGGTTCACCATCACCGAAGGAATAGTAAAGAACCCGGAACAAATAACCGGGCTGGAGATTGTTCGCCGGCCGGCAGGCATCGAATTGCGGATGGAGCTGGCCGACGACCAGCTCGACGCACTGATGCGGCGAAGGCGTTACATGGCTGGCCCGGTAGGCTGTGGCCTTTGCGGGCTTGAAAGCCTGGAAGCGGTGATGCGTGATCTGCCAAAGGTCGATGCCGGCCTCCAGGCCAGCGGAGCCAGCTTGCTGAAGGCATTGACCACGCTGAACAGTGGCCAGAGCCTGCATCGCGAGACCAGCGCGGTGCATGCGGCGGGCTTCTGGAGCCAGGCCGATGAGACCGTTCTGGTGCGTGAGGATGTCGGCCGCCATAACGCATTGGACAAGCTGGGGGGCGCGATGGCGCTGCGGAGGATCGACCCGCGCCAGGGGGCCGTGGTCCTGACCAGCCGCGTTTCGGTGGAGATGGTGCAGAAGACCGCCATGCTGGGCGTACCCATCCTGGTAGCCATCTCCGCGCCTTCTGCGCTGGCCGTGCGCACCGCGCGGGCTGCCGGCATCACCTTGGTCGCGCGTGCGCGGGGGAACAGCTTCGATGTGCATTCGCACCCGCATCGCCTGACCATGGCGAGGCATCCCGCCGGAGCATGACGCGCGATCGTCAGCGCAGCTATGCAAGATAGTGGTGGCACAATCTGCTATGCTGAGCGGCTTTCCGTGGGTCAGCCCACGCGGGGTAGGTGTAACAATGAAGTCTTGGCTCATGCAGCGGCGCGACATCCTTACTTCTGCCGGGGCTCTGGCTTTGCTCGGCGTCGGTTCGCGCGTGAGCGGGGCGGAAGCCGCGACTGTTATGCCCGGCTGGCGTGAATTCGAGATCACCACCCGCGTGACGCTGGAGGAAGCGCCTGGAGCGGCCCAGCTCTGGCTGCCCCTGGCGCAGACGGCGGGCGGCTATCAGGCCGCCACTGCGTTGCGCTGGCAGTCCAGTGGCGCCAGCACGGTGGTGCGGGACGACCGCTACGGCGCCGAGATCCTGAAGACGACCTGGGAGCCCGCCGCGGCCGGGCCAAAGACCATCGAGGTCGTGCAGCGCGTCGCGGCCTGCGACCGGCAGGGGGCCACCACCGGCATGCCCATGACAGTGGCCGAGCGCGGCTTCTGGCGCCAGGCCACGGAAAGCGTGCCGACGGATGGCATCGTGCGCGATACCGCCCTTCGCGTCATCGGGGACCGGACCGCGCCGCGCGAGAAGCTGCGGGCGCTTTATGACTGGGTGGTGGACAATACCTCCCGCGACCCGGAGGTCCCGGGCTGCGGCTTCGGCGATGTGCGAAGCATGCTGGAGAGCGGCAACCTCAGTGGGAAATGCGCTGATATCAATGGTTTGATGACCGGCTTGGCCCGTGCCGCCGGCTTCGCCGCCCGGGATGTCTATGGCATCCGCGTGGCGCCTTCGACCCAGTTCCGCACCCTCGGCGCCAGCGGCGACATCAGCAAGGCACAGCACTGCCGGACCGAGGTTTTCCTGGAGGAGGAAGGCTGGCTCCCGCTCGACCCCGCCGATGTGCGGAAGGTGGTGCTGGAGCACCGGCTGCCGCTGGACGGCGCCGAGGTACGGGCGTTGCGGGAGCGGCTGTTCGGTGGCTGGGAGATGAACTGGGTCGGCTACAACAGCGCAATGGATATCGAGCTTCCCGGCGCGGGGGCGGGCCGGAAGCCCAATTTTGCCTTCCTGATGTATCCCTGCGCCTTCACGGCGGCCGGGCAGCCGGACTGCCTGAGGCCGGACCAGTTCCGTTATGAGATTAACGCTCGCGAAATCAGCGCGTGATCGATTAACAAGACAAGGCTTGCTTCTTCCCCTGGGGCAAGCCGACTATGGGGCGTTCCTGCTTTGTTTTTATGGCTGAAAAGACTTGATTGCCGCTCAACCCAGCCTAATGACTCAGAGTTAATGTAGTGGATTCTCAAGGGACCGGAGGATCGGAATGAATATGCAGCTCTCGCGGCGCAGTTTCCTGCGCGCCGCGGGTGCAGGCGTGGCGGCGACGTCCATGGGTGCCATGGGCTTCGGGGAGGCTGAGGCGGCCGTTGTGGCCCATGTCCGCCCCTTGAAGCTGGCAAACACGACCGAGACGCGTAACACCTGCACCTATTGCTCCGTGGCCTGTGGCATCATCATCTATTCCAAGGGTGATGTGCGGAAGGGCGAGCGCGCGGAGGTCGTCCATATCGAGGGCGACGTCGACCACCCGACGAACCTCGGCACGCTCTGCCCCAAGGGCGCCGCGCTGAAGGACTTCGTGAAGGCCGAGACGCGGCTGAAGCAGCCGATGCACCGCAAGCCGGGGTCCGACAAGTTCGAGCCGATCTCCTGGGACGCAGCCCTGGATCGGATCGCGCGCCTGATGAAGGACGACCGCGACGCGAACTTCCTGGCGAAGAACGCGGACGGGCTGGCGGTCAACCGCTGGACCACCACGGGCATGTTGGCGGCTTCCGCCACCACCAACGAGACGGCCTGGACCACCTTCAAGGTCGCCAAGGCCCTCGGAATTGTAGGATTCGATAACCAGGCGCGCGTCTGACACGGCCCCACGGTGTCCAGTTTGGGCCCGACTTTTGGTCGTGGAGCGATGACGAATGCTTGGACCGACATCAAGAACACCGACCTTGTCGTCGTCATGGGCGGCAATGCGGCGGAAGCGCACCCCTGCGGCTTCAAATGGGTCACGGAGGCGAAAGCCCACCGCGGCGCCAAACTCATCGTCGTGGACCCGCGGTTCACCCGCACGGCGTCCGTGGCGGACTTCTACGCGCCCATTCGCCAGGGCACGGACATCGCCTTCCTGCTGGGGGTGATCAACTACTGCATCGCCAACGACAAGGTGCAGTGGGAGTACACGAAGGCCTTCACCAACGCCTCCTACATCATCAAGGACGGCTTCGGGTACAGTGACGGCCTCTTCACGGGCTATGACGAGGACAAGCGCGACTACGACCGGTCGAGCTGGGACTATGTCATCGGCGAGGACGGCTATGCCGTCACGGACCCGACGCTGCAGCACCCGCGCTGCGTCTGGAACCTGCTGAAGGAACACGTCTCGGCCTATACGCCGGAGTTGGTGGAGCGCATCTGCGGCACGCCGAAGGAGAAGTTCCTCCGCGTCGCGCAGATGATCTCGGAATGCTCCTCGCCCACCAAGACGATGACGTCGATGTACGCCCTCGGCTGGACGCAGCATTCGCACGGCGCGCAGAACATCCGCGCCATGGCCATGCTGCAGCTCATCCTGGGCAATATCGGCGTGCGCGGCGGTGGCATGAACGCGCTGCGCGGGCATTCCAACATCCAGGGCCTGACCGACCTGGGCCTGATGTCCCACCTTCTCACCGGCTACCTGAACATGCCGACGGAGAAGGAGCCGGACTTCGAGACCTACATGAAGTCGCGGCAGTTCAAGCCGCTGCGGCCGGGCCAGACCTCCTACTGGCAGAACTACCGCAAGTTCATGGTCTCCTTCATGAAGGCCATGTATGGCGACGCGGCGCAGGCGGAGAACGGCTGGGCCTACGACTACCTCTCCAAGCTCGACGTGCCGGCCTATGACGTGCTGCGCATGTTCGAGCTGATGAACCACGGCCGCGTCAACGGCTACATCTGCCAGGGCTTCAACCCCGTGCTCGCCTTCCCCAACCGGGGCAAGGTCACGGCCGGGCTGTCCAAGCTGAAGTTCCTGATCACGATGGACCCGCTGGAGACCGAGACGGCGCGGTTCTGGGAGAACCACGGCGAGTACAACGACGTCGACACGGCTTCCATCCAGACCGAGGTGTTCCAGCTTCCCACCCGCTGCTTCGCGGAGGACCAGGGCTCGCTGACCAACTCGGGCCGCTGGATCCAGTGGTTCTGGCCAGCCGCCACGCCCCCGGGCGAGGCCAAGGCCGACACCTGGATCATGGCGCAGATCTTCCTGCGCATGCGGGAGATGTACCGGAAGGAAGGGGGTGCCTTCCCCGACCCCATCCTGAACCTCTCCTGGGAGTATCACGACCCCAACGAGCCGGAGCCGGAGGAACTGGCGAAGGAGATCAACGGCCGGGCGCTGACCGACCTGCGTGATCCCGCCGATCCCTCCAAGATCCTGGTCGAGGCGGGCAAGCAGGTGCTGAACTTCACGCAGTTGCGTGACGACGGCTCCACCATGTCCGGCTGCTGGATCTATTCCGGCTGCTTCAACGAGGCGGGCAACAACATGGCCCGGCGGGACAACAACGACCCGGACGGGACCGGCGCCTATCTGGGCTGGACCTTCGCCTGGCCGCTGAACCGCCGCACCCTGTACAACCGCGCCTCGGCGGACCTGAACGGCAAGCCCTGGGATCCGTCCCGCAAGCTGCTGGAATGGGACGGCACGAAGTGGACGGGCTACGATGTCCCCGACATTGGCGTGAACGCCAAGCCGCAGGATGTCATGCCCTTCATCATGAACCAGGAAGGCGTGTCGCGGCTCTTCGCCCGCGGCATGCTGCGCGACGGACCCTTCCCGGCGCATATGGAGCCCTTCGAGAGCCCCATCGCCAATGTCTTCAACCCGAAGATGCGCGGCAACCCGGTGGGCCGCATCTTCGAGAGCGACGTGGCGCAGTTCGGCACCTCGGAGGAGTTCCCCTATGCGGCGACCTCCTACCGCCTGACCGAGCACTTCCACTACTGGACGAAGCACAACCGGGTGAATGCCGCGCTGCAGCCCGAGTTCTTTGTCGAGCTGTCGGAAGAGCTGGCGCGGGAGAAGGGCATCGAGCGTGGCGGCTGGGTGCGGGTGTGGTCCAAGCGTGGCTCGATCCGGGCCAAGGCCCTGGTCACCAAGCGCATCCGGCCGCTGATCTGTGACGGCAAGACCGTGCACGTGATCGGCATCCCGCTGCACTGGGGCTTCGTGGGCGCGGCGAAGAAGGGCTTCGGCCCGAACTCGCTGTCTCCCTTCGTGGGCGAGGCGAATATCGAGACGCCGGGCTACAAGGCGTTCCTCGTGAACATCGAGCCCTCCACGGCACCGGGAGTGGTGGCATGAGCGGAAGCACCATGGACAGCCCGCGCACGGCGGTGAGCAACCCGCCGACGCAGCCGATGGCCAGCAACCTGGGTTCGGGCGACCTCATCCGTCGCTCGGCCACGGCCGACCTGCCGCCGCCCACGCGGCAGCTGACGCCGGTGGCCAAGCTGATCGACGTGTCGAAATGCATCGGCTGCAAGGCGTGCCAGTCTGCCTGCATCGAGTGGAACGACACGAACCCGGGCATCGGTGAGAACGCGGGTATCTACGAGAACCCGAACGACCTCACCGAGAACATGTTCACCCTGATGCGCTTCACGGAATGGGTGAACCCGGAGACGGACAGCCTTGAATGGCTGATCCGCAAGGATGGCTGCATGCATTGCGCCGACCCGGGCTGCCTCAAGGCATGCCCGGCCCCCGGCGCCATCGTGCAGTATTCCAATGGCATCGTGGACTTCATCCACGAGAACTGCATTGGCTGCGGCTATTGCGTGAAGGGCTGCCCCTTCAACATTCCCCGCATCTCCAAGGCGGATCACCGCTCCTACAAGTGCACCCTCTGCTCCGACCGCGTGGCGGTGGGCCAGGGTCCGGCCTGCGCCAAGGCCTGCCCGACCCAGGCCATCGTCTTCGGCACCAAGGAGGACATGAAGAAGCACGCGGCGGAGCGGATCGAGGACCTGAAGTCCCGCGGCTACACCAATGCGGGCCTTTATGACCCGCCGGGCGTGGGCGGCACGCATGTCATGTACGTGCTGCACCACAACGACAAGCCGCATATCTACGCCGACCTGCCGGACGACCCGAAGATCTCGCCGCTGGTGCAGAGCTGGAAGGGCGTGACCAAGTATGTCGGCGTGGCCGCGATGGGCCTGATGGCGGTGGGCAGCATGGTCCACGGCATCTTCGGCCGGGCCAACCGTGTCTCCAAGGAAGACGAGGAGTATGCGGAGAATCTGGTGGAGGGTAAGCCGGTGCCGCCGCCCAATGAAGCGACGACGACGGAGGGACGCTGATGGTGGAGCGTATCCAGCCCGGCGATGCCGTCCGGCCGGGCAAGCCTGTCATCGTCGACCGCTACGGCCCGGCGGCGCGGGTGAACCACTGGATCATCGCCGCGAGCCTGATCCTGCTGGCGATCTCCGGCCTGGCGCTGTTCACGCCGTCGCTGTTCTTCCTGACCGGGCTGTTCGGGGGCGGGCAGAATACGCGCGCCTTCCATCCCTGGATCGGCGTGGTGCTCTTCGTCAGCTTCTTCGCGTTCTTCTTCCAGCTGTGGCGAGCCAACCTGCCGCAGCGGGTGGACATCGTCTGGCTGTCGAAGTTCCGCGACCTGCTCAGCGGGCATGAGGAGAACCTGCCGGAACTCGGCAAATACAATGCCGGCCAGAAGTTCATCTTCTGGGGCATGAGCGCCCTGATCATCCTGCTGATCGTCAGCGGGGTCGTGATCTGGGAGCAGTATTTCGCCGAGTATTTCTCGATCCCGACACGCCGCGTGGCGGTGCTGGCGCATTCGATCGCGGCGGTGCTGATCATCTGCGTGTTCATCCTGCACGTCTATGCGGCGATCTGGACGCGGGGCACGCTCCGCGCCATGACCCGTGGCACCGTGACGGGTGGCTGGGCGTGGCGGCACCACCGCAAGTGGCTGCGGGAACTGGCCGGGCAGCGCAAGACAAACCAGGCCAAGTAGGCCCGCCGCGCTGACACGGCCTTCCATGGGGCTTTGTGCACGAGCACAAAGCCCCATATTTCATGGAACTGTTGGTAGTGGCCGGTCCGGCCCCTTGAGGTAGTGATGTCCGGTTTTCATGGTCTTCAGCCCGATCCCTCGATGATCGGGCGTCTGGTCAAGCCCGCCTTTGCCCTGTTGCCTGACCCGGCCGTGCTCTTCGGGCGGCGCGCCGAGCGCTTCGCGGTGCTGGCCGAGGGAAGCGCCATGGCGCCCTACCTCCGCTTCCTCGGCGGCATCGCCCGGGTGCAGCAGCAGCTCGCCGAGAGCCTGCCGCCGCCATCCCCCGTCCCGGCGGAGCAGCGGGAAAGGGCCCGCGCCAATACCATGCCGCCGCTGGACCGCGCGGCCATGGGCGCCTCGCCCGAATTGCGCGCCACCATCGCCGCCTTCCTGGACGCGGCGGCGGGGCTGGAGATGCCGCCCCAGGCCGCCGCGGCGCTGGAGGACCTGCGCCGCGCCGAGCCTTCCGTGCTGGACGAGATGATCGGCAATGTCATGGCCGATTCCATTCCGGTGGAAAGCCTGCCGCAGCACCTGTTCCTCTCCGCCGCCGCGCAGGTCCATGCGGCGCGGCTGGCCTCGACGCTGGATGCGGAGAAGCTGGTGCCGGTGGAAATAGGCGTCTGCCCGGCCTGCGGCGGCCCGCCGGTTTCCTCCATCGTGGTTGGGCACCAGGGGGCGGAAGGCGCGCGCTATGCCGTCTGCTCGCTCTGCAACACCGGCTGGAACGAGGTCCGCATCAAGTGCCTGGCCTGCGGCTCCACCAAGGGCGTCGGCTACAAGGAAGCCGAGGATGGCGGCGCGGGGGCGACGGTGAAGGCCGAGACCTGCGACAGTTGCCGCAGTTGGGTGAAGATCTTCTACGCCAACAAGAACCCGGCGCTGGAAGCGGTGGCCGATGACGTGGCCAGCCTGGGGCTGGACCTGCTGATGCGGGAGACCGACTACCGCCGCGCTGGCTTCGATCCTTTCCTGATCGGGTACTGAGGCGGTGCTGGGCAAGGCTGGCCTGCGGGCGCTGCCATCGGTGGACCGCCTGCTGGGCATGGCGGAAGGTGCCGGCGTCACCGACAGGTTCGGCCATGCCGAGGTGAGCGCCGCCCTGCGGCAGGTGCTCGCCGCCATCCGTGCCGAGGCGCCGGAGCCGCTGCCGGAGCCCGCCGCCATCCTGGCCCGCGCCGGCGCGCTGCTGGAGGCGCGGGACCGCTCCGGCCTGCGCCCCTTGTTCAACCTGACCGGCACGGTGCTGCACACCAACCTCGGCCGCGCCCTGCTGGCGGAGGCGGCGGTGGAAGCCGCGACCGCCGCCATGCGCGATGCCGTCGCGCTGGAATTCGACCTCGACACCGGCAAGCGCGGGGAGCGGGACGACCATCTGCGCGAACTGCTGCGGGAACTGACCGGGGCGGAGGACGCCACGGTGGTCAACAACAATGCCGCCGCCGTGCTGATCGCGCTGAACACGCTGGGCGAGGGGCGGGAGGCCATTGTCTCCCGTGGCGAGCTGATCGAGATCGGCGGCGCCTTCCGCATGCCGGACATCATGGCGCGCGCCGGTGTGCGCCTGGTGGAGGTCGGCACCACCAACCGCACCCACCCGAAGGACTACAAGGCGGCGCTGCACCCCGAGACCGGGCTGGTGCTGAAGGTCCATACCTCCAACTACCGTATCGAGGGCTTCACCAGCGAAGTGGGTGGCGCCGCCCTGGCCGCCATCGCGCATGAGGCCGGGGTGCCCATGCTGAACGACCTCGGTTCCGGCACGCTGATCGATCTCTCGCCCTATGGCATGGCGCGGGAGCCCACGGTGCGGGAGGCGGTGGAGGAGGGGGCGGACCTTGTCACCTTCTCCGGCGACAAGCTTCTGGGTGGGCCGCAGGCGGGCTTCATCGTCGGCCGGCGGGAGCTGATCGAGGCCATCAACCGCAACCCGATGAAGCGAGCCCTGCGTGTGGACAAGATCCGCCTGGCCGCGCTGGAAGCGACGCTGAAGCTGTACCGCGACCCGCAGCGGCTGGCCGAGCGGCTGCCGACCCTGCGGCTGCTCTCCCGCCCGCAGGCGGAGATCGAGGCGCAGGCGCGGCGCATCCTGCCCGCCCTGGCCGGCCTCCTGCCGCCGGGTGTGGCGGTGGAGGCGATGCCCTGCCACAGCCAGATCGGCTCCGGCGCCCTGCCGCTGGACACGCTGCCCAGCTTCGGCCTGCGCCTGGCCGCGCCCGGTGGGCGGGCGCTGGAAGCATTGGCCGCGGCGCTGCGCGACCTGCCACGGCCGGTGATTGGCCGGCTGCGGGACGGGGCGCTGGTGCTCGACCTGCGCTGCCTGACGGATGAGGCGGGCTTCCTCTCCAACCTCGCGAAGCTGCCTTCCAGCCATGGCGCTGTTTGACCTGTTCCGGCGCCGCGCCGCGCCGCCGCCGCCCGACCCGATGGAACTCGCCCTGGCCGCCTTCCAGCGCGGCGATTACGCCGAGGCACTGAACCTCTGGGAGCCGCTGGCGCGCGCGGGCGATGCGCGGGCGCAGTCCAATATCGGCGCCTGCTTCGCCGAGGGCATGGGGGTGGAACGCAACCCGGCCCTAGCGCTGACATGGCTGACCCTGGCCGCTGAGGCCGGCTATCCCGCCGGCCAGCGCAACCTCGCCGCGCTGTATCTGCAAGGCGGCGGAGACGCGGTGGAGGCCGACCCGGCCCACGCTGCCGCTCTCTATCGCCAGGCGGCGGAGCAGGGCGACGCCCAGGCGCAGGACATGCTGAGCTGGATGCTGCTGGAAGGCGAAGTCATCCCCTCCGACCCCGAGGAGGCGCACCGCTGGGCACTGGCGGCGGCGGAGGCGGGTATCGCTTCCTCCATGACCCGGATGGGCATGCTCTATCACCACGCGCTGGGGGTGGAGCGGGATGTGGCGGAAGCCGCGCGCTGGTGGCGCCGGGGCGCCGGGCATGGCGATGCCGATGGACAGGCCATGCTGGGCGCCGCCTATGTCCTGGGCGCGGGCGTGGAGGCCGATCCCGTCACCGCCCTGGCCTGGCTGCTGCGGGCGCAGGCGGGTGGCAGCGGCCTGGCGCAGCCCTTCCTGGGCCCGGCACGGGCGCGGCTGGACGATGCCGGCAGGGCCGAGGCCGCCCGCCGGGCCGCCCTGCCGCTGGAGGAGGAGGGCGCATGATCGTCGGCACCGCGGGCCATATCGACCATGGCAAGACGGCGCTGGTCAAAGCCCTGACCGGTGTCGATACCGACCGGCTGAAGGAAGAAAAGGCGCGCGGGATCACGGTGGATCTCGGCTTCGCCTATGCCGGGGAAGGCGAGCATGTCACCGGCTTCGTAGACGTGCCGGGCCACGAACGCTTCGTGCATACCATGCTGGCCGGCGCTGGCGGCATCGACTTCGCCCTGCTGGTGGTGGCCGCCGATGACGGGGTGATGCCGCAGACGCGGGAGCACCTGGCCATCCTGGACCTGCTCGGCATCCGCCGTGGGCTGGTGGCGCTGAGCAAGGCCGACCTGGCCGATGCCGCGCGGCTTGAGGCCGTGACGGCCGAGATCCGCGACCTGGTGGCCGATACCGCCCTGGCGGATGTGCCGATCCTGCCGGTCTCGGCCCGCACCGGCGCGGGGATGGAAGCATTGCGCGCCGCCCTGGCCCGGGCCGAGGACGAGACCGCGCAGCCGGAGGACCAGGGCGCCTTCCGGCTTTCGGTGGACCGCAGCTTCACCCTCTCCGGCGCCGGCACGGTGGTGACGGGCACGGTGCTCTCCGGCGCCGTGGCGGTGGGCGATGGGGTGGTGGTCAGCCCACGGGGCATCCCGGCCCGCATCCGCTCCATCCACGCGCAGAACCGCCCGGCCCAGCGGGGCCTCGCCGGGCAGCGCTGCGCCCTGAACCTGGTGGGGGAGGGGATTTCCAAGGAGGCCGTCGGGCGCGGCGACATGGTGCTGGCACCGGAACTGCACGCACCCACCGACCGCATCGACGCCACCTTCCGCGTGCTGGCCAGCGAGCCCAAGCCGCTCGGCACCTGGTTCCCGGCGCGGCTGCACCATGCCAGCGCCGAGGTCGGCGCCCGGCTGGTGCCGCTGGAGGACCCCTTGCAGCCCGGCGGCAACGGCCTGGTGCAGGTGGTGCTGGACCAGCCCATCGCCGCGGCGGCTGGGGACCGCTTCATCCTGCGGGATGTCTCGGCGCAGCGGACCATCGGCGGCGGGCGCTGCCTGGACCTGCGCCCGCCCGCCCGCAAGCGCCGCACGCCGGAGCGCGTCGCGCAGCTCACGGCCCTTTCGGCGCGGGCGCCGGCCGATGCCCTGGCCGGGCTGCTGCGCCTGCCGCCCTTCCATGCCGATGCCCTGGCCTTCGCCCGCGACCATGCCCTGACGCGCGCTGAGGGGCAGGCGCTGACCGATGCCTTGCGGGCCGTGGTGATCGAGACCGCCGGAGCGCGCCTGGCCCTGCTGCCGGAACACTGGGAAGCCTTCCGCCAGAGCCTGCTGGCCGAAACCGGGCGCTTCCATGAGGAAAACCCGGATATCCAGGGCATCGGGCGCGAAAGGTTGCGGATGCTGGTGCGGCCCCTCCTGCCCGCGCCGGCCTTCCGCGCGGCGCTGGAGCGCGAGGCCCGCGCCGGCTCCGTGGTGCTGGAAGGCGCCTTCGTGCGCCTACCCGGCCATGAGGTGCGGCTGGACCCGGCGGATGAGGAGCTCTTCGCCCGCATCCTGCCGCTGCTGGGCGGGGAGGCGCGCTTCCGCCCACCGCGCGTGCGCGACATCGCCAATCATTTCGAGGTGGCGGAGGCCGAGGTCCGCCGCGTGCTGAAGGCCTGCGCCCGGCTGGGGCGGGTGGACCAGGTCGCGCATGACCATTTCTTCCAGCGCGCCACCACGGCGGAGATGGTGGCCATCGCGCGCGACGTGGCCGCCCAGGCGCCAGATGGCGTCTTCACCGCCGCCGCCTTCCGGGACCGCATGGACAATGGCCGCAAGGTCGCCATCCAGATCCTGGACTTCTTCGACCGCCACGGTGTGACCTTGCGCCGGGGCGATCTTCGGCGCATCAACCCGCATCGGGCGGACCAATTCGGCTCGCCGCCCGCGGATGGAAGAGAGTCGCTCCTGGTGGGGCGTCCGGACTTCAAATCCGGGTGGGGCAGCGAGACTGTCCCGGGTGGGTTCGACTCCCATTCTCTTCCGCCAATACCCAATCTTAAATAGGCTCAAATAAGTCCAAGAACATCGGGTGGATTGGATGTCCCGCTTTGTTCCTGTTGAAGCCCTTTGTTGAGGGACATTCGACCCGGCCTATGCGGGATACCGGGCATCGGAAGGTCCGGTGCTGACCGATAGGCGGGTGCGGCGGCGGCACCGGGAGAGAAGCTTTACTGCCTGGGCGAAGGCGGCGGCCCGCATCTTCAGACCGTGCCGAATAGATCGAAGCGGTGGATCTACCGCTACGAACATGGTGGTCGATAAAAGACACCACCCATAGGATAATACCCGCGCGTGTCGTCGGCTTGCGCCTACCAGCAATGGGATGCCACCCTCATCCGGTGCGGCCGGGCGCGACCTCAACACCGAGAAGCGGCTGAAGCGGGCGGCGAAGGCTCACGCGACCACCCGGCCATTCGAAGCCATGGCCCACGTTTGGTACGCTCAGAACCGCCGAAGTGGGCAGAGGTACACGCAGCGGACGTGCTGCTCAGCCTTGGGAACCACGTCCTCCACTCGCTCCGCAGCCTTGGACTTGCGCTGGCCTGATCCTCGCAGCGATGCATATCCTGGCGCCGCGTCTTCGTGGGGCGAAGCGCGGCAATCCGCACGCACTGACCTTCCTGAAGTGGACACAGAACCTTTGGGACAGCCGCTTTGCAACGTTGAGCCATGACGGTGCCACTTACCTGCTCGCCCTCAACTCTGCCCGAGGAGGCTAAGCAGGAAGTAGTTATCTCCGCTTCCCATCCTGCTGCGGCCTGCTTCCGCACCATCGCCGCACGATAATCCCTCAATATAGTGCCTAAGCCTACACCTTGAGATACCCGCCATAATTGTTGGCATGGCCGCGCTCCTGCCGCGCGGTTAGATCATCCGCATGAGCAACCTGATCTCGCACCTGGGGTCCGGCTGGTGAAGGCGAATGGACGGCCCGGGAATACCGTGGCGCCACAGTGCGGTCCTGCGGCGTCCACAATACGCTGGTCATGGAGGGGCACCCGCTGAACGGCGGGAACTTGGGCCAGAAGGGCGGCCTGTTCGCTCTGGTCGATCATGGCTGGACCACAAGGCGCTGCCGCCGCCGTACATCTGGCGCTCTAGGCGCTACTCCGCTCCAGCAGCGCCCATGTCGCTGCCATCGCCGCGCGCCTGTCGGCTGACACGGGGAGGGGGATGATTGGCTCATGGGCGGAACGGTATCAAAGCGAGCGGAAGCTGAACAAGGATTTTGCTCAGCCGCCCTCCGCTTTCGCGGTTAGCATGGGCCAATCAGGCCGGGTATTTCTTTCGGTATTACGGAACAATGTCTTTTAACATCAAATTGGTAAGCCTCTGTATCGTGGCCCATTCCTTGCCATCCGGGACAGCATCATGACCGCCCCCATCCAGACCGACTTCGACGAATGGATCGCCGGCACCCATGGCGAGGTGGGCGATTTCACCATGCTCTTTGTGCTGGTGCGCATCACCGAGACGACAGTGGAGCCACTGCGCTCCGCCTGGCTGCATGTGGTGGGGGACGAGACGCGCTGGCCGGAGATGGTATCGCTTTTCGCCGGTGCCGGGGTGGCATGGTCCGGCGCCGTGTTCTTCCGTGCCGGGCGGGAAGGGCTGGTGCGGGATGCCGAGGCTCGCGCGAGGCTTGGCGCCCTGACCCGCAAGCTGCACGAGGACCGCACCCTGATCCGCGAAGGTGAGTTCTTCAACGCGGATGGGCTGCGGCTTCAATTGGAGGAACTGAAGCCGCATTGAGCCTGGGCGCGCCTTCAGCAGACCGGGGCGGCGCGCTTCGGGGCGCCGATGGGGTCGAGGCCGCGCGCCGTCGGCGGCTGCCAGGTCCGGGATGCGCCGGTCGCCCCTGCGGGGTTGGTGCCGATATAGGAACCGCCGGTGCCGCCGCTCCAGCCCGTGGAGCCGGCATTGCCGGGCGCGGTGCCATCACCGCTTTCCTTCTGCGGCTGGGTGCCCGGCTCGGCGCGGTTGTTCTGGCCGCAGCCCGGCCGCGTATCGAGGCTCTGCGCGGAAGGCGGATTCTGGGCCAGGGCGGGCGAGGCCAAGGCCAGCGCGGCCAGAAACGCGATCACCTTCGGCTGTGGACGCATGGGGTTCAACTCCTGTGAAGCGGGCGCCGGTACCAGGCACAACGCGCGGGGCGGCCCCGCGCCTGCGCCGCCATTATAGAACAAGCGGGGATGGCGCCGGTTACCGCACCACCACGCATGGCTGGCCGGCCGTGATGGTGCCGATCTGGCGCGCCAGCGGGTAGCCAGCTTCGCGGATGCGGCCGACCAGGGCGGGCGCTGCCTCCGCTGCGCAGGAGATCAGCAGCCCGCCTGAAGTCTGCGGGTCCGTCAGCAGCAGGCGGCGCCAGTCCGGGCAGCCTTCCGGCAGGGTCACGCCGCTGCTGTAGCTGTCCCAGTTGCGGTGCGAGGCGCCGGTGACGAAGCCCTGCTGCGCCAGGGCCTCCGCCTGGGCCAGAAGCGGCACGGCATCCTGCTCTATGGTCAGGGTGACGCTGGAGCCGCGCGCCATCTCCAGCCCATGGCCGAGCAGGCCGAAGCCGGTGACATCGGTGATGCCATGCACGGCGGGATCGCTGGCCAGGCTGGAGCCGATGCGGTTCAGCAGCGTGGTCGAGGCCAGCATCTCCTCATAGCCGCCTTCCGGCAAAGCCTGCCGCTTGATGGCGGCGGAATAGATGCCGACGCCGATGCCCTTGGTCAGGATCAGCGCGTCGCCCGGCTGTGCCCCGCTGTTGCGGCGCAGCTGCTTGGGGTGCCCCAGGCCGATGACGGCCAGGCCATAGATCGGCTCCAGGGAGTCGATCGAGTGGCCACCGGCGACCGGAATGCCGGCCTCGGCGCAGACCGAAGCGCCGCCTTCCAGCACCTCCGCGATCACTTCCGGCGGCAGCTTGCTGATCGGCATGCCAAGGATGGCGAGCGCCATGATGGGCCGCCCGCCCATGGCGTAGATGTCGGAGATCGCGTTGGTGGCGGCGATGCGCCCGAAATCGCGCGGGTTGTCCACCATGGGCATGAAGAAATCCGTGGTGGCGATCACCGTCAGGTTCTCGTCCACCTGCCAGACCGCCGCGTCATCCGCCGTTTCCGTGCCGACGAGGAGCTGGCTGAAGGGCTGGGCCGCAGGCTGGCGGGAAAGCAACTTCTGCAACACGGACGGCGCCAGCTTGCAGCCACAGCCACCGCCATGCGCCAGTTCCGTGAGCCTTGGAGCGACGTTGATATTCGCATCATTCATGGTGTTGTTCGTCACCTTTCAGGGCCAGCAGTGCTTCTGTCGCTCATATGAGGTTTCGGCCAGCGGAAAGTAGCGTGGACGGGTGGTATTATGGCCTCCACGGTAAAGCTGCTCGCCTGCTCCTTTGAAGTGGGGCGTGGCACACCGGATCACCGATTGCCTCTTGAGCCTGAGCGTGGCGTAAAAGCCTCGAACATCGGGGCCTTGCGGGCCGTTGAGCCGCCGCAGCAGGGACCGCGCCTCACCTTTCCCTGCCATGCCTGCCGCCCCGGGGCAACAGGTCGGCAGGCGCTTCCCGCCCGCAGCGATCACGGTCGGCGGCCAGGGCACGGCGCAGGACGGCCGGGGCATGCCGCCGGCCTGGATCAGGCTCACCTCACGCGTGGCCCCCAGCAGGTCCTGGCCGATACCCGGCGCGGCGCGTCCGGCGATGGCATAGGCCACGGCCAGGGGTGGCGAGGCGAGCAGCGCGGCGGCAACCAGCAGGCTGAGGTCGGAGGTGTTGGTGCAGGATGTCACGGCGGCGATGGTCACGGCATCCGGCGATATCGAGACGGCTTCCACCGACGCGCTCCAGGAGCGGGGAGGGGCTGCTCCTGGAAACGGCTGTTTCGCCTCCCGGCGCGTGGATGGGCGCGGTGCCCTGGCAACCCTCGCCAGGGTGCCCTGGCCGCGCCGCTCGTGGGAGAATTTCAGTCCTTGGGCGGCTGAAGGCTGACGGACCGGCGCAACCGCTGCATCACCGAGCCTTCAAGATCAACCATGTCCTCGCGCAGCAGGGTACCGCGTGGAAGATCGACGCGCAGCCGCTTGTGGGCGGCAAGGTAGAAGGGCACCAGGCCTTCCGCCTCGGTGGCCGGCAGCAGAAGCGCGGTGCAGCCGGTCATGACATGGTGGTGCCCGCCCATCTCGAGCACTTCCCCGGCCTGGAAGTCGCGATCCGCGCGGGCGACCATGACGGCATGCGAGCGCTGGGTATCGCTGCCCGAGGCGCGCCCCTGTCCCGCCGCGGAGAGCAGCGAGACGGGCGTCTCCAGCCCCATCAGGTGGTAGGGCTGGAAGATGCAGGCATAGCGGCCATTGCGGCTGACCACATGCCCCTTCTCCCGCAGCATCTCCCAGACCACGGCATCGCCGCAGCGGACGATGACGAAGACGCCGCCGCCGAAGCTGACTTCCTCCGGCCGGCGCAGGCAGTTGAACACATCCACCACCCCGGTCCGGTCCAGGATGCCGCCCTCGGCGCGGGGTATGAAGATATCCGCCAGTTCGGAGATGCGGCAGACCGGGTAATTGAGCGCGTCCCGCGAGGGCAGCAGGCCGGTGGAATTGGCCACGATATTCATTTCGCAATAATCCGGCGTCGCGCTCTGCGGCAGGGCAGCCAGGGCCGCCGAGCGTTCCGCCAGGCGCGCCGGGATGTCCTCGCCCAATGTCCAGAGATCGGCCAGGGCGGGTGCGGTGCAGCGCTGGTCCGTCTGGGTCACGACACCGGTCGCATGGTCGAAGATGAAGTCGTATTCACTGGACTTCCCCGCGGCCACCACATCGAAGCCCAGCAGCCGCGCCCAGGTGACAAGGCCGATCAGGTTGGCCGGCTGGTCGCCATCGGCGGTGGTGTAGACAACGCCATGCTCCTTCGCGAGCTGGTTCAGATGCGGCCCGACAACCGAATCCGTTTCCTTCGTGACCATGGCCACATGCACATTGCGCCGGATCGCTTCCATCGCGACCTGCGCCCCGGCCTCCGGCTGCCCGGTCGCTTCCACCACGATGTCGAGCGGCACAGCGGCCAGGAGCGCATGGTCGCGCAGCACGACGATCCTGCCGGCCCCGGCGGCCTGCCGGGCGGCGCCGGCATCCTCGCAGAGCAGGGCCGCCTCCGATGGAAAGCCGAGTTCCCGCAGCACCGTCAGGACCCCCTGCGGGTCCAGGTCGCACAGCGCCGCCAGTTGCAATTGCGGCACAGCCCGGATCTGCGAAAGCAGGGTCCGGCTGAAGCTGCCCTTGGCGCCGGTGACGCCGACGCGGAAGCGGCGGTCGCCCAGGCTGCGGAACAGGATCTCATGGTTCATGGCAATCTCTTGGTCTGGGGAACGGGCTTCAGCGGAACCGGCGCAATGGCGTGGGACGGTCTGCGGCAGCGGAACCAGCAGGAACGGCATGACGCCGCGCATCAGCGGGCCTTTTCGACCCGCGCCGCAGTGCTGGCGATATCCGGCGTGCCGCCGCGGGCCGGGGCGGTGCTGGCCTGGCCGCTGCCCAGCACGCCATTGCCGAAGACCTGCGCGGTGACGGCACCATCGGCCCGCTCCTTCAGTTGTTTCCTGAAGAGCCTCGCGGCCTTTTTCCGGCTGTCGCTTTCCGGGTGAGGATGCGTGAAGCGCAGCCGTACCGGCCGGCAGGCATGGCATTCCTCATGCGTCCTGCTCCGGATGGGCTGCCAGGGCGAGGCTCTCCGCCGGCCGGCGGCGCAGCAGCACGGCCAGGAGAGGCCAGAGCAGGAACAGGATGGCCAAGGTGGTCAGCGTGCCCACCAGCCAGTTCGACCACAGGATGCTCAGGGAGCCGTTGGACACCAGCATCGACTGCCGAAAGGCATCTTCCGCCTTGTCACCGATGACCATGGCCAGCACCAAGGGCGCAAGCGGATAGTCGAGCTTCTTCATCAGGTAGCCGGCGATGCCGAAAAGCAGCGCCAGCCACAGGTCGAAGCCGGCCCCGGCCACGGTATAGGCGCCCACCAGGCAGACCGTGACGATGATCGGCCCGATGATCGAGAAGGAGATGGAGAGCATCGCGGCGAAGAGCGGCACCGTCGCCAGGGCCAGCACGACGCCGACGACATTGCCCAGGTACATCGAGGCGATCATGCCCCAGACGAAATCCTTCTGCTCGGCAAAGAGCATCGGCCCCGGGTTCAGCCCCCAGATCATCAGCCCGCCCAGCATCACCGCCGAGGTGGCGGAGCCGGGAATGCCGAGGGAGAGCATCGGCAGCATCGCCGCCGTGCCGGCGGAATGGTCGGCGGTTTCCGGCGCGATCACGCCCTCCGGCTCCCCCTTGCCGAAGCGGCCGCGGTTGCGCGAGACGCGGCGGGCGATGCCGTAGGACATGAAGGAGGCGGCGGTCGGCCCGCCCGGTGTGACGCCCATCCAGACGCCCACCGCGCTGCCGCGCAGCATGGCCAGCCAGTAGCGCGGCATCCGCGCCGCCGCGCGCAGCATGGCGCGTGGGTCGATGCGGCCGCTGGCGCCCTTGAATTCGGGTCCCTCCTCGATGGTCAGCAGCAGCTCGCCGAGCCCGAAGAGGCCGATCACCACCACCAGGAAGGAGATGCCACGGATCAGCTCGTCCAGCCCGAAGGTCAGGCGCATGGAGCCGGAGACCGTGTCCGTCCCCATCATGCCGAAGCCGAAGCCGAGGCAGAGCGACACGATCGTCTTGAGCGGCGCGCCGCCACCGAAGGCGATGAAGGAAGCGAAGGCGAGCAGATAGACCGCGAAATATTCCGGCGGCCCGAAGCGCAGCGCGAAGGAGGCGACGGCCGTGGAGAGCAGCGTGATGACGATGATGCCGACCAGGGCGCCGAAGCCCGCGGAAAGGAAGGCATAGGTCAGCGCCTCCGTCGCGCGCCCCTGCCGCGCCATCGGATATCCGTCGAAGGTGGTGGCGACGGAGGAAGGCTCGCCCGGGATATTGAACAGGATCGAGGTGGTGGAGCCGCCGAAGAGCGCGCCCCAATACAGGCTGGTCAGGAGGATGATGGCCGAGACGGGGTCCATCGAGAAGGTCAGTGGCAGCAGCAGCGTCACGCCATTGGGGGCGCCGAGGCCCGGCAGCACGCCCACCAGGATGCCGAGCAGCACCCCGGACACGATCAGCAGGACGTGGTAGGCGGTGAGCGCGACGCTGAAGCCATGAACCAATGCTTCGAGATTGGCGAACATGGCGTTCCCCTCAGCCCAGGCCGAGCATGATTTCGAGCGGCCCTTTGAGCAGGGGCACCTGGAACCACCGCTCGAACACGATGAAGGTGACGATAGGCACCCCGAGCGCGACGCCGAGGCAGGTTGTCCAGGGGCGGCGGCCGCGCAGCCGGATGGTGAACAGCAGATAGGCCGCCATGGCGACATAGAGGCCAAGCCACTGGGCCAGCGCCACCATGCCGATGATCGGCAGGCCGAACCATAGCACGCGCCCGAGGCCCGCATGGTCGGCCACCGGCACCTGGCGCAGCGCGGCCCGGCCGCGCCAGGCCTGCACCGCCACCAGCACCGCCGCCGCCATCAGGATCAGGGCGACGCGGAAAGGGAAGAAGCCGGCTTGCGGCCCGTCCGACGCCCAGCCCGTGTTCAACTCGGCCGAGCCGTAGAGGCCGCCCAGGCCAATCAGGAACACCAGGCCGGCGAAGATCAGTTCGAGATGCAGTCGGGACAGCATGCCGCCTCTCCTTCCCGCCGGTCAGTTCGTCAGCCATCCTTCCGCGGCAAAGACCTCGCGCGTGGCGGTCTCCTCCGCCTGGATGACGCCGCGCATCTCGTCGCTGCCGATGAAGCGGCCGCTCTGGCTGGTGCGCTGGATGTAATCCTGCCATTCCGGCGTCTCGCTCACCTTGCGGAACACCTCGCTCCAATAGGCCTGCGCCGCCGCCGGCGCGCCGGGGGGCAGGAAGACGGTGCGGGGCATGCGGAATTCCTCCACCGCCACGCCCTGGCTGGCGCAGGTCGGGATGTCGGACCAGCCCTGGGTCTCCGTCACCTTGCCGCCCTGGGGCAGCGGCTCGCGCCGGAAGACGCAGACCGGACGCACCTGCCCGCCGCGCCAGCCGCCGATGCTCTCGGACGGATTGTTGGTATTGGCCTCGATATGCCCGCCGGCGAGTTGCACGCCGACCTCGCCGCCGCCACGGTAGGGGATGTAGTTGAAGCGCACCCCGGCCGCGCGCTGGATCAGCATGGTCAGGGTCTGGTCGGTGTCATGGGTCTGGCTGCCGCCCAT
The DNA here is from genome assembly GCF_014490445.1 of Pseudoroseomonas ludipueritiae. GTDB lineage: Bacteria > Pseudomonadota > Alphaproteobacteria > Acetobacterales > Acetobacteraceae > Pseudoroseomonas > Pseudoroseomonas ludipueritiae. The sequence goes on along the minus strand of NZ_JACTUZ010000003.1, from coordinate 52,271 downwards.
GCGGATCGACCCCGGCTTCTCCCGCGCCGCCGCCACCAGGTCGGCGGCGGTCTTGTAGGGGGCGTCCTGCTTCACCCAGAGCATGAATTCGTCGAAGGCCATGATGGCCACCGGCGTCAGGTCGGTGACCTTCCAGTTGACCTTGGCGACCATCGGCAGGGTCCAGGCATTGTTGGTGCCGAAGATCACCTTGTGCGGGTCACCCTTGGCGCCGGTGCCGTAGACGAAGCCCTCGACGCCCGAGCCGCCGCCCTTGTTGGACACCACCACGGAAGTCGGGATCAGATCGTGCTTGGTGATGGCGGCCTGCACGGTGCGGGCGAAGACATCGGTTCCACCCCCGGCGCCGGAGGTGACGACGAATTCCACCGGCCTCGTCGGCTTCCAGGTCGTCTGGGCCTCCGCCGGGAAGATCGCAAGCAAGGCAGCACCAGCGGCAAGCGCCGCCGTCGGGACAAGCTTCATGGAACTCTTTCCTCCTGGATGCTCCGCACGCCCCTTTGGGGTTCTCTGCGGTGTTTCGGTGGATCTAGGGACCCGCAACCTCCCTGGCCGCCATGCGGGCCGCGAGCAGCAGCGCGTTGCGCATGGCGCCCGGATGGGCGATTCCCCGCCCCGCGATGTCATAGGCGGTGCCATGCGCGGCGGTGCAGATCGGGAAGGGGAAGCCGCCCATCAGCGTGACCCCCGCCTCGAAACCAATCAGCTTCATCGCGATCTGCCCCTGGTCGTGGTACATCGTCAGCACGGCATCGAAGTCTCCGCGCCGGGCGCGCACGAACACCGTATCGGCCGGGAAAGGGCCGTCGCAGCCGATCTGCTGCGCCTTGCCCTCCTCGACGGCGGGGCCGATGACCTCGATCTCCTCGCGGCCGAAATTGCCATTGTCGCCGGCATGCGGGTTGAGCGCGGCAACGGCGATGCGCGGGCGCGCGATGCCCGCCGCCCGCAAGGCATCATGGGTCAGGCGCAGGTTGTCCAGGATGGTCTGCCGGCTGAGCAGGGAGGCAACATCCTTGAGCGGCACGTGCGAGGTGACACGGGCATTCCACAGCCCTTCCAGCACGTTGAACTCCTTGGCCACGCCATGGAAGCCGATGGCCTCCGCGGTGAAGCCGATCTCGTCCTCATAGCCAGGGGTCACCAGCCGCATCGCCGCCTTGTTGAAGGGCGTGAAGCAGACCGCATCGGCCTCGCCGGCGGCGGCCATCGCCAGCGCCCGGCGGAAGTTCTCCGTGGCAAAGCGGCCGCCAGCTTCGGAGATCTGCCCCAGCGGAACCTCGGCCGGGTCGCAATGGGCCAGGTCGATCAGGAGTGGCCGCTCCGTCCGAGGGGCTGATGCCGGAACATCCGCCGCGATGTCGATGTCCAGATCGAGGCCAGCCACCCGCGCGCCCTCGGCCAGCACACGGGCATCTCCGAAGACGGTGATCGAGGCCGCCGCGCGGACATCGTCATCGGCCAGGACCTTGGCCGCGAGTTCAGGCGAGATACCGGCCGCGTCGCCCATGGCCAAGGCGATCCGAGGCTTGGCGGAAAATGCAGCCTGCATCCTCATGGAGATGGGCCCTTCTGGTAAACCCCTGTCCGATTATACTGCATACAGTATTTTCGGAGTCAACGTGGTAAGCCAGGCCTCTCAGCAGCATCGTTTAGGAAGCCCAGTCATGGACGCGGAATGGGACGCGCATCCGCAACAAGCAGCCGCCCCGGCGGATGGGCCAATCATCCGCCGCCCGTTGCAGGAGGAGGTGGCGGTCAGGCTCAGAGACCTCATCACCCAGGGCCTTATCCCGGCCGGTGCCCGGCTGAATGAGGTGGCGCTTTGCGCGCAGCTTGGCGTCTCCCGCACACCGCTGCGGGAGGCCGTGCGGGTGCTTGCCGGCGAAGGGCTGGTGGAACTGGTGCCAGCCCGGGGTGCGGTGGTGCGCCGGCTGACGCGCAAGGATGTGGCCGACAGCCTGGTCGTCCTGAAATCCCTGGAGATGCTGGCAGGCCGCCTGGCCTGCTCCGAAGGCTCCGCCGCCGGCATCGCGGCTATCGAAGCGCTGCACCATGGGATGATGCAGTGTTACAAGGCCCAGGACCGCCTTGCCTATTTCAAGCTGAATCAGTCCATCCATACAGGCATCGTGGCACTACCGGGTAATGCGACGCTGATCTGGGCACATGAAGCGATCCAGTCCCGCATGAAACATATCCGCTTCATTGGCAATGCCGGCCCGGAGAAATGGGCCGATGCCGTTGCCGAGCACGAGGAGATGATCCGGAGCCTGAAGGCGCGCGACGGAGAAGCGCTGGCTCACATCCTGGGAAAGCACCTGGACAATACCTACGAGCGGGTGAAGGAACTGATCTAAGGCTCTGTCGGCGCCTGGATGTGCGTCCCGTGCTCCAAGGATGACCAGAGCACCGACAATCAGGATCTTGGGGAATTGATCCGGCACTCCAGGCGCCGCCGGTCAGGATGAGAATCATCTTGATCTCGACGCAGAAGTGCTGAGCCGCGAGACAGCCATACCTCACACCGACGATGGTTTTGCCCGGCGCTGAGGCCGCTTCGGCTATGTCGCGGCCCCGCTCATTCCGCGCCAAGGGCATGGAAGCGTATCAACCTGGCTCAGCGAGAAGACACGACACATCATCCCGTCACACCGACACGGCACGTGCCAATACAGGCTTCACGTCAGTGAAACGCGCAACGTCGGCCATGACTTCAGAAGTGTCAGCCGAAGCAAGTGAAGCTGCGAGTGCTGCATCATCACGAAAGCGAAGTTCACAGATCGCGATGGTTCCGTCCTGCGCGGCGGCCGGAAAGAAAGCGGCGGCACTCTCCAGGCCGTGCCCCTCCCAGGCTTTCATGACCAGAGGCAGATGGGTCCCGACATAGTAGCCACGGTCGAAACGTGTCGTCGCGCTGCCCTGGTAAGTGACATAGATGATCGTGGGAGCAGTGGCGGACATGGAACCTCCTGATGATCCGGTAACTGTGGATTACGCCCTGCTGCCTCGGCGACGCCTGGACCGGGGACCTGCCGGATGTCAGGAGCATGCTAAACTGTCCCCGACACAACCCACTTTGCAACGAAATACTGCCTGGCCGGGCCAGGGCGGGACTGCCGCGCTTGCCCATGCGCCCACCAATCCTGACCTCAGGTCATCATCATTCCGCCGGCGACATCCACGACCTGCCCGGTGACGAAGGATGCCTCGCCGGAAGCAAGGTAAAGCGCCAGGTCTGCTACTTCCTCCGGCTTGCCGAGCCGCCGCAGTGGCGTAGCCGCCACCTGGCGCTGGTTCACCTCGTCCGGCACCGTCCGGATCAGCGGGGTATCGATGCGGCCCGGTGCAATCGCATTGACACGAATGCCATAGGGACCGAGTTCGCCGGCCAGATGCTTGGTCAAGCCGATCAGTGCGGCCTTGGTGGCGGCATAATGGGCGCCAACCACCATGGAATAGGTCCGGCCGGCGATCGAGGACATGTTGACGATGCTGCCGTGCCCTGCCGCACGCATTGCCGGCGTAAGCAGGCGGATGGCGTTGAAGCAGCCACTGAGGTTGACGGCGACAACGCGGTTCCATTCATCCGGCGCCATCTCCCATGCCTCGTGCGCCCGCCCGTCATGCTTGGGCGAGATGCCGGCATTGTTCACCAATGTGTCGAAAGGCACACCGAGTTCAGCCTGCAGGGCATCCACCGCTGCCGAAAGCGCCGCATAGTCAGCCACATCCGCCGTGGCGGCACACGCCCTGCCGCCATTCCCCTGGATCGCCCTGGATACATCCTCGGCACGGTCGGAAGACGCGTCCAGCACCCCGACAGCCGCGCCGCGGCGGCCAAAAGCCATGGCGATGGCGGCGCCGATACCCTGACCTGCACCGGTGACCAGTACGCAGCGGCCGGCATGGCTTGGGCGGGTAGCCAGATCCTGCATGGACATCACGCTCTCAGATTCCGAGATAAGCGCGGCGCACATGATCGTCGCGCAACAAAGCAGAACCGCTATCGCTCATGGTGATCTCGCCATTCTCCAAGACGTAGCCGCGGTCGGCGATAGAAAGGGTGCGGAACACATTCTGCTCCACCAGCAGAACCGTGACGCCGGTTTGCACGATGCGCTCCACCACATCGAAAACCTGGGAGACAATGATGGGGGCGAGGCCGAGCGAGGGTTCATCGAACATCAGCAGCTTCGGCCGTGCCATCATGCCGCGCGCGATCGCCACCATCTGTTGCTCCCCGCCCGAAAGGGAGCCGGCATGCTGGTCGAGCCGTTCCCTGACCCGGGGAAACAGCTCCAGCACCTCCTCCATGGTCTGTTCCATTCGGGCGCGGGCATGTGGCGTATAGGCACCCATGCGAAGATTGTCGCGTACGCTCATAAAGGGAAACAGTTGCCTCCCTTCCGGAATCAGGGTGATGCCGCGCGCGACCACCTCGTGCGGCGACAGGCGGCCGATCTCCTCGCCCTCGAAGGTGATGCGCCCGGCACTCGGCCGTACCAGCCCGGCAATGGTGCGCAGCGTGGTGGTCTTGCCCGCGCCATTGGCGCCAACGATGGTGACGACCTCGCCTGAGCGCACCTCGATATTGATGCCATGGAGGATGGTCGTGCGGCCGTAGCCTGCCTGGACATCATGCAGGGTGAGCATCGACGAAATCCTTCCCGAGATAAGCTTCGATCACCATGGGATCGCGCACTACCTCCTTCGGCTGGCCCTCCGCGATAACCCGGCCGGAATTCAGCACCACCACGTGATCCGAAAGGGCCATGATGGCCTGCATCACGTGCTCGATGGCGATGATACTCACGCCGTCGTCACGGATCTGCTCGATCATGCGAATGGCGCGGCGGACATCGGTCTGGTTCAGGCCGGCCATCACCTCGTCCAGCAGCAGGATACGCGGCTCCATCGCCATGACGCGCGCGACCTCCAGCCGCTTCAGCCCACCGATGGTGAGCGAGCGTGCTTCCAGGTCACGCTGCGACCACAGCCCCATGCGCGCGGCGGTTTCCAACGCCTTCTCGCGCGCCTCGGCCCGGCCAGGGTGGCGGTGGAAGGCGCCGATCATGATATTCTCCAGCACCGTCATGGCCGCGAACGGCTGGACGATCTGGAACGTGCGGCCGACGCCGGCATGGGCAAAGCCATGCGGCGTCGCCGGCGTCACGAGGCTACCATCTGCCAGCCGCACCCGCACCACGCCGCTCTGTGGCGCAAGGAAGCCGGATAGCTGGTTGAACAGCGTGGTCTTGCCGGCGCCATTGGGGCCGATGATGCCAAGCACCTCACCCTGCCGCAGCGACAGGCTCACGTCCGTTGTAACGGCGAGGCCACCGAAGCGCTTGTTCAGGTGTTCGGCCACCAGGATGGGCTCGCCCAGCGGCGGACGAGCGGGGCGGGCTTCCGCCGGGACGCTGGCAGCAGGAGCACCGGCCTCTACATCCGCGGCATCGGACGCCGTCTTGCGGCGAAGCAACCCCGCCAGACCGTCCGGCAGGAACAGAACAATCAGCACCAGCACCGTGCCGTAGACAAAGCCGTGCAACCCAAGTGCCGAGGCACCGAGCCAGCCACGCGCCAGTTCTGTGAGGGGCACGACCAGCAATGTGCCGAAAAGCGGCCCCAGCACCGTCCCGATGCCACCTATGAGAGCGAACATCGCGATCTGGACGGAAAAGGCGAGGGAGAACATCGCCTCCGGCTCGATGAAAGTCAGGTACATGCCGTGGAAGGTGCCGACCATGGAGGTCAGCGCCGCCGACACCGCCACGGCCGCCAAGCGGATGCGCAGTGTGTTGACCCCGGCCGCCGCCGCCGCAGGCTCACGCTCCCGCGTCGCCACCAGGTAATAGCCGAAGCGAGAGTGGCGGATCCATCCACTCACCGCCAGTGTAAAGGCGAGCATCCCGAAGGCGATCAGCAGTGAAGGCCAGCGATCAAAGAAGATCATCCACTGCCAGCCGGTCTGCAGCGGCACCATCAAGCCAACAGCGCCGCCGGTAAGGCCGGTGAAGTGCAGTGCCAGGAGGCGTATGACCTGCAGGAAGGCGATGGTCGCCAGCGCAAAGAAGGGCCCGCGCAGGCGGAAGCAGGGCAGGCCGATGCCCACCCCCACCAGCGCCGAGACAAGTGCGCCGCCCAACATGCCGATCCAGGGCGAGATGCCGTAGGGCACCAGCAATGCAGCGGTATAGGCCCCGATGCCATAGAAAATCGCGTGCCCGAGGGAAAGCTGCCCGGCAAAGCCGCCAACGATGTTCCAGGCCGTCGCCAGCGCACCATACAGGCAGATGGTGATGAAGACATGGGATACGAAATCGTCACCCACCAGCAAAGGCACGGCAAGGATCAGCGCCAGAAGGGCGGCAACGCCGATGCTGGCGGCGTCAACGCGGCGCGCCGGCCGCTGTGTGGCGGGCACCGTCATGTCGTTCATGGGCCGATCCTTATTCGGAGCCACGGCCGAGGCCGAACAGGCCTGTCGGCCGCAGCAACAGGATTCCGATGAACAAGGCGAAGATCACCACCTCCTTCAGGTCCGGCGCGATGTAGAAGCCGCTGAGGCTGTCCACGAGGCCGATGATCAGCGCGCCGACGAAGGCGCCGTGCAGGCTGCCCATGCCACCCAGCACCACGACCACGAAAGCAGTGAGCACGAAGTAGGTGCCCACTGTGGGGGAGGTCGGATAGATCGGCGCCACCAGAACCGCCGCCACCCCGACACAGGCAGCGCCGATGCCGAAGGTCACCATGTAGATGCGCTTCACATCCACACCCATCAGCTGTGCCGCGGCGCGGTGCTGCGCCGTGGCGCGGATGGCCCGCCCGAGATAGCTGCGTTCCATGAACAGGTGCAGCGCGGTAACCACGAGGATGCCGCAGACGAACATCACCAACTGCCCTACCAGGACACGGTACGGCCCAAAGGAGATGGAGTCGCGCACACCGCTGGAGGGTGTCGCGTAGAGGTCGGCGCCGAACACCAGCAGTGCCAGGTTGATGAGCGCGGTGGATAAGCCGACCGTGGCGAAAATCTGCACATGCGCATCCCGCGCTTCCAACAGCGGTTGCAGGATGAAACGCTGGATCAGCAGCCCGAGCACGAAGAGCACCAGCACCACCGGAGGCGCCAGAAGATAAGGATGCACCCCGAGCTTGGTGGCGCCGATCCAGGTGAGATACATGCCCACCATCAGCAACTCGCCATGGGCGAAATTGACCAGGCGGATGATGCCGAAGATCAATGTCAACCCGACGCTGATGATGGCGAAAAGCCCGCCCAGCATCAACCCATTCAGCACCAGTTGCACGAAGGTGTCCATGCGGGGCGGGCTCCTTCCCGGTCTTCAGCGGTTCAGGCGGATCTCAGATACCGCTGCTTCTGGCGGAAAGACGGTGACCAGCTTGCCGTCCTGCCACTGCAGGCCCATCATCTTGGCGCGCTCATTCTGCCCGTCCGCGCCGAACTTCACGCCCCAGCCTTCCGCAGTACCGCCATCAGGGATGTCCACCGCGGCCACGGCAGCACGGATGTCATCGGCTGAGGTGGATTTTGCGCTCGCCACAGCTTCAAGGAAGACCTTGGCGCCGACGTAGTTGCCAAGGCTGTGGCCTGAGCGCGGCTCCATGTTGTACTTCGCGCGGTAGGCCTCAACGAATTTGTCGATGCCCGGCGCAGCCTGCGGATTCGTGGCGATCTGCGTGAAGTCGACGTTCAGCACACCTTCCATCACCTCCTGGCCTACCGCCTGCATGGTCTCGCGCAGCGAGTAGCCGCCGCCGCCGCCGATGATGGCGCGCGGCTTGAAGCCGGCCTCCCTGGCTTGGCGGAAGAACAACACCGTGTCGTTCTGATAGGAGGTTTGCAGCACAACATCAGCCTTGGCTGCCTGCAGCCGCAGGATCAGCGACGACATGTCAACGACGTTGGCCGGATAAGGCATCGTCTCGACGATCTTCAGCCCGCGCTCCTTGGCATAGGCCGTCTGATAGCGCCCAACCGTGGTGCCATAGAGGCTATCCTCATGGATGATGGCGACGTTGAGGCTGCCCGGCTCCACAGAAAGGCCCTTGGCCACGGCGTTCACCACCATGTCGACAGAGCGTTCGGCCATGTTGCGGGCGGTGGGATTGGTGCGGAACAGGTAACGGAACTTGCGCTCGGTGATGGCATCTGAGACCGCGCCCATCTCGAAGTATGGAATGCGTGCCAGCTCCGCCACCTGGCTCGCCACCTGGGCGCGCGCGGAGGAGTAGGTGCCGAAGATCGCCTTGACGCCACCCACCGAGATTAACCGCCGCGCCTCGGCCACCGCCTGGTTGTTGTCCACCGCGTCTCCGCGCATCAGCACGATCTTCTCGCCCTTGATGCCACCTGCTGCGTTGCGTTCCTCGACAGCCAGTTCCAGCCCGCGCCAGCTCTCGTCGCCGAGCACCGCCAGTTCACCGCTGAAGGGATACAAAGCGCCGAAGCGAACCTCGGCGCCGGCCGGCTGTGCTGCCGCGATACCCGTGCTGAGCAGGAGGCCCAGCGTAACTCTCCGTGTCCAACGCCGCGTGTTCATCTTATTTTCCTCCCTGTTCTATCGTCCGTATATTCGGGTTCAGCCGTCTCTCGGCCGCAGCAGGGAGCGTCAACTTTCTGCTGTCCTGTGGCTGCGGCTGCGGCACCTCCTGCAGCTCCAAGCCGGCACGGCGCAGGTCTCGCGGAGGAACTGCATCAGAAGGGGGAAGGGTATGTGTTGTCGTAGAAGGTCACCGGCGGACGCGCATCGGGGTCGGTGATGACATCCACCACGGTGGGCCGATCCTGCTGCCAGGCCTCTTGCAAGGCGGCATCGAGATCGGCCGCACGCTCCACGCGTATGCCATGGCAGCCGCAGGCGCGGGCGATTGCCGCATGGTCTACAGGCGCGAAGTGACAGGCTTCAGTATGGGCCCCAAAGATCACGTCCTCGGCATGTTTCTGATATCCGAGGATTTGATTGTTGAGCACAACTACTGGAATGTCGAGCTTGAGCCGGAGGGCCGTCTCCAGCTCCGCCCAGGTATGGGCGAAGCCACCATCGCCGGCGAGGCACACCACCTTCCGAGCCGGGGCTGCCAGCTTTGCCCCGATGGCCAGCGGCAGGCCCCAGCCGAGGCCGGCCAGTCCTCGCGGCGTCAGAAAGCGCATGCCAGGCCGCTGCGCCGTCAGGTAGTTCGCGACCCAGATGGAGGAGTAGCTGGCATCGGCGGCGACGATGGTGTCAGCGTCGATGATGTTTTCCAGCGCCTGCATGACGCGCTCGGGGCGGATCGGTTCGCGGTCATTCGTGCGGATGTGGTGGGTGAAGCGGCGCCAGTCTTCGACGCCCTCTCGGATATGGGCCTCCATCCTGGAGCGTGCGTTGGCGCGGTGTGAAAGATCCTCGGCCAGCATCGCGTCGTGCAGCGCTTGCAGCGTCAGCTTCGCATCACCGGCGAGGCGAAGTGCCTCGTAATTTCGGCCAATCTCCGTGCTGTCGATGTCGATCTGGATGTAGCGGGCGTTCTGCGGGTACAGCTTCCAACTGTCGGTACCGTTCTGGTTGGCCCGGTTGCCGACCAGCAACACGACATCCGCTTCCTCAACCAGTGGCCGCAGTGCCCGGCCGCGGGCGCCATGCCCCATGAAGTAGCCGACCACGCCGAGCGATAATGGATGCGTTTCCGCCACAGCGCCTTTGCCCATAACCGTGGTGGCGACCGGCAGGTGCCCATGCTCCTGCAACATCGCCAGAGCCTCGCAGGCGCCAGAGGCATGCACGCCGCCACCGGCGATCACCAGCGGCGCGCGGGCCGCCGCGAGCAGCCTCGCTGCTTCTCGCACCGCCGCCGGGTCCGCTACACTGCGGTCCAAGGGGTATCGGCCAAGGTCGGCCTGCCGCTTCTCGGCGGCGCGGGCTGTCTCGGTCAGCAGGTCGGCCGGCAGGATCAGCGCCACGGGACCCGGGCGGCCACCATTGGCTTGCGCGAAGGCCAGATCAACCATCTCCTCAACGCGGGAGGCGTGGTCGATGCGCCGGGCCCACTTTGTGCAGCCGTCGAACAGCTTCAGATGATCGAGTTCCTGGAAGGCGTTCTTCTCCGTGGTGTCGCGCGCCACGTCCTGGACCAGGGCAACGATGGGGATGGAGGCTTTCAGTGCCTCCGCCAGTGGCGGCACCAGCAAGGTCGCGGCAGGACCGTTCTGCGCTGCCACCACGCCGGTGCGGCCGCTGATGCGTGCGTAACCATCCGCCATCGTGCCGCCGGCATTCTCGGCGCGATAGGTCGCCTGCCGGATACCGGCCTGAGGCGCTGCCAGAAAGAAGCTGGAGGGGATGCTCTGCCCGAAGACAATCTCAACCCCGTGACGGCGAAAGGCAGTGGCCAAGCGCATGGCGACGGACTCGTTCACGCCGGGCCTGTTGGCCGGCATGGCGGTATCCATGGCGGTCTCCCTCCCTCATTGACGCTGTGGCCGCGTCATTTGTTATAACAGTGAAATTCTGGCATTGAGCTTGTCAATGACAAAAGCGCCTGCGCCGCGGTTGCCCCGGTCAAGCTCCGGCAGAGTGCTTGACCCCGTCCCGCGCGAGAGTCTGAGTGAAAGAGCCTATCGCGCCTTGCGGTCCGCACTGATGCTGAGCCGCCTGAAGCCGGGGGAGAAGTTGCAGTTGCGGCCGCTGGCAGCGCAACTCGGCATCAGTGCAACACCTGTGCGTGAGGCCTTGCTCCGCTTGGTGTCGGAGCAAGCCCTGTCCATGGACGAGCGCGGAACCGTGGTGGTCCCCTCCATCAGCCGGGAAAGGTTCCTGGAGATCCGCCATCTACGCTGCCAGCTGGAAGGCGAGGCTGCGCTGGCGGCAGCACATCGCGTCACACCGGCCGATATAGGGGCGCTGACTGCGGTACACGCGTCGATGATGGAAGCTGAGCGAGCCAAGAACTTTGTTGCTGCTGTTCAGGCGAACGAGAAATTCCACTTTGGTATATGCCGCCTTGCGGCGATGCCCGTGCTCCTCGGGTTGGTGGAAAATCTCTGGATGCAATGTGGGCCGCTGCTCAGCCGCCTCTATGAAGTGGCGCCTCTGTACAACGGGCACCAGGAAGCGCTGACGGCATTGTCGAATGGTGATGCAGAAGGGGTTCGCACGGCGATGATCCGCGATATCGATGAAGGCAGTCGGCCCTTGTTGGCGCTTTTAAACAGCGATGCTTCTAGTAGAGTCTAATCTCGTCACCCTCGCTCTGGCGATGCAATGCCATCTTGCTCCTGTTTCTCACACGGAAGTAGCAAGTAGGAATTCAGATGGCTTGACGACTTCCTCCCGTGCCTCCGATAGGTTGTCATGCCGGGCATGTTCCTGCTGAAACGACGCGCGGGTTCCCGGCGCGGGGAGGCAGGGGGCACCCTGGTCCATGCCTGTTGCGAGGGAAGGGGAGGGGGAGGCGCCGCCCAGGCGGCCCCGACGCCCCCACCATCGGCAGTCGCGGTTCGAACACGTGCCCCAGCCACAACTCGACCCGCGCAGTGCCTGATAGTTCCCGCCGCGAGCCATCCGCTCGTTCAACCCATTGTTGTCCCGCGGCGCCGTCCGCCCCGCCATCCAGGCCGAAGGGCGCGACCTCGCGGTGCGATGCCACGATCACGGCGGTCTTCGGCTCCATGAAGCGCAGGCGCCGGACCGACCCGTTGCCGCCGCGGTGCTGCCCGGCACCACCCGAGCCCCGGCGGCAGGAAGGTGCAGGGCGGGATCAGGAGCCGGATCGGCTTGAGGCATCTGTCATTGAGGGGGATCTTCGTGCCCACCAAGCAGCGGAACACGTAGAGCACGACCGCGCGTCACCGCCGGCGGGGTGATGAAGTTCGTGGGATTCTGCGGGCTGGTGCCGGTGAATTCCACCGTGGTGTGGACACGCAGCGGCCACAACGCTCTCCTCCAGCTGGTGTCGCGCCAGAGGTGATGCCGCCGATGTCGGCATGGTGCCCGCGCAGGAAGAACAGGATTGCGCGCCACGCGGCGTCGAAGACCGGGGTGGCCACCGCGACATCGGGCAGGCGCGGGCGACCGTTGAAGGGGTTGTTCAACGCGACCACGTCAGCCGGCCGCAGCGGGCCGTGCCCTTGGCCCCCGTGGTCGCAGCACGGTTCTTCACGCTCTCATCGATATCAGCCGCTGCGACGATGCCTGCCCAACAGTGAGGCCGTACTTCTGCGGCCTGCCAGCTCCTGAACCGGCCTTGTGCTGCGGTCAGGCAGAAGGTGCCGTGAGCGGAACGGACTCTCTCGCGAATGCACCGCAGGCGTGGGAGCCTAAGGGATTTCTGCTATCTCGATCAGGTATCCACCCGATCATCCATCGAAGGGCTACCCCCTAAGATTTCCGCACCAAGCTGCGGACAACGCTGGGGAGGAGATTGACATGCGGAAAGGCGCGGGGAGGGGATTACCGCTGGTGGCGGCCTTTCTGCTGTCCGGCATCACGGCGGTACCGGCGCAGACGACGAGTGACCCGGCGCCGCCCGCGGCCTCGCCAGCACCTGTTCTCCCAGCGCCGGCACCTGCCTCTCCTGCCGGGTTGAGCGACGAAGCCGACCAGCTGCTGCGTGCCATGTCGCGCGGCCTGGCGGCGGCGCCCAGTTTGGCGGTGGAGCTGACCGTGTTGCGGGAGGTTGCGCTGGCCGATGGCCGCACAGCCTCGCTGCTTTCCGACATCACGCTGGCAATCCGCCGTCCGGACAGGCTGCGCGCCGACATCCGCGGCGACGCTGTGCTGGCGGATGTTTATTACGACGGCCGCAAGGTCACCGTGCATGCGATCCCCCAGCAGGTCTTTGCCGAAGAGCCGGCGCCGGCCAGCCTCGACCAGGCCGTCCCGTTGCTGGAGGACCAGCTCGGCGTGCCGCTGGAGCTTGGAACCTTGCTGGTCTCCGACCCCCATGCGCGGCTGGCGCCGGGCACTTCCGGCGAGGTCGTGTCGAGCACCGAAATCTCGGGGCATCCCGCATGGCACCTGATCCTGCAGAGCGGCCCGGTCGCCTGGGAGTTGTGGGTGGCACAGGCTGACTTGCCCCTACCATTGATGGTCAGCGTGAATCGCGATGGACGGCGGACTCTGCTGCGCTTCGATGCCTGGCGGATCGGGCCTAGCATTGACGAGAGCTTCTTCAGTTTCCGCCAGCCGCCCGGCACTCGGCCAGTTCCCTTCGCTCGACGGCAAGATGGAGGTGATCCATGAGACGCGCCACAGCCCTGGCACTTAGCGGCTTGTTGCTCGCTTCGCCGGCCACAGCGCGGCTCGGCGGTGGGGGACATGGGTTCGGCGGAGGCGGCTTTCATCGACCTGCCGCGGGCTTCGCCGGCGCCGGCTTCCACCCATCGGCCGGCGCAGTGCGGCGTGGGGAGCAGCGTCCGCTGCCCAGCAACGTCCATCCTGGAGGCGGCGGGCCGCATGGTCCGGCTGGAGGCGCACGCAACCGTATCGCCCAGCACAATGAGATCCGGGGCGGACATCAGGTTACCATCAATGCCGGGAACACGGTGGTCGCGGGGCGCCGGGGGCCGGCTGGTGGGCATCCGCCGCCCGCCGGCGGGCGTCCGCCACCCGCCGGTGGGGGCGGCTTTCGCCCGCCGCCGCCGCCCCCGCCCTTACCGCCCCCAATGCCCTACCCCGCCTATGGCGGCGGCGGCTACGGCTGGGATGCCGGGGCGGTGATTGCTGGCGGCCTGATCGCCGGCACGACCGCCGGGCTGGTGGCCGGCGCGATCAACAGGGCCGACACACCGACCACCGTGATCGTCACGCCGCCGCCACCTGCCACTGCGCCATCGGGCAGCACCGCCAATGACGCCTCCGCTGAAGAGGCCCGGAAATCAGCCGCGGCGGCGTCAGCGGCAGCCAGCCGGGCCCAGCACGCGGCAGGGGCAGCGCAGGGGTCCGCGGAGCAGGCGGCCGCTTCGGCCGACCGCTCTGCCCGCAACACCGCACCGGCGCAGCAAAGCCAGGCCTCGCCTGCGGCTCCCAACCCCGCCCCGGTGCCGCCAGGTGCCCGATACGCGCTAGGCACCCGGTTCACGCAGCCGCCCACGGGGTGCGTGCCAGAGGTGATTGGACCGATCAGCTTCGATCACTGCGGCAACGATTGGCTACAGCCAGTCATGGAAGGCGGCAGCGTTGCCTGGATTGCCGTGCCGCCGCCACGGGGGTAGCCCACAAAGCCTCCCTGAGCGCTGACCTGGGAAGTTCCGAGGTTCACGAGTCAGGAGGAACCCGCACCCGTTAAAGGGGTCAGGTCGGAAACAGGAACTGCACGCCGAAGCGCAGGCCCCAGTCCGGCCCCCCTTTGGGGCGCTGCAGATAGACACGCGGCCCGAAGAACAGGCTGACCGGAAGAGGGCCAAGCTTGACGATCTGCGCCGCCTGCAAGTTGAGCGGCACCGTCCATTGGCGGGTGGTCCAGTCATAAACGGTTTCGGTCGTGGCGCTCAGCGAGAAGCCGCCACTGAAGGTATGCGCCACGAAGGGCTGCACCGACGTGGCGTTGAAGTCAGGTCTGCCGGGTGAATCGCCGAAGGACCAGACATGGGATGCGAGGAGACCCAAGGTCCAGCGCGGGCTCTGCTGCACCATAATCATGGTGGGGCCCGCGCCCCAGCGCCGGTTGCCGAGCTGGTCGTCGGTTGCGGTCGGAACACGGATGATCGGCCCCAAGCCGATCATCGGCTTGCCCTGCTCCAGCGGGCCATGAAAGAACAGGCTGAGGCTCGTATCACCGAGGCCGCTGCGGTACTCGTCACCCGTATAGGCACTACCATGATACATCACCGGCAAGATGACGCGGGTCACCACGCCCCAGCCATTGCCCAGCTCGAGCGGGATCACCGGCTGGATGTTCAGCGTGTCCTGCATCGAGTTCTTCTGCCCGGCGCCGAAATCCATGTTGTTCTGCAGCGGGACACTGATCAGGTGCGCGATTGGATTGGCGACCTGGCGCGACAATTCATCCACTGAATGCCGGTCCGACTGGTCGCTGCTCTGGGCCTGGCCCGGCGTTGCGGCGCAGAGGAGCGCAAGCCCTGTCATGGCCGCGCCGCACCAATGGGAAGCCCGATTCTGCCTCATCTTTCGCATGTTCTCCCGCGTCCCCCGGCTCGATGCCACACAAGGGCAGCCCGCCCCCATGACGCTTACCCACTACAGCCTGTCCGTCGTCTCCATGCACATCAGGTGTATTCCTGATCCGCCGCCGAGGTTTACCCCAGACGCGGCCGCACTTCCCGCACACCCCGGCAGCTTGGCGAGACTACGGCAAAATCCCGGCGCGTCTGCAGTAAAGCCAGGATGCCCAAACCGGGGCAGCTTGCGCACTCTCGCTGGTCAGGGCGGAGTGCCGCCGCTCATGGAAAGGGCAAGCGCATGACGTATCACGCGCCTACGATGCGCAGAGTTTGCACCGGGCTGCTGGCTCTCGCCTGGGGCACGGCCTTCGTGGGCGGCGCCGAAGCCTCGGAGGGCGGCGGCGGGCATTACATCAGCGGGGCCTTCGCCACGCCAAAAGCTGGCATCGTTCCTTGGGACCCGGGCCTCTATTGGTCGTCAGCGCCGCTCTACTACTATGCTTCGGCAAGTCGTGGACTGAACCTGCCGGTCGCGGGGGAGATCCGGGCCGGCCTGGATGTCGATTTCGCCAGCCTCTCCTACAGCGCGATCTGGGTTCCGAAGCTCGACATGGGCAACTTCACCTACGCCATGGGGCTGACCATTCCGGTGCAGTACATGCGCGCCCGTGCCTATGCCGGCCCGATAAGGGACACCGACAAAGACTTCAATCCGGGTGACATCATCATCACCCCCGCCATGCTCGGCTACCGGAGCGGCACGAACTTCTTCCAGGCGCGGCTGGACATCTTCGCGCCGACTGGTCTCTACGATGGCTCCTCCCTGGCCAATGTGAGCATGGGCTACTGGACCTTCACGCCGACCGTTGCCTATACCTACCTGCATCCCTCCAGCGGGCTGGATCTGTCCTTCAATCTCGGCCTCGACATCAACACACGTAACGCCAAGACCGACTACACCAGCGGCGCCATCCTGCACCTGGATGCCTCCGCCAGTATTGATGTCGCCAAAGGCTTCGGCATCGGCGTCGCCGGATCAGCCCTGAAACAGATCACGGATGATGAGGGCGGATTGGCCGACCGGCTGGGTGGGTTCCGCGGCCGCGTTTTCTCAGCTGGCCCCATGGCCCGCTACGCCTTCAAACTCGGCGAGACCGAGATCAACGCATCCCTGCGCTGGGTCACCGAGTTCGGCGCACAGAACCGGCCACATGGCGGCGGTGTCTTCTTCTCCATCTCCGGGAAATTCTGACAGCCGCCCGCGTCCCCGGAAGAACAAGGAAAAAACGCAATGCGCATCCGTGCGACTCTCCCCCTCCTGGCCCTGCTCGGGGCCTTCACCGTGGAGCCGCAGCGGCCAATGGCCCAGCCGGCCGCCGTTATCGGCAACGATGCGGTGAATGCCGTTGTTGAGAGCGTGGACCTCACCAGCCGTGATGTCCTGCTGCGCGACGAAACCGGCGCGCTGCTCTCGGTCAAGGCGCCCCCCGAGCTACGCAACCTGCCGCAGCTCAAGCCCGGTGACCGTGTCGTTCTACGGGTTGTCAGCACCTTTGCGGCAGAGATCGCCCAGCCTGGTGACCCACGCCCCCCCTCGACCACCAGCGCCGCGCGTGCCGAGCAGGGCGAAAAGCCCGGAGGCCTCCTGGTACATCGTGAACGGGTGCGGGTCCGCGTCGAGGGCGTCGACGTCGCGGGGCGCAGCATCGCCGTGATCGGTCCCGACCGAGTGCCGCGCCGCTTCACGGTACGGCATCAACCGATGCTCAACCTGCTGCCCAGCCTGAAGCCAGGAGACGAGCTGGACGTCACCTTCACAGATGCCGTGTCCCTTCACGTGGCACCACCAGCCGGCTGAGCGTGGAGCGACCCCCGTCGCCTCCCGTAGAAGGCGATGCCGCTGCTGTCGGCGTAGGGCCTGTTGGCGAGCCTCTTGCGCTTTGATCCTGCCGTGGATTCCACGGCAGGTGGACGCAGCGCTTCTCCGAACAGCCTGCGTCCTTTGTCAGATCGAGGTCAGATTGTTGCGCAGCGCGTAGCGCACGAGATCGACAACCGAATGCGCATCCACCTTGCGCATCACCGTGGAGCGATGCGTCTCCACTGTCTTGATGCTGATGTCGAGCCGGGTGGCGACTTCCTTGTTGCTAAGGCCCTCAGCAAGCAACTGCACGATCTCACGTTCACGCGGAGTGAGAGGCTCGCCGGCGGTGCCACCGGCCATCGGCGCCACCGCGGCGCGCAGGAAGCCATCGAGGATGGTTTCGCTCACCTTCCAGTTAAAATACGGCCGGTGGACCGACAGTGCCTCCACCGCAGCGACCATCGAGCGCGCCGCGTCGGACTTGAGGAGATACCCCTTGGCACCTGCCGACAGCACTTCCCGGATCAGCTGCTCGCTGTCATGCATGGTGAAGATCAGCACCTCGGTCTTCGGCGAGGATTTCCGAATCATGCGGGTAGCGTCGAGGCCATTCAGGCTCGGCATGGAGATGTCGAGAATGGCGATATCTGGAAGAAGCTGCGCAGCCAGCTCGACGGCCTCACGCCCGTTCAGCGCCTCGCCGCAAACCTCCCAATTGGCATGCGCCTCCAGCATCGCGCGGAGTCCATGTCGGACGACATCGTGGTCGTCCGCGATGAGTATGCGCACCGGGCCGCTCTGGTGAGGCATGGGTCGCGTTGCTCCGCTAGACCTGACGACATGTCATCATCCGATCCTAGATCAGGAGCTGAACCCGTGATGATCGGGCCAATCCCGTAATCCAGGGTGGGAAGATAGGTAGTACGAGCAAGTCAGTTTCGGCATCCTCTGCCCGCCACCATCGCATCCGGAAGCGCTACAGGATTGTAGCCATGGTCCGTTCGGTTCTGCAATGCTCTGAGGCAAGGGCGCCCTGCGGCATTGCAGGCCTGAAGATCAGCAATATAGACAAGGTCGTGCCTTCCTCCCTTTCTGACTTTGTCTCACCGCCTCCAGTTATTCACATCAATGTTATGAGGGGCTGGATAAAAGCCGTGCTCCAGGGCCTCAGGCCCGTATTTGAAAACCATCAGGGTTTAACCCGATACGCTCCACCTCGACCCCCTTCTAGCCTTTCGCTTCTCCGGGCGTGCCCGTCGCGGAGGCAGAGGAGCAAGGCTGATGGCATCAGGCTGCTGCGCCGGCGCACAAGTCGCTTCATCGGATGACGTGGCCCGCGGGTCGCCCATGGTCTTCTTGCGCGGTGGCACATTCCTGATGGGCTCGGACCACCACTACCCCGAGGAAGGCCCGGCTCATCACCGTCAGGTCCGCTCGTTCTGGATTGACACACGGCCGGTCACCAATGGCGACTTCGCTGCCTTTGTGTCGGAAACAGGCTACCGTAGCGTGGCGGAGCGGCCACTCGATCCGGCGCTTTATCCCGGCGCGTCGCCCGCAGCCCTCGTGCCGGGTGCACTGGTGTTCACCCCGCCTCCGCGCCCCGTCAAGACAAACGACCTGCGCAACTGGTGGAGCTATGTTCCCGGCGCCTGCTGGCGGCATCCTGAAGGGCTGCGGAGCAGCACGAAGGGCCGGGAAAATCATCCAGTGGTGCATATCGCCCATGAGGATGCCGTGGCCTTCGCCAATTGGGCAGGCAAGGCTTTGCCCACGGAGGCTGAATGGGAGTTCGCCGCGCGTGGCGGCCTTGACGGCGCCGAGTTCGCCTGGGGTGCGGAGCTTGTGCCCAAAGGCATGCATATGGCCAATACGTGGCAGGGCTCATTCCCCTGGCTGAACCTTGCGGCCGACGGCCATGCCGGCACCTCGCCGGTCGGCAGCTATCCGGCAAACGGGTACGGGCTGCACGACATGATTGGTAATGTGTGGGAATGGACGGACGACTGGTATGCGTCGCGCCATGAGGATGATCCGGTCGTCTCGCCCTGCTGCGCAGCGCCGGACCGCGAAAGGCGCAGCTACGATCCACGGCAGCCGCACCTGCGCATACCGCGCAAGGTCGTGAAGGGCGGCTCCTTCCTCTGCTCCCCTGATTATTGCCGGCGGTACCGCCCAGCAGGGCGGCAGCCACAGATGGTCGACAGCGCCATGAGCCATCTGGGCTTCCGCTGCGTTCGTCGGCTCAGTCCCTGACAAGGAGAGATCCATGCCACACCAGCCACCGAAAGAATCGCGCCTGAACAGGCGCAACATCCTCCTCGGCGGCGCCGCTGGCGCATCGGCCCTGGCCAGCATTGGTACGCCGTTACTTGCCCAGGCGCAGGCTCCCAGCCCTGCTCCCACGGCCCCGTCGGCAGCGCCGGCGGCTGGCAGTGGCCGCCCTCCCAATATCCTTGTCATCTTCGGCGACGATATCGGGCTGTGGAACATCAGCCACAACAATGGCGGCGTGACTGGCTTCAGCACACCCAATATCGATCGTATTCACCGGGAAGGCGCGACCTTCACCGACTACTATGGCGAGCAGTCCTGCACGGCGGGCCGCGCTGCGTTCATTACCGGCCAATCGCCGGTGCGTACCGGCTTGACCAAGGTCGGCAGCCCTGGCGCCGATATCGGCCTGGACGCCAACGACCCCACCATCGCCCAGATGCTGAAGCCGCTCGGCTATGCAACCGGGCAGTTCGGCAAGAACCATCTGGGCGACAAGGACGAGTTCCTCCCGACGCAGCATGGTTTCGATGAGTTCTTCGGCAACCTGTATCACTTGAACGCGGAGGAAGAGCCGGAGCGTCCGAATTATCCGCAGGACCCTGCGTTCCGTCGCCGCTGGGGCCCCCGCGGCGTCATCCGTAGCTATGCGGATGGCCGTGTGGAAGATACCGGGCCGCTGAACCGCAAGCGGATGGAGACCATCGACGACGAGACCACGGCGGCCTGCATCAACTTCATCGATCGCCAGCACCAGGCCGGCCGCCCTTTCTTCATCTGGCACAATGCAACCCGCATGCACATCTATACGCACGTACCGGAGAGCTACAACGGCAAGACGGGCCTTGGCTTCTACGCGGATGGCATGGTGCAGCATGACGACCACGTCGGGCAGATCCTGAAGAAGCTCGATGACCTCGGCATCGCCAATGATACGATCGTGGTCTACTCCACCGACAACGGCCCGCATTTCAACGAGTGGCCGGACGGCGCCATCACGCCGTTCCGCAGCGAAAAGGACACGAACTGGGAAGGCGGCTTCCGGGTGCCCTGCGCTATTCGGTGGCCCGGCCGTATTCCAGCCGGCAAGGTCGTCACCGGAGTTGTCGGCGCGAATGACTGGATGCCGACCCTGCTGGCTGCCGCCGGCGTACCGGACATCAAGGAAAAGCTGCTGGCTGGTCATGCCGTCAGCGGACGTACCTTCAAGGTGCACCTGGATGGCTATAACCAGTTGCCAACCTTGACCGGTGACGCACCGAGTCCGCGCGACGAGTTCTTCTACTTTGACGATGACGGCGAGCTGGTGGCGGTTCGGAAAGGGCGCTGGAAGTTCGTCTTCGCCGAACAGCGCTCGCATGGCTTCCGTGTTTGGATGGATCCTTTCGTCCATCTGCGCATCCCGTTGATCATCGATCTCAAGATGGACCCGATGGAGCGGGCTCCGACCGACTCCAACAATTACTACCACTGGCTGATCCAGAACTCCTTCCTGATCCTGGTGGCGCAGGAAACCTCGGCCAAATGGCTGGGGACCTTCAAGGACTTTCCGCCACGTCAGGCGCCGGCCTCGTTCAACGTGGACCGGTACCTGAAGATGCTGACTGAGGCAGCCGGAAGGGTGGCGTCCCACTGATGTCCAGCGCGGCCCCCCAGTTGCCTGCCGGTTCGGAGGCTGCCAGCGATGCTGCGCGTGCGGCCTTCGCCGAGCTGCGTACCCGCATGGGCCGCGCTATCATCGGCCAGCAGGCGGTCATCGAGCATCTCCTGATCGCCCTTCTGGCCGATGGCAACGTGCTGTTGGAAGGGCTGCCCGGGGTTGCCAAGACGCGGGCAGTGAAGTCATTGGCCTCAGCCCTTGAGGCCGATTTCCGCCGCATCCAGTTTACGCCGGACCTCCTGCCGACTGACGTCATCGGCAGTGAGGTCTACCACCAGGCGGGCGGCGAAGCCGCCTTCCGTTTCGAGAAGGGCCCGATTTTCGGCAATCTGATCTTGGTGGACGAGATCAACCGAGCGCCGGCCAAGGTGCAGTCGGCGCTGCTGGAGGCGATGGAAGAGCGTCAGGTCACCGTCGCCGGAACCAGCCATGCCCTGCCGCCGCTCTTCACCGTGATGGCAACGCAGAACCCGATCGAGCAGGAAGGCACCTATCCGCTGCCGGAGGCGCAGCTCGACCGTTTCCTGCTTCATCTGCGGGTGGGCTATCCGAGCGAGACGGAGGAGAAGGCAGTTCTGCAGCTCGTCCGGGGCGAGGAGGCACAGCCGGCGGCGCCGGCTGGCGAGCCCATTCCGCAGCAGGCGATCTTTGATGCGCGTGTTTCGCTGCGGCATATGCACGTCGCGGAAGCGATCGACGATTACGTCGTGGCCCTCGTTTGTGCCACTCGGCGGGCCGCCGACTACGATGCCGAGCTAGGCCGCTGGATCGAAGTGGGCGCCAGCCCGCGCGCCAGCATCGGCCTCGGCCGTGCCTCGCGCGCCCGTGCCTGGCTGGCGGGCCGCGATCACGTGGAGCCGGATGATGTGCGCGCCGTGGCCGCCGCCGTGCTGCGCCACCGGCTGGTTCTCTCCTACGAGGCCAATGCCGACCGCGTCACGCCGGATGATGTGCTGGCCCGGCTGCTGACTCTGGTGGCGGTGGCCTGACATGGCGGCGCCGCCCACCCCGGGCCTGCTGCCGGATCTCGCGGACCTGATTCGCCTGCAGCACGGTGCCCGCGGCTTCTCTTTCCGGGCCGGCCAGGCGGTGAGGGCGCTGCTGCCGGGCCGCCGCGCTTCCCGCATCCGCGGCCGCGGCCTCAGCTTCGAGGAGATCCGCGCTTACCGGCCGGGCGACGACCTGCGGCAGATGGATTGGCGTGCCACGGCCCGTACCGGCCGGCCGCAGAGCAGGATCTTCACAGAGGAACGCGACCGCCCGGTCTTCCTGGTGGTGGACCTGTCCCCGGCGATGTTCTTCGGCAGCCGGACCGCCACCAAGGTGACGCGAGCCGCTGAGGTCGTAGCGCTGGCCGCATGGCGCTGTCTGGCGGCCGGCGACCGTGTCGGTGCCGTTCTGTTCAGCAGTGATACGGTGCGGGAGATCCGGCCGGCGCGGAGCCGAGCCGCGGTTATGCAGATCCTGCAGTCGGTTCTGGCTTTAGCCGCACGCTTGCCGGCAATGCCCACTGCCCCCTCGGGCCCCGCCGCGCTCAACAAGGCATTGCAGCACACCGCCACATTGGCGCCCCACGATGCGCTGATTTTGCTGGTTGTCGACCTTTTCGCGGCCGACGCTGGCACCAGGGCCGCGCTCGACCGGCTGCGGCGGCACAACGAGCTCATGGTGATTCCGGTCTCGGACCCGCTGGAAGCGGAGTTACCGGCACCGCCGTGGCGCGGCCTCGCCGATGACGGAAGCGGACCTGCTCTGCTTGACCCGGCGGCCAGCAACCTCGGCCAGCGCGTTCGTACGGGCGTCGCGGCGCGGCTTGAGGCACTTTGCGGCGCCGGCAGGCGGCACGCGGTACCGGTGCTGCCGATCGGCACCGATGCGGAGCCGGCGGCGCAGTTGCGCCGTCAGATGGGGCAACGGCGGACAGCCACCGGCGGCGGGGGGCGGGCACCGTGAATCCCGACCTGCCGCCGATGCCCAGCCTCGAGAAGATGCAGGACATCCTGCTGCCCCCGCCGGTCCCGCTCTGGCCGGCGACGCCGGCATGGGCATTTCTCGGGCTGCTGCTCCTGGGGCTTCTGCTGGCCTTCCTCTGGCGCATGTGGCGCCGCTGGCGGCGCGATGCCTGGCGGCGCGCGGCGCGCCACGCGGTGGAAGAGGCCTCGGCCCGGGGTGACTGGGCGGCACTTCCAGCATTGATCAAGCGGGCTGCCCTTGCGGCACATCCGCGCTCTGAAGTCGCGGCGCTGAGCGGCGAGGCCTGGGCGGCCTGGCTCAATCGAAGCGCGCCACGCGCCCGGCTGCGGCCGGAGGAGGCGCGTGCCTTGGCGATGATCGCTTATCGCCCCGCCGCTGCGGAACTGGCCCTGGCAGCGGCCCGGCGCTGGCTCGAATTCCATGACCGCGCTGGCTGAGCAGCTCGGCCTCAGCGCCCTGGTACTGGCGCATGGCTGGGTGCTGGCTCTTCTGCCTTTGCCCTGGCTGCTGCGGCTGCTGCTGCCAGTCTGGCGCGACCGCCGCTGGGCGCTGCGCTTCCCGGCCCTGCGCCGGCTTGCGGCGGACGCGGCGCGGCCACTGCCGCCCGACCCGACGCGGCGCCTTTGGCAGCACTGCCTCTCCGCGGCTGCCTGGCTGCTGCTGCTGCTGGCCCTTGCCGCGCCGCAGCGGCTGGAGCCGCCGGTCACGCGCCAATCCAGCGGCCGTGACCTGATGCTGGCCCTCGATCTCTCGGGCTCAATGGAAACGCAGGACTTCACCACTCCAGCCGGGACCCGGGAGAGCAGGCTGTCCGCCGCGCAGGCGGTGCTACGCGACTTCATCGCGCGCCGGCCCGCGGACCGCATCGGGGTGATCGTCTTCGGTAGCGCCGCCTTCGTGCTGGCCCCTTTCAGCGACGACCACGATACCCTCTTGGAGTTGCTGGCTGAGGTGCAGCCACGTCTGGCCGGCCCGCAGACCATGATCGGCGAAGCCATCGGCCTTGCCGCGCAGAGCTTCGAGAAGGCAGAGGCTCAAGGCCGGCTCCTCATCCTGCTGACCGATGGCAACGACACCGGCAGCAAGGTGCCGCCACTGCGCGCCGCGCAGATCGCCGCGGGCCTCGGCATCCGCATCTATGCCGTCTCCATGGGCGATCCGGCGGCCGTGGGCGAGGCGGCGCTCGACATCCCGGGTCTCGAGGCTATCGCGGCAGCCGCGGGGGGGCGGCATTTTCACGCCACCGACGCCGCCTCGCTGGCTGGCATCTACGCCGAGATCGACCGCATCGAGCCGCAGCGCTTCGCAAGCCAGGTGGCCCAGCCGCGCGCGCCGCTGTTCCATTGGCCGCTGGCCGGCTTTGCCCTGCTGGCGATGGCCGCGCTGCTTGCCACCGCCATGCGGCGGGAGGTGCGGCATGGCTGACGCATCCATGGCCGAGGCCTGGGCCGCGTCGCACTGGCTGCGGCCCTGGTGGCTGTTGCTGCTCCTGCCGGCGACGCTGGCCGCATTGCTGGCCTGGAAGCGGCAGCCACGCCGCGGCGGCTGGCAGGGTGTGGTCGCACCGGCGCTGCTACCGCATCTGCTGCTTGGCCAGGGCCGGCGGCGCTGGATAAGGCCGCTGCCCTGCCTCTGGGCGTTGCTCGTGCTGGCCAGCCTGGCACTCGCCGGGCCGAGCTGGCGGCGTGAGGCTCAACCGGGCCTGGCCGATGATGCGCCGATGATGATAGCGCTCGACCTCTCGACCGCCGCTGCTCCAAGGTTGGACGCAGCCCGGCGCAAGATCCGCGACCTGATGGCGATGCGCGGCACCGCCCGCACCGGCCTCCTGGCTTATGCCGGCACAGCGCATCTGGTGCTGCCGCCGACCGCCGACGCGACACTGCTGGGCCTCTACCTGGACGCGCTGGCACCCGGGCTGATGCCGCGCGACGGCGACGATCCCGCGGCGGCGCTCCGGTTGGCGCGGCACCAGCTGGAGCGCCAGCGGGCGGGAGGAACTGACAAAGAGGGCGTCGGCACCATTTTGCTGCTCACCAGCCGGGTACCGGCGGCGGCCGGCGATGGGTTCGCCGCTGCCCTCCGTGGCAGCCGGCATGCCGTCCTGGTGCTGGCAACCGGCAACACGGCGGCCGGCGCGCTGGATGGGGCGCGTGGCGCCACACGCATTGCCGCGACCCCGGACGATGCCGACCTCCAAGCCGTGCTGGCGGCAGCGCGCCGGCATGTCGCGGCCGCAACTGCTCAGGACCCGGACCTGCGCTGGCGCGATTCAGGCTATGCCATCGCCTGGCTGCTCCTGCCATTGGCCCTGCTCTGGTCACGCCGTGGCTTTCTGTTGCCCGCGCTGCTGGTGGGGCTGCTGTCGGCCCCGGCCCTGGCTCAGTCGCCAAGTCCCGGGCAGGAGCATTTCGGCTGGTTGGCACGCTGGTTCCTGACCGATGACCAACGCGGACGCCTCGCCTATGAGCGAGGCGACTTCGCCGCCGCCATGGATTTGTTCAGCGACCCTGCCTGGCGCGGGGCCGCTGCCTACCGCGCCGGCGACTATGCCCGTGCCATTGCCGAATTCTCGGCGCTGGACACGCCGGAGGCCTGGTTCAACCGCGGCAATGCGGCACTGCTGCAACCACATGCCTGGCAGGCGGCGCTCGACGCCTACGACCGTGCCCTGGCGCTCCGGCCTGACTTCCCGGCTGCTCAGGCCAACCGTGCCATTGCGAGCGCCTTCCTCGCCTATCAGCAGGCACTGGACGCCGAGCGGGCCCGGCAGTCGAGTGACCAGATGAACGAGAAGGCGGATGCCACGGTGGTCGACCGCCAGGGTCCACAGCCGCCGCCGCCGCGACCGGGGGCGCCGCCAGCCCCGCAGGACGGACTGTCGGATTCCGAGATCACCGCCCTTTGGATGAGACGCGTGGGTGGCAGTCCCGCGGATTTCCTGCGGCGGCGCTTCGCCGAGCAACTTGAGGAAGCGCCGCCATGAGGGCCCTCCCGCCGGCCTTTTCCAGACTGGTTGCACCCTTGCCTGGCCCGCTGCTGCTGGCCGCCGCGATGTTGCTGCCCGCTCCTCTCCGCGCCCAGCCGGCGCTGGAGCTGCGTGTCGTGCCTGACCAGCCTGGCCCGCTGTGGTTCGGCCAGCATGTCGGCCTCACCGCCATCCTGCGGACACGGGTGCGCTTCGGTGGCTCACCCAGCTTTCCCGATCCTGCCATGACCGGCCACGCCGTTGTGCTTCCGAACGGCAGCACGACACCGGGCACGGAGCGCGAGGGGGGCGTGAGCTATGTGCTGCTGCAGCACCGCTACGACCTTTTCCCGCTGCAGACCGGATCACTGGTCTTCCCTGCGCTGAAGCTTGTTGCCCCGGTCATCGGCGACGACGGCGGCAGCATCACCGCTCAGGCCGAAAGCCAGCCTCTCACCTTTGAGGTGCGGCTGCCACCCGGTGTGCGCGACCTGCACCGCCTGGTCACTTCGCCCGAAGCCAGCCTGACCAGCGAAGTTCAGGGGGACCCCGCGCGTGTGCCGGTGGGTGAGGCTCTGACCCGCCGTATCACGCTGCGGGTCAGCGACACCACCAGCATGGTTCTGCCGGCCGTCGACTGGCAGGCACCTTCGGGCATGCGCGCCTACCCGGACCCGCCGCGGCTGGAGGACAGCAGTGAGCGTGGCGTGCTGAGGGCCCAGCGTATCGACAGCGCCGCCTTCGTGCCGCAGCGCCCCGGCCGCTTCGTGCTGCCGGGCAGTCAACTGCAATGGTTCAACCCGGACAGCGGCGCGCTGACCGAACTTGCCATCGCACCGCTGGTGATCGAGGCGGTCGCCGTGCCCGTGGCGCCCCATTCCCGCCCCTGGTGGAGGACCGCACCGGCCATGCTGGTCCTGTTGGCCCTGATCCTGGGCCTGCTCGGCTGGTGGGCTGTCCGGCATGGCAAGCTGCCACGGCGCCTCATGCCGGCCGAGACGCCGGAAGCGGCCGCCTTCGCCGCGCTGCGCCGAGCCTGCCATGCCAATGCAGCGCGCCCCGCGATGGCGGCGCTGCTGCGCTGGGCGGCGCTCATCCTGCCGCCGCCGCACTTGCCCACCCTGCCTGAGCTGGCCCGGCTGAGCCGGAGCCCAGCCTTGGCAGCAGAAGCGGCCAGGCTGTCGGACCTCTGCTTCGCGGCACCGGCCCAGGCTCCCGGGCGGGCCTGGAACGGCGCTGGCCTGGCGGCCGCGGCAGTGAAGGCGCGCCGGCGGCTGCGGAGGCGCAGCCCTGGCAGGCGGGAGGCGGCGCTGCCTTCTCTCAACCCGGCTGGTTCCCCCACGCCCCCGCCACGCCTCATCCTGCCGGGCTGGCATCGATGAAAACCTTCCACCCTGGAGATCGTGCCATGCCTCCTCGCCCAACCGGTCTGAGCCGCCGCACCCTCGGCACACTTGGTTTGCTTGCCTTCGTCGCGCCGCGTCCGGCCGGGGCGCAACCTGCTTCGGAAGCGCTGCCCTCCTGGAAGCCCAGTGCCGCCCGCCAGGCGATCATCGACTTCGTCGAGGCCGTCACGCGGGAAGGGGGGCCGGACTTCGTGCCTCCGCCTGCCCGCATCGCGGTCTTCGACAACGACGGCACCTTGTGGTGCGAGATTCCCACGGTACAGTTCGAGTTCGCGCTGGACCGGATACGGCAGATGGCGCCGCATCACCCGGAATGGAGCACCACGGAACCGTTCCGCACCGCCCTGAAGCGCGACGAAGCTGAGCTGGCCGCACTTGGCTCACGCGGCATCATGGAGCTGATGCTCGCGACGCATGCCGGCAGCACTCCAGAGGCCTTCGAGGAAGAGGTCAATGCCTGGCTCTCCACCGCCCGGCATCCGAAGTTCCACCGGCCCTACCTGACCACCATTTATCAGCCGATGCTGGAGCTGCTGGCGCTGCTCGAACGAAATGGCTTCGCGAACTACATCGTCTCCGGCGGCGGCATCGAGTTCGTCCGTGCCTGGAGCGAGCGGGCGTACGGCATTCCGCCGCAGCGCGTCATCGGCTCCAGCATCCGCAGCGTCTTCCGCTTCCCGCAAGGTGGGCAGCCGGAACTCCATCGTTTGGCCGAGATGGACTTCATCGACGACGGGCCAGGCAAGCCGGTAGCGATCGGCAAGTTCATCGGCCGCCGGCCGATCGCCGCATTCGGCAATTCCGACGGCGATCTTGAGATGCTGCAGTACGTCACGGCCCCCCCGGGGCGCCGGCTGGGGCTGGTGGTGCATCATGACGACGCGGCCCGTGAGGTTGCCTATGACCGGCAGAGCCCGATCGGCAGGCTGGACCGCGCACTGGACCAGGCACCCGTGCGCGGCTGGAGCGTCGTATCGATGCGGCAGGACTGGTCCACCGTATTCCCTCCTCTATGATGCCCGCGATCCTGCGGCCAGCCTCAGATCCGCGTTGCGGTTGATTTCCAAGAAAGGAGAAGTCGCATGCCGCGACTGCCGCTATCCGCCGCTTCAGTCCTGTTGCTGGTGCTTTCCGGCTGCGCGACCAGGGCAGGCTTCGAGAGCCGCCTCGCGCCTTATGTCGGCCGTTCGGAAGGCGAGCTGGTTGCCGCGCTCGGCGTGCCGGTCCGCGTATACCAGGCCGGAAGCAGGCGCTTCCTGCAGTATGAGCGCCGCAAGGTGGTGGGCGAAGCACTCGGCGGCTGGGGTTGGGCCGGCGGCTACAACGTGCAGACATACAGCTGCGACGTTACGTTCGAGGTGGCAGACAATGTCGTGCATGGTTTCACAAGCCGAGGCAACGACTGCGTCGCCCCGGAGATCTGATCCAGCGCCACGCCATGGCCGCCGCGGCTTCCTGCTGGGCGTGGCTTCGCTGCTGCACCACTGGCCGGCCGCCGCGCAGCCGCGGCGCCACTCCGATCCCAACCCGGATGCGACGCTGGAGATCGAGCTGGTGCATGTTGGCCTGCTGGTGCTTGGCGGAAGCTTCGGAGGCGGGCGGCTGCATTTCCGCGGCAAGGATTACGCGGTGAAGATCAGTGGCATTGAAGTCGGCAGCCTCGGGCTCGCATCGGTCAGCGCAAGCGGGGAGATCTTCGGCCTGAAGAGGCTGGAGGATTTCCCGGGGAACTACCAGGAGGAGCCGACGGCGTCAGCGCCGGAAGGAAGTTCCGGCCCGCACCCGCTGCGGCTGCGCAATGCCGCGGGCGTGTTGCTGCGGCTACGGTCGCAGCATGAAGGCGCTCTGCTGCGCATCGCGCCGGCGGGCCTCGATGCCGCGTTTCAGGACTGAACTGGGGCATCAGCTTGAAGGAAACACTGATATGGACGGCTTCCTGCTCGCCCGAGTGCTGGGTGAATGGCTATTCGGTGTCTCGACGCTGGTTAGCATCATCAACCCCGCTGGCACTGCCTTCGTGTTCCAGGCGGCAACCAGCGGCCTCGCCAAGCCCGAACGGCGGCAGCTCGCGCGCATAGTCTCCCGCAACAGCTTCGTCCTGCTTCTGGCCTCGATGCTGTTGGGTGCGCGATTGCTGGCCTTCTTTGGCATCTCGCTTGAGGCGCTTCGCATCGCCGGGGGCGCAGTGGTAGTGATGACCGGATGGCAGATGCTGGTGGCTGAACCAGCCGAGCCGGCCGAAGCAGTCGAGCCGTCCACGCGCACGAGCGCCCTGCGCCAGGCCTTCTTTCCGCTGACCATGCCACTGACCACCGGGCCGGGCTCGATTGCCGCCGCCATCGCGCTGTCCGCAAGTGCTGCCCAGGATAATTCCGAGCATCGGTTGCTAGCGGCGGCGCTGGTGGCCTTCCTCATTGCGGCAGCCGTCGCAATGCTGGTCTGGATCTGCTACCGACACGCGGACACCCTGGCCAACTGGCTGGGGAGTAACGGCACGCTGGTCGCGACCAAGCTCTCAGCATTCCTGCTGGTCTGTGTGGGCGTGCAGATCGCGCTAAACGGCATAGAGGCGGTGCTAACGCGCATCGTCGGGAATGCCGCTTGAGCACGGGTATGGCCTCAGGAGATTTCCTGCCTGCTCTCAGGCATTACCCTGATACCATGCCTGTCGTGCGCGGTGTTGGCTACGGTTCGCAACGCCCGGAGATGTCACATGATCCCGATGCTTTCCCGCCGCCGTACCGCCGTCGCGCTTGCTTTCCTGCTGGGTGCCGCTACCGGCTGCGCCCCATCATCCAGCGGACCCGACGGATCCTCACCCCGCGCTGCCGATGCAACGCTGACCATTGAGGAAGTCCAGGTCGCGTTCATTGGCAGTGGGGATGCGGGCCACGGCACGCTGCGTTTCCGCGGGAGCGATTACCCGTTCAGGGTGACCGGCCTCGGTGTAGGCGGCATCGGCGCATCCCGCCTGGAGGCGGATGGCGAGGTCTACAACCTGAACAATCTCCAGGACTTCGCCGGCACTTACGGCCGGGCGCGCGCGGGCTACGCGATCGGCGATGTCAGCGGCGGCGGTATGTGGATGGAAAATGGCGCGGGTGTGGTGCTGCGGCTCCGGACGCGGCGCGAGGGATTGATGCTGAGCCTCGGCGGCGACGTAATGGTGATCTCCTTCCGCTGAAGGCCACCCTGCCGCCGGTACCCTGCGATGCAACGCCGTGATGGCCTGATTCGCCAGTCATGGCGGCGGATTGAGCTGCTGCGAGATCTGCTTGATCCCTCCGGCCTAGGGCGAAAGCGCCAGGATGAACCCAACGGCGCTGAGCCCGGCGGCCAGGTGCGGCAATGGGCGATCCGCAGTGGCCAGCACCTGGAGGAGCTGTACCGGGGGAGGGGGCATTCGATGGCACAAAAGCGGTGCCATGCATTTGGGTGAAGCATAGCTACCGGACATTTACGCAACGCCCACTGAGGCGCGGCCCGTGGAGACAACTCCTGATCACGAATCCACAACCTGGGTCAGAGCAACTTGTCCGCCACGAACGGTATGGAACGGCCATATTGACGAACCGTCAGCCGAACATCTCCACCGTGGCGGCGTGTTCAGCCAGGGAAGCCTTGCACGCACCTCCAGTTACTCTTCCCCAGCGCGCTTCAGCTCATTGCCACGACGAGCGGGCCAATCATGGTCAACAGAATGTTGCCGACAGCATAGGCGACGGTGAACCCGAGTACCGGAGTTGAACTCTCGGCTGCATCTGAGACAGCCAACATGGCCGCATCCTGGGTCTGCGCGCCCGCAATCGCACCGCAAAGGATCACGGGATCCATGCGAAGCAGCCAACGGCCTACAATCAGCGCAGCAAAGAGCGGCAGCACAGCTACCACCACCCCGGCCGCCAGTACGGGCAGCCCCTGCGTGGCGAGCGCGGCCAGCGCCGCTGGTCCGGCATTCAACCCGATGATGGCGACGAACACCGTGAGGCCCACATCCCACAGCACCCGCGCGGCCTGCGGCGGCAGATCACCGATCAGCGGGTTGCGGGCGTGGTACCAGCCCGCGACAAGGCCGGCCACCAAGATAGCTCCGCCCGAGCCAAGGCTCAGCGGGATACCTCCTACCTCGAATGACAGCAGGCCCAGCAACGTCCCCAAGGCAAGACCGATGCCAAGCATTGCTATGTCAGAGCGTTCACCGGCTTGGCGACGACGACCGACAGCGGCGATAACTTTCTCGACTGCCGGACGTGGCCCCACAAGGCGCGCCAGATCGCCCTGCAACACCACCTGGTCTGGCAGGATGGCGATCTCCTGCCCCTGGCGGATGATCGATGTGAGGAAAACCCCGTGAGCGTTTTCACCGAGTTCAGCGCTTACCTCCTGCAGGCTGCGGCCCGAGAGTTCCTTCCGGGTTACCACCACCTCGGCACTGAAGGTCTCCAGCGGCGCCAGAAGGTCCCAGCCCTCCAGTTCCTGCCCAATTAGCCCAGCAGCGACAACGATGGCAGGACGCCGCCCGGCTACCACCACCTCGTCACCAACCTGCAGCCGCTCGCCAGCAGCCACCGGCACCGGCTGGCCATCTCGCCTCAGATGTTCGATGCAGCCATGGCCTTCGGCCAATGCCGCCTCGATCTCATCGATACGCTGTCCAGCTCCGGTCGTAACCCGGAAGCCACGTGCATCGATCCGCCGATACGCGAGGCCGTGCCGCGGTGCATTGCCGCTGGCAGCAATGCGGCTTTCCAAAGCGCGGGCCGCCTGCTGCAGGTCAACACGCATCAGCCGGGGCGCGACCTGTGAGCAGAAAAATACCACGGCGATGGTGCCAAAGACATATGTCAGGGCGAATGCAACCGCCGCCCGCCCCTCAAGCGCATGGATTTCGGCTGCCGGCAAAGCCAGCTGCGCCAGAGCGCCGCTGGCAGTACCGAGAAGTGCCGTCTCCGTCAGCGATCCAGCGGCCAAGCCTGCGGCGGTGCCCTTATCGAAGCCCAGCAACCGCGCCATGGCAATGCTGGACAACAGGCCAACGACGGCGACCGTCAATGCCACCGCCACCGTATCGAGCGTGCGCCAACTCAGCGAGGCGAAGAACTGCGGCCCGCCGGAGAAGCCCACGGAGAAGACAAAGAGGCCGAAGGCAAAGGTCTTCAGTGTGGTGGGCAGCACCACCCCGGCCGGCCCGGTCAAGGTAATGCCAAGAACAACCGCCACCAACAGCACTGCCGCCGCGTTCCCCAGCGCGAAACGGCCAAGCTGCAGCCTGCCAAGCGGCACACCGACGGCGAGGGCGGCGAAGATTGCGAGCTCAGGCGCCTGCTGCAGCAGTGCGTGGATTCGCTCCATGTTATTCCGTCTCTGCCTTCAGCACTTGGCAGGGCTGGACTTGTACGTGTCGTGCAGAGCTGGAGGTGTCGCGTTGCCGCCATGCTGCTGCAGCCACTGGCAAGCATGAATGATGTCATCGGCAAGGATGCCGAGCGTGTTGCTGTTCAGATGCGGCCGGACCACCACACGCAGCGAGTTCACCGTCTGAGCGTCCGGCGGCATCGAATAGGCCGAGATCACCCAGCCACGCTCACGGACCTTTGCCGAGATATCGAACTCATTGAAGTTCGCGAACTCCGGCTTCAGGGTCAGCGCCACGACGGGAATGCGCTGGGTTTCGTTCATGATGGTGAAGAGTCCGCTGGCCACCAGGCGGTCGCGCAGATGCACGGCGTTCTGCACCGTCTGTTTCATGATCCGCGTGAAGCCATCGAAGCCCAGGCGAATGAAGGTATAATATTGCAACGCGATCTGGAATGCGTTCCGGCTGAAATTCAGCGTTGCCGTCGGCATCTCACCGCCAAGATAGTTGACGTAGAAGATGAGGTCTTTGTTGAAAACCTTGTCATCACGGAAGATCACCCAGCCCAGCCCTGGCGGAACCAGGCCGAACTTGTGCCCCGAAGCATTGATGGACTGCACCCGTGGCAGTGCAAAATCCCATTTGTAGTCCGGGTAGCAGAAGGGGTTGACGAAGCCGCCTGAGGCACCGTCGATATGGAGGGGCACGCTGTGGCCGGTGCGCTTCTCATAAGCATCCAGCCAGTCGTGAATCTCCTGGATATCGTCATCTTCGCCGGTGAAGGTCTGCCCGGCGATCGCGACCACCGCGATGGTGTTTTCGTCAACCAGACGATCGAGATGCTCCGTGGTCAGCCGGTAATTGCCCGGCTTCAGCGGCGCGATCCGAGGCTCGACGTCGAAGTAGCGCAGGAACTTCTTCCAAACGATCTGTACATTGCCGCCCGTGACCATGTTCGGGCGTGTTGCATCCTTGCCCGCTGCCTCCCTGGCCTGGCGCCAGTTCCACTTATGCGCCAGCCCCGCCAGCATGCAGGCCTCTGAAGAGCCCACTGTGGCGGTGCCATACGGGGTGACATCACTCGGCCCATGCCACAGCCGGTGCAGCCAACGCACCATTCGCTGCTCCATGGCGAAGAGCTGCGGGTACATATCATGGTCGATGTAGTTCTTCAGAAAGTGCTCCCGCATCAACTCTTCTGATTCGGGCTCGGTGAAGGTGGTCACGAAGGAGGATAGGTTCATCGTCGGCCGGGCGTCGGTCCAGGATTCGCTGTTGACCACCGCCTTGGCGACACGCGCGGGCACACCGTGCATCGGCATATGGTCCTGGGGTACCTCCAAGTTGAACATATCCCAGGGTGTCATCTTCTCTGGCTGTTCCGCTACCATGCGATGAGGTTGCTCTGTCATGGTATGCCTCCTTGCTACGCAAGCATCTTCTGGAGCGCCCCGGGTGCTGCCCATCGGGTGCAACCCCGATAAACAGGCGGAAGGGACCGGAGCCGGCACGGCGGCCGTGGTCCTCATCAGTGCATCCTGCCTCCTGTATTCGCGGCAGCCAGCCAAACATCAGGACGTAGAATCGAACCGAGTTGCGCGACCCGGGATAGGCGGTGGACCGCCGCGGGACGCTCTGCATCCCGGTAACTACCGGGCGTGAGCAAGCCGGCAGCAAAGAAAATATGAGCAATGTCGGCTGTCTCAGGTCATTCCGCACAGACAACACGGGTTTTGCCCGATGCCCTCGGGCCTAACGCAGCGCGAGCATTCCGTCACTGACAAGGCTGTTGAGAAGGGCCGCTAGATGCATGGCTTGTTCCAGTTCCTTGAGTCAAATCCCTATATTCTGTTGTTCCTGGTCGTGGGGCTCGCCGTGGGGGTAGGCAGGGTCAGCCTGCGCGGCTACGGGCTTGGAATGGTCGCCTCCGCCATCGTCGTCGGCTGTGGCCTGTCTGCCTGGGCCGCGGCGAACGGCGTCGCCCTGAAGTTGGATGATTTCACCAAGAGCTTGTTCTACTACCTCTTCATGTATGGCGTGGGATTGCGTGTCGGCCCCTCCTTTCTGAACTCACTGAACCGCGATGCCATCGCCTATACCATCCTGGCGGTCGTTTCTTGCGTGGTCGGAGGTGCGATCGTTGTCGCGGGTGCCGTGCTGCTCGATCTGCCGCAGGGCGTGGCGGGTGGCATGCTGGCGGGTTCGCAGACGATGTCCGCTGCCATCGGCTCAGCAGAGCAGGCGATTACCTCCGGTGCTGTGGCCCTCCGCCCAGGCACATCGGTTGAAGATGTGAGCGCCATGATCGCGCTTTCGTACGGCATCACCTATATCTGGGGAACGGTCGGCATCATTCTGATCTGCAAGTACCTGCCGCGCTGGTGGGGAATGGATGCGCGTGCCCTGGCGCGGGAGTACGAGGCGGAGCACGGGGTCAACAACGTGGATGAGGCAGGTCTCACCGCCTATCGTCCCACCACCGCGCGCGCTTATCGGCTCGATAATGATTCTGTGGCCGGCCTCTCGGTGCATGATTTCCGTCAGCGGTACCCGATGTACCGGGTCGCGAACATACGGCGGGCTGGCCAGAACCTCGGCGCCGATCCAGAGTTGGTGATGCGGCTAGGTGACATCGTCGTACTCGGCGGGCCATTAGGCGAGATGACGGACCGCATGGGCCTGATTGGCCCGGAGGTCGCGGACAGCGCGGCACTGACCGTGCCGCTGGACCAGGGCACCATCTTGCTCACCCACCCAGAAGCAGTGGGCCGACAACTGGGCGACTACGCCCGTTCGGATCTCGCTGGGCAGATACAGCTCACCGCCATCGAACGCGGCGGCCATCCGGTACCAATCGGCACTCAGACGCGACTAAAACGTGGCGATCTTCTATCGGTGATTGGCAGCAAGGCGGCGCTAAGCCGGGCTTCGGCGCTGCTCGGGCCGCTGGCACGGCCGAGCACGGCGACCGATCTGCTGACACTCTGCGCCGGCATGATCCTGGGGTTCCTGATTGGGTTGATCCAGTTTCCTGCCTTCGGTTCCAATGTCGGCCTCGGCAATGCCGGCGGCCTCCTGCTCTCCGGCATCATCGTCTCAGCGCTGGTGTCACGCCTCCGCTACTTCGGAAACACGCCGAACGCCGCGCGCAACATCCTGGAGGATATGGGGCTTGTGGTCTTTGTGGCCATCGTCGGCGTCAATTCTGGCGGCGCCCTGGTGACGCAACTGAACGGGACTCTGGCGTTGTCCATCTTCATTATCGGCTTCCTGGCCTGTTCGGTTCCGCCCTTCATCGTATGGGTTCTCGGCCTCTACCTCTTCCGTATTCATCCGGTTCTACTGATGGGTGCCACCGCCGGGGCACGCAGCCATTCGGGCCCGGCGCGGGAGGCAGCAGCCGAAGCAGGCAGCAGCGTCCCGTGGCTCGGGTTTCCGGTAGGCTACGCCGTTTCCGGCGTGTTGCTGACGGTGGGCGGCTACTTCGTCATGCTCTTTACCGGCTGACGGCAGAAGACACCTCTTTCCCGGCCGGCTGCTTTCACCGCTCCCCACCGCCTCGGCCAGCCGCTCTTGGGCAAGCGGCTGGCCGAAGGCATGACGGACCTCGCATGTGTCGAAGACTGGCATGGCCGAGCGTGCTGCAACACACGTCACGCTGACCATGCCGCCCTGCTGAGGCAGTAAGGACAGGCGGCTGCCTGAAGCAGCTCGACGCCCGCGTGGCGGTGTCAGGATGCGAAAGGGTCATCCAATGTTCCCGCTTCGCAGCCTGCCAGCGGGCTATTGCAGCATCCCTTGTCCGAGCTAGCATGCTGCAAGGAAATGTAAGAAACGAGCCGACATTGCATCCTTCCAACGGAAGGGTAACGTTTTTTGTCGCTTTAGGCGCGGCGGAATGCCATATTTCTTGGCAGGCCCTGCGTGAGGGATGGGCATGAAGCTGACGTCGGTCCAGGCTCGCTCTATATCAATCAGCAATGCCGCAGATGACGTCACGACTCTGATCTGTCGTGCTCTCTGGCCTGGTGTGCAGCAAGACGGTAGTTTCCGCACCCTGCGCACCATGGCCTCCATTGTCTCTGGCCTGCTGTACGCGGTGGACCTGCACGACAATCGGATCACTCTTCTCAACACTTCGCCGGAAGTCGCCGTCTTCACAGGCGCCAGTGGCGAGGTGAGTGAGG
The DNA here is from genome assembly GCF_014490445.1 of Pseudoroseomonas ludipueritiae. Lineage (GTDB taxonomy): Bacteria > Pseudomonadota > Alphaproteobacteria > Acetobacterales > Acetobacteraceae > Pseudoroseomonas > Pseudoroseomonas ludipueritiae. Next base: position 15,449 of record NZ_JACTUZ010000003.1, on the reverse strand, counting down.
CCGCGATGCTCAACCGGATGGCCCAGAGCCAGCAGGCCATGTTCAAAGAACATCGTGATGGCTGTGCAGCGCTGCCTGATGGAAAGACAACGCAAGTGACCTTGTGCCTGGGCAGTGACCAGGAAGATCCGCGCTGGATTACTTTCCGCCACGCGGTATGTCAGCGTGACGAATTTGGCCGGCCGGCCAGCTTGATGTGCACGGCGCGTGAAGTTACCGAGCAGTATCAGGCAGCAGAGACGCTCCGAAACCTCACGGCGAGCATGTTGCGGAGCCAGGACAGCGAGCGCAGGCGGATCGCACGCGACTTGCACGACCAGACTGCACAGAATCTGCTGGCAGCGACATTGTCGATCCATGCGGCGCAGCGCAGGGGAGATGCGGATTCAGAGGCGGGTATAACAGATCCACTTGCGAATGCATTGGTCCTGTTGAAGCAGTGTGAGGACGAGATTCGCACCCTCTCTTACCTGCTGCATCCGCCGCTCCTTGACGAGGTCCGACTAGGCGCCGCTTTGGGATGGTATGCGGAAGGCTTCAGCGAGCGTAGTGGCGTCGTCACGGTGGTCCGGGATCAGCGGCCGGAAGTGGCGAGTACCGATCTGCCCAGAGTTGTGCCTGAAGGAGAGATTATCCTGTTCCGGGTGGTGCAGGAGGCGCTCACCAATGTTTACCGGCACGCCAGGGCAAGCTTTGTTTGCATCAACATGCAAACCGAGACAGCAGTGGGCGGCTGCACGCATCTGGTTGTGACCGTTACCGACAACGGGCTAGGCATCGTTGACGGAGCGAAGCCGCGCGGTGTCGGACTTATCGGGATGCGTGAAAGGCTCCGGCTGGTTGGTGGCACGCTTGCGGTTCAGTCGACGCCCGGACATGGCACCTCGATCAGAGCGAGTTGCCCGGTAGGATCCGCCTAGAGCAGGGTGGGCATGCCGGTGGTTGGTCGCTCTCGATACTCGATAAGCTATCCCCCGCCCTCAACCTGCGGATGCTGCTGACGAAAGCGATTCTGTTTTCCACAGCGATGCAACGAACTGGCTCAAACTCCTGGGCCACGGAAACGTCAAGGCGTGGCAGATGTGGGCGGTCGTCGGACCCACCGTCATTCATATGTCAGGTCCAGGCGGCCTCGCCCGAGTAGTCCCGGTGTTTCGGCAGGTCCGATCTCCAGCGACCGTGATGCCTGACTGTATCTTGCTATCCTGGCCACCGCGCCGCGCCGTGAACTGATGAAGCAACACCTTGCGATCAGGGTCGATGCCTTAGAATACGTCGGTACCTGCATAGAGGAACTGGTTCATCGCCTCAGCGGAACAGCGGTGGAACAGGTCGAGCAGAGGGTCAACAAAAACGCTTCTCCGCTTGACCAACAAGGGCAGCCTAGCAGCACCCAAGGTGCGCTGACATCGGCTATTCGCCCTTCTGGCAGCGTATCCGCGAGATCGCGGGTACAGTCTTTGCGTTGTTAGCTGCGTGCTGGGCAACCATCAGCGTTCAAGAAGATGGCCATGAGGTGTGCCTAACCAGACAGGCCCTACAGAAGCCGATGATCTATATACGTCTTTCCTGTTGCAGTTCCTCTTGACCTACCTGCGGCAAGGCTCTGGCCAGAACTCCGAGCTATCGAGGCAGCCCTCAAAGAGCTTCTGTTTTCTTGGAGAATGCCTCGATTCCAAACCAACCCGCAGAAGTGCTCTTTGTTGATGATGTGGAGGTCACGACGCCGAGGCTCGTCTCAGCCTTGATGTGAAGGTTAGGTTGTGGCGCGCCTACGAGACGGCAACTCGATTCTTCCTCGGCATCCGCCGCCTGCCCACGTCATCCGACCGGATCAAGATCCAACAAGCCGCGCTAACGGTGACGCCGGAGATCGTCCTTTCAAGTGATCTTTACACTTCCAGACGCTTCTGAACGCCGCCACGTATTGACATAGAATACGGCGTCTCGAAACCTGTCGTAACAATTTGGGGCGCCACAATGGCAAGCGACAATGTCCAAGGACCAAACCCCAATTCTGCGGCGGCGGAACGCGACGCACGTTTGGTATCTACCGATCACAAGGTCGATCCGAGCGAGATTGCCATTGGCGTCATCATCGGCCGCGCCGCCGAGTATTTCGACTTTTTCGTGTTCGCCATTGCGGCCGTCGTGGTCTTCCCGAAGGTCTTCCTGCCCTTCGCGGAACCCGTCACTGCGACGCTTTATTCCTTCGCGATCTTCTCGCTCGCTTTCGTGGCACGGCCGATCGGCACGGTAATCTTCACGGCAGTCGACCGGCGGTACGGCCGCAGCGTAAAGCTCACTGTTGCGCTCTTCCTTCTTGGCTTCTCGACCATGGCCATCTCTTTTCTGCCAAGCTACGCGCAGATCGGTGCCTGGTCGCTGTATCTTTTGAGCATTCTGCGCATAGGCCAGGGGCTAGCCCTCGGCGGGGCATGGGACGGGCTTGCCTCCCTGCTGGCGTTGAACGCGCCGGTCGAGCGCCGTGGCCTCTATGCAGGCATAGCGCAATTGGGAGCGCCGCTGGGTTTCGCTGTCGCAGCCGTCCTTTTCTCGTTTTTCTTGCTCAATCTATCCGAGGAAGATTTTCTGAGCTGGGGCTGGCGGTATCCCTTCTTCTGCGCCTTCGCCGTCAATGTTGTCGCCTTGTTCTCGCGCCTGCGGCTGGTAGCGACCGAGGAGTTTTCTCGGCTTCTGGACCTGGGACGACTTGAGCCGTCACCGATCCTTCCCCTGATCCGGAACCATTCGCGCGAACTCCTGATTGGTGCCCTGATTCCGCTCGCAAGCTTTGCCTTGTTCCATCTCGTGGCAGTCTTTCCCATCAGTTGGATAGACCTGTTCACGCAGCGCTCGGTGGGCGAGTTCCTGATGGTGCAGACATCAGGGGCGTTCATCTGCGCCGGCGCGATCGTGGCTTCCGGCCTGATTGCCGACCAGATGGGACGCCGCAAGCTTCTCATGATCTCAGCCGGCCTGATCGCAGTCTTTGCGATTTGCAGCACGATTGCGCCCTTGATCATTGAGGAGAATGCCATCGGGCAAACCATCTACGTCAATGCCGGATTTGCACTGCTTGGCCTTTCCTATGGCCAGTCATCCGGAGCGGTGACATCCCGACTGGATCCACGCTTCCGTTACACCGGAGCCGCGCTGACAAGCGACCTTTCCTGGTTGCTCGGTGCCGGCTTCGCGCCCTTGATCGTGCTGTTCCTGTCTGCGCGTTACGGACTTGCCTGCGTCGGACTTTACCTGCTGTCCGGCGCGGTCACGACCCTTTTGGTGCTCAGCCTGTCGCGCTCGGAAGTCCGGCAGGTTTGACCCATGCAGGCCTCACACAGCCCCTTGACCGGCCACGCACTGCTCCGCGTGTCGGCTGATCGTGAAGAGACGGTGATGGACAAACCTCAAGCAAAGCCTGCCGCCCAGAACCCGCCCAGGCTCCGGGTCAGCCGCGTCACGCGGCTTGTCGCACTGCTCGGGTCCGGCGCCCTCCTCTCGGGGTGCAATCTGGTTGTCATGGATCCGTCAGGTGACGTGGCGGTGCAGCAGCGGAACCTCATCATCGCCTCCACGGCGCTCATGTTGCTTGTCATCGTGCCGGTTATCGTCCTCACCTTCCTGTTCGCGCGGCGCTATCGCGCTTCGAACCCGAAGGCGAACTATGATCCTGACTGGCACCATTCGACGCGGCTCGAGGTGGTCATCTGGACCATCCCGCTGCTGATCGTCATGGCCCTCGGGGCGATGACCTGGATCAGCACGCATACGCTTGACCCATTCCGGCCGTTGTCGCGCCTCGGCCCCAAGCGACCGATCCCGGCGGACACAAAGCCGCTCGACGTGCAGGTCGTCGCGCTCGACTGGAAGTGGCTGTTCATCTACCCGGAGTATGGCATCGCGAGCGTGAATGAGATGGCGGCGCCGGTGGACCGGCCCATCGCCTTCCGCATCACGTCTTCCTCCGTCTGGAACACCTTCTACGTCCCCGCGCTCGCCGGCATGATCTACGCCATGCCTGGCATGGAGACGAAGCTCCATGCGGTGATCAACAAGGAGGGGAACTTCAGGGGGCTGTCCGCGCATTACAGCGGTTCAGGCTTTTCCCGCATGAACTTCGGCTTCCGAGGCCTGTCATCCGATGGGTTCAGCCAGTGGGTTGCGAACGCGAAAGCCGCCGGGGGCTCCCTCGACCGCGACGCCTATCTCACGCTCGAGAAGCCCAGCGAAGCCGAGCCGGTCCGCTATTATGGGGCCGTCGCCGATAGGATCTTCGACGCCATCGTCGGCATGTGTCCCGAACAGGGGCAGATGTGCGTCGCTGAGATGCACCATATCGACAGCATGGGGGGCGGCGGCAAGGACAGCGATGAGCATCGCGGCCGCCTGGAATACGACAACCGTCGCCTGGAGAGCGGGAGCGAACCGCCGGGTGCCACGGTCCCGGCCTCGGGCCGCCCCTCAAGGTCGGACACCCAGCCTGAAGGCATGATGCCGCGAGACCAGGAGAGGGCGCGCGGCGGAGTGAGCGATGGGCCGGCCGCGCCCGGGGCAGCACAAGACCGTGCCCCACAGGGCGCTGGCGAGGCTCCTGCGCCCAACCAGCTGAATACCCCCTCAACCGGCCACCAGCACTGACCGACGGGATTGCCCATGTTCGATCATCTCGACCTGAAACAGTTCCTGTTCGGACGCCTGACGCTTGAGGCGATCCCGTACCATGAGCCGATCCTGCTCTGGACCTTCGTGGTTGTGGCTGTGGCCGGGCTGGCGCTGCTGGGCGCTGTCCTGTGGTACGGCAAACTGGGCTATCTCTGGCGGGAATGGTTCACCAGCGTCGATCATAAGAAGATCGGCATCATGTACATCATTCTCGCCATCATCATGCTGCTGCGCGGCTTCGCCGACGCGATCATGATGGTGACGCAGAAGGCCCTCTCGGTCGGTGCGGCGGAGGGTTATCTGCCTCCCCACCACTATGACCAGGTCTTCACCGCGCATGGCACGATCATGATCTTCTTCATGGCGATGCCTTTCGTGACAGGGGTGATGAACTACGTGGTGCCCTTGCAGATCGGCGCTCGGGATGTTGCCTTTCCGTTCCTGAACAATTTCAGCTTCTGGATGACCGTCGGCGGCGCCGTTCTGACCATGCTGTCGCTCTTTGTCGGCGAGTTCGCCCGGACCGGCTGGCTCGGCTATCCACCACTGTCCGGCGCGGCCTATAGCCCTGGTGTCGGGGTCGATTACTGGATCTGGGGGCTCCAGGTCGCGGGTGTCGGTACCACATTATCCGGCGTCAACCTGATCGCGACGATCATCAAGATGCGCGCTCCCGGCATGACGATGATGAAGATGCCGGTCTTCTGCTGGACCACGCTGGCCAGCAACGCCATCATCATCACCATCTTTCCGGTGCTGACCGCGACCCTGACGCTCCTGGCCCTCGACCGTTACGTGGGAACGCATTTCTTCACCAACGACTTCGGCGGCAATTCGATGTTGTACATGAACCTGATCTGGATCTGGGGGCACCCTGAGGTCTATGTCCTGGTTCTGCCTGCCTTTGGCATCTATTCTGAGATCGTCTCGACCTTCTGCAGCAAGCGTCTGTTCGGCTATACGTCGATGGTCTATGCGACCGCCGTCATCGCCCTTGTTTCCTGGCTGACCTGGCTGCACCACTTCTTCACCATGGGCTCCGGCGCCAATGTGAATGCCTTCTTCGGCATCACGACCATGATCATCTCGATCCCGACCGGCGCGAAGGTCTTCAACTGGCTGTTCACGATGTACCGTGGCCGGATCCGGTTCGAAGGCCCCTTCATCTGGGTCATGGGCTTCATCCCGACCTTCGTCATCGGTGGCCTGACCGGCGTGCTGCTCGCGGTCCCGCCTGCTGACTTCGTCCTGCACAACAGCCTCTTCCTGGTGGCGCATTTCCACAATGTCATTATCGGCGGTGTCGTGTTCGGGCTGCTGGCGGGCATCCAGTACTGGTTCCCGAAGGCCTTTGGCTACAAGCTCGATCCATTCTGGGGCAAGGTGAGCTTCTGGTGCTGGCTGGTCGGATTCTGGACCGTCTTCACCCCGATCTATGTTCTGGGCCTGATGGGCGAGACGCGCCGGACGCAGCATTTCGATGACCCGGCCGTGCAGCCTTATCTCACGGTCGCCGCGATCGGAGCCTTCATCATCATGGCGGGGATCCTGGCCTTTGTGGTGCAGCTGGTCGTCAGCTTCTTCCGGCGCGCTCAGCTTCGTGACCTTACCGGCGATCCCTGGGGCGGGCGAACCCTCGAGTGGTCCACGTCGTCGCCGCCTCCGCCCTATAACTTCGCCTTCACGCCTGTCGTCCATGACCTGGACGCCTGGTGGGATATGAAGAAGCGCGGGTATGACAGGCCAATCAGCGAATTCAGGTCACTCCACATGCCGCGCAACACCGGTGCCGGCGTTGTGCTGGCGGCGCTCAGCACCGTGCTCGGCTTTGCCCTGATCTGGTACATCTGGTGGCTGGCAGTGGTGTCCTTCGTGGCGCTGATCGCGGCCGCCATCATCCATACCTTCAACTACAACCGGGGCTACACGGTTCCGGCCGAAGAGATCGCTCGGCTCGAGAGCCAGCGAACGGCACAACTGGCGGCGAGGGCCTGATCCGATGCATGAGAAGGCCGCGCCGCCTGGTGCCACCGCCCCGGTATTCTATGAGCAGGAGGACCATGCCCACGGCGACGGGGGCACGCTGATCGGCTTCTGGCTCTATCTGATGAGCGACTGCCTGATCTTCGCGGTGCTTTTCGCCTGCTACGGGGTGCTCGGCCGTAACTACGCCGCCGGCCCTTCGGGGGCGGACCTCTTCGATCTCAGGCTTGTCGCCTTCAACACGGGCCTTCTGCTGGTGTCTTCCATCACCTACGGCTTCGCGATGCTGGAGATGGAGAAGGGCGGACTGCGCGGCACCCTGCGCTGGCTCACGGCAACAGGATTGCTGGGCGCCCTGTTTGTGGGAATCGAACTCTACGAGTTCGGCCATCTGATCTCCGAAGGGGCAACGCCGCAGCGCAGTGCCTTCCTGTCGTCCTTCTACGTTCTGGTCGGCACGCATGGGCTGCATGTGACCTTCGGTATCATCTGGCTCGTCACATTGATGGTCCAGGTCCGGCGGTATGGCCTGAACGCCGATAACCAGCGGCGGATCATGTGCCTCTCCATGTTCTGGCATTTCCTTGACGTGATCTGGATCGGCGTTTTCACCTTCGTCTACCTGATGGGATCGATGCGATGAGTGTGACTGCCAAATCAGGCTCGGCCCACGCCTCGGACAAGCACGGCAGCGCCACGCCAGCACATGGCGGGCCACCGCATGGCACGGCCCGGAGCTACATGACCGGGTTCATCCTGTCCGTTGTCCTCACGGCGATCCCGTTCTGGCTCGTCATGGGCAATGTGCTGGACGACACGACGAAGACCAGCATCGTGATCATGGCCTTCGCCGTGGCGCAGATCCTGGTCCACATGATCTACTTCCTGCACATGAACACCAAGTCGGAAGGCGGGTGGACCTTCGTCTCCCTGGTCTTCACTCTCACACTGGTCGTCGTGACGCTGGTCGGATCAATATGGGTCATGTATCACATGGATCAGAACATGATGCCGATGTCGCCACACGAGGCTCTGACACGGCCTTGACGGGCTGGAGGGTTGTGGCGGCAGTAGTCCCGGCTGAGCCACCGTACTCATGGACGCGCTTTCACCGGCCTTGGATGTCTAGCGGTACTTTGGCGGGCTGTGGTGTGGTTTTCGTCCGCCATGCGAACATTGTCGGGACAACGGCGCCCGGTTCATTGACAGCAAGGTCGACGCGTACTGCGTCTGCCTGGTTGCGACGTGTCCCTGGTATTCTCTGCTGGGGGCAGGCTTTGGCGATGTCTTCAAGCCAAGCTCGCCCTTTAGCGGCGAATGAGCTTGGAGCGGGCCTCAGGCATTCGGCCAAGGGCCGATCGGGTGTTTTGCCGTTGAGCACCCGCTGAGGCGGTTATCGGGGCGGTTATGCGGCCCCGAAGCAGGCCGGCACCTCGAACTATCCGTTGCTGCGAGGCCGCCACGGGCAGGATGGTGGCCTCAGGTCAGCTTGCCTGCCGGACCTGGCCTTATCTCGGTGAGCGCGCCGGTCGCGCCCGGCCAAGCAGCTTGCTCAACTCACGCAACCAGAGCACCGAACTCGCGGCGGCCACGCAGCTCAGCCAGTCGCCTGGGCTCAGCGGCACGGTGGAGAAGGCCTGCTGCAGCAAAGGCAGGTAGATCACCGCGGCATGAAGCGCCATGGAGAACAGGATGGCGGCCCAAAGCCAATGATTGGTGAAGAGGTTCCGGAAGGCGCTTTCCTCGTCGGAGCGGGCGTTCAGGACATTGAAGAGCTGGAACAGCGTCAGTGTCGTGAAAGCCATGGTCTGCCCGTAGCGCAGATCGCCGGAACCCTCGATCATCCCGCCCGGGAGTGACATGTCGAGCATGAGCAGCGTCCCCGCCGCCATGACGGCGCCGACGAAGAAGATGCCGGCCCACATGCGGTAGGTGACCACGCTCTCCCCCCGGGGGCGCGGCGGCCGGGACATGGTGCCGGCGTCCACCGGGTCCATGCCGAGCGCCAGGGCCGGCGCGCCATCGGTGACGAGGTTGATCCACAGGATCTGCGTCGCCAGCAGCGGCAGCGCCACACCGCCCTGCGCCAGGGCCGTCAGGCCGATGAGGTCGGCGAGCAGCACGCCGAAGAACATCGTCATGACCTCGCCGATATTGGAGGATAGCAGGTAGCGGAGGAACTTGCGGATATTGGCGAAGATGGCGCGGCCTTCCTCCACGGCGGCGACAATGGTGGCGAAGTTGTCGTCGGCCAGCACGATATCCGCCGCCTCCTTCGAGACGTCGGTGCCGGTGATGCCCATGGCCACGCCGATATCGGCGGCCTTCAGGGCGGGCGCGTCGTTCACGCCATCGCCCGTCATCGCCATGGTCGCGCCATGGCCCTGCAGCGTCCTGACGATGCGCAGCTTGTGTTCGGGATTGACGCGCGCATAGACCGAGACCTCGCGCACGGTGCGGCTCAGCGCGTCATCCGGCATGGCCTGCAACTCGGCCCCCGTCACCACGCCGCCATCCTGGGCGATGCCAAGCTCGCGGGCGATCGCCACGGCCGTCCTGGGATGGTCGCCCGTGATCATGATGGGGCGGATGCTGGCGCTCCGGGCCCGCGCCACGGCCAGCTTCACCTCCTCACGCGGCGGGTCGATCATGCCAACCAGGCCCAGAAAGACGAGCCCCTGCTCCAATGCCGTGTCAGGATGATGCTGCGCGGCCATGTCCTGCGGCAGCAAGCGGAAGGCGATGCCGAGGGTGCGCAGCGCCTGGCCGGCAAGCTCCTCATTGGCGCTCATGATGGCGGCCCGGCGCCCGGCGCTCAGGGGGCGCGTGTCCTCTCCCACCAGCTCATGCGTGCAGCGTTCCAGCAGCACGTCCGGCGCGCCCTTGGTGAAGGCGGTCAGGCAATTCTGGCGCTCGGCATCGCGGTGCAGGGTGCTCATGAGCTTGCGCTCGGAGGAGAAGGGCACTTCCCCGATGCGGGGGAAGCGGGCCTCCAGCGCCTCGCCCTCCAGCCCCGCCTTGCGCGCGGCCACGATCAGCGCGCCCTCGGTCGGGTCCCCCTGCACGGTCCAGCGCCCGTCCTCCACTTTCTGCAGCACCGCGTTGTTGGCGCGCTCCGCGGCCAGGAGCGTGCGCAGAAGCTCCGTGCGCAGGCTGCCCTCGACGGCGCCTCCCTCCACCTGCCGTATCCCGCCCTGGGGGGCATAGCCGGCGCCCTCCAGCTCCACGTTGCCGCTGGCGGTGACCACCCGGCGCACCGTCATCTCGTTCCTGGTCAGCGTGCCGGTCTTGTCGGAGGCGATGACATCGGCCGAGCCCAGGGTTTCCACCGCAGCGAGGTGGCGGACGATGGCCTTGCGCCGGGCCATGCGCTGCACGCCGATGGAGAGCACCGCCGTGACCACCGCCGGCAACCCTTCCGGCACCGCCGCGACAGCCAGGGCGACACCGAGGATGAGCACGTCGAAGATGGCCCGCGCGCCATGGATATCCTCCACCAGGAGGATGGTGCCCACCATCACCACGGCGATGGCGATGACGATCATCCCGAGCATGCGGCCGACGCGGTCCAGCTCCCGCTGCAGTGGCGTCCTTTCCTCGGGTGCCGATGCCAGCATTCCGGCGATGCGGCCCATCTCCGTGTGCATGCCGGTCGCCGTGACCACGGCGCGGCCATGCCCATAGGTCACGGCCGTGCCGCTGAAGATCATGTTCGCCCGGTCACCCAGCCCCGCCTCGGCCATGAGGGCCTCGGCCTGCTTCGGGACGGGCAGGCTCTCGCCCGTCAGGGTGGCCTCGGCGGCCTGCAGCGTGGCGGAATGGACGACCCGCGCATCCGCCGGGATGGTATCGCCTTCCTCGACCAGGATGAGGTCGCCGGGCACCAGCTCCGCCGCCGGAATGCCGCGCTGCGCGCCGTCCCGGATCACCCGTGCCTGGGCGGCCGACATCTGGCGCAGGGCGGCGACCGCCCGCTCGGCCCGCGCCTGCTGGAAATAGCCCATCAACGCATTGAGCAGCACCACGGCCAGGATCGCCATGGCCTCATAGGGCAGCGCCGCGTCGCGCTCCAGCAGCCAGAGCGTGGCGGAGATCAGGGCGGCGGCCAGCAGCAGGATCACCAGCGTGTCCTGGAACTGGGCCAGGAACTTGCGCCAGGCGGGGACAGGCTTCTCGCCGGCCAGCTCGTTGCGGCCGTGGCGGGAGAGCCGCCGCCGCGCCTCCTCGGCGGGCAATCCCCGCTGGGCGTCGGTGCCGAGGCCCGCCAGGACCTCGCTCGCCGCCTGCCGATAGGGCTGCGCCCCGTCCTGCCCCACGCCTATGTCCATCATGTCCGTTGCCCGTCCCCGGTTGCCCGGCCTGTGGTTATTGCGGCGCGGGGGCCGTGGTTGCCTTAAGCCCGGACACCCGGCCCCTTGGGCGGGAGCGCCCCGAGCCCGGCCTGGATCGCCTGGCGCAGCACGCCGGCGCTGTGCCGCAGCGCCGCTTCCTCCGCCCTGTCGAGCGGCGGCAGGAATGGCTCCGAGGCCCCCTGGGCGGACAGCACATGGGGCAGCGAGACGCAGGTCTCCTGCACCCCCATCAGCTCCTCCATGAAGGTGGAGACGCTGAAGACCACGTGTTCGTCATTCACGATGGCCCGGGTGAGCCGCGCGATGCAGCCGCCGATGCCGAAATTCGAGACGCCCTTGCCTTCCTTGATCCGGTAGGCGGAGGTCCTGACCTCCTTTGTCATGGCTTCCCGGGTCTCGGGCGGCAGGGGGTGGCCCAGCTTCGCGGCGAAATCGATCAGCGGCATGCCGGCGATCTGCGCGCCGCTCCAGTGCAGCACCTCGGAATCCCCGTGCTCGCCCAGAACGTTGGCATGGACCGAACTGGGCGAGACGCCGAGATGCCGCGCCAGGCGGTCGCGGAAGCGGGCGGAGTCGAGGGCGCAGCCGGTGCCGATGGCACGCCCGCGCGGCACCCCGAAGTACCGCACCGCCACGGCCGGCATCACATCCACCGGGTTGGTGGCGAAGAGCAGCACCGTATCCGGCACCACCGCCAGCACCCGCTCCAGCACCGAGGCCACGACGCCGACATTCGCCGCCAGCAGGTCCAGCCGGGTCTGGCCGGGCTTCAGGCTGGTGCCGGCCGTCACCACCACCACCTGCGCGCCCGCCAGGTCGGCGTAATCCCCGGCCGCCCGGATGAGGGCCGGGCTGCCGAAGGCGGCGGCATGGGCGATATCCGCGGCCTCCGACCTCGCCCGTGTCTGGTCCATGTCCAGCAGCACGACCTCACTGACCCCCGGCACATTCGCCAGGAGATATCCGGCGGCGGCACCGACCAGCCCGGCGCCGATGATTGCGACCTTGCCCTGCATCACAGCACTCCCATCATCGGCCAGATGGTTGCGGAGAACAGGACGAGCAGCGCCAGTCCCGCCAGCGTGATCACGATCCCGACCTTCGCGAATTGCAGCGTCGAGAAGGCGCCCGTCGCGTAGCACAGCATGTTCTGCGGCGCATTGGTGGGCAGGATGAAGCCGAAGGACACCACCATGGCCTGGATCATCACGATGCCGAAAATGGTGTCCTGCCCATAGGGGAGGGTCTGGGCGAAGGCGATCATGATCGGGATCAGCGTGCTCGCCAGCCCGGTGGCCGAGGCGAAGCCCAGGTGCAGCAGGATGCTGAAGAGGGAGAGCGCCCCCACCACCAGCGCCACCGGCATCGCATCCAGGCCGAGCCGCCCCAGCGTCACGCCCGCCAGCCAGGAGGCGGCGCCGGTGCGCGAGAGCAGGATGCCGAGCGAGATGCCGGCCGCGAAGAGCACGATCGTGCCCCAGGGAACCTGCTTCTCGGCCTGTGCCCAGGTCATGACGCCGATGCGCGGCATCAGCAGCAGCGCGATGCCGAGCTGGGTGGTCGTGGTGGTATCCAGCGGGTGCAGCACGCCCTCGGTGGACCAGAGCACCAGCAGCAGCAGCGCCACCAGCATCAGCCGCCACTCGGCGGGCGTCACGGGGCCGAGCTGCGCGACCTCATCCGCCAGGCGCTGCTTCGCTTCCTCCACCGGCGGCACATGCGGCCGCAGCAGCACCAGGGAGACAACGAAGAGCACGGCGCACATGGACAGGGTGAAGGGCAGGGCGGTGAGGAACCATTCGCCCCAGGTCATGCTGCGGCCGAAGGAAGCCTGCATGAAGTTCAGGCTGATCAGGTTCTGCGCCGCGCCGGTCTTGATCGCCATATTGAAGATGGAGCAGACCTGCGCCGTCACGATCATCAATGTGGCGCCGAGGCTGCTTGTCACGGGCAGGCCGAGGGCGGTGGTGATCCCCACCATGATCGGGATAACCGCGCCGACGCGCGCCGTGGCGGAGGGAATGAACAGCGCCAGCACGAAGCCGACGATCATGGCGCCCAGCGTCAGCCGCGCCGGGGAGATGCCGACGCGCGACATCACCAGCAGCGCCACGCGCCGGTCCAGCCCCGTCAGCTTCAGGGCCACGGCCAGGAACAATGCCCCGGCAACGAGCAGCACGGCGGAGGAGGAATAGCCGGAAAGCATCTGCCCCAGCGCATCCGCCGAACTCATGGCCTTGCCGCCCTCGGTCAGCGGCTTGCCCATCAGTCCCAGCACCGCCATGCCGGTGAGCACGATGGCGCTGGCCGCCGGAGACACGCATTCACTGATCCAGAGGATGATCACCAGGGCCAGCAGCCCAAGAGCCACCTGACCCGAGGCGCTCAGCCCCGCCGGCGTGGGCAGCATCAGCACCGCCAGATAGGCCAGCAGCGCAACGCCGAACCACATCAACTTGCGATTCGACGTTGGTTCAGCGGGTGACATCAGGATCATGAAAATCTCCGAGAATCAAGGAGCCCTGTCCTTGGTGGACGGATGCGGCCGCAGTGCATTGCCGAGGCCGTCAGGCATGAAGCCGCGGCTCCAGCCGCAGTGCCACGAGGAAGGCAGTTGCGGCCGGGCGACGGACTTGCGTAACAGCTAAAACTTGTGCCGTCAGCATTGTTGTTTGTAAGATCGGCGGCATCACGGCCCCAGCCGGATCGGGGCACTGAACTGTCATCCGCGCCGGCAGCCCAGGTGCCTTGTTCTCCCGCGGGGAGGGAGGCGCGCGCTGCCCACGGGACGGTCAAGCATTCCGCCATATCCGCAAGCTGTCCCTTGTTGCAGTTTGGCGTCCCTTCGTTGGAGGGATTTGTTCTCCCGCCCCGGCCGGCCACGCATCGCGCCCGCGAAACGGCTTTACCCGAGGGGATTTATATCGGTGGCGCGCTGTATGCCTGCACAGCATGTACTTTCGGGGAGGCGCTCTTGAGTGACAGCGGAACCGAGGCCGGGCCGAAGGTGAGCCTCGTCTTCGACGGTCATCCGATACTGGCCGAAGCCGGAGCCTCCCTGCTACAGGCCTGGGCCGCCGCAGGGCTGCCGCTGACCGAGAATGTCGGCTGCATGGGGCAGGGCGTCTGCGGCGCGTGCCGGGTGCTGGTGCGGCGGCAGGGCGAACGCCTGGCCGGCACGGCCCTTGCCTGCGAGACGCAGGTGGAGGAAGGGATGCAGGTTTCCTTTCTCGACCATTTTCCGGCCCGCCGCCCGCATGCCTATGACCTCCATGCGCTCACGGATAGTTGGACGGCGTTGGAGCAGATCGATGCCGTCTTCCCCGAGGCCAGGAACTGCCGCCATTGCAGCGGCTGCGACCGCGCCTGCCCCAAGGGCATCGAGGTGCAGCGGATGGTGAACCTCGCCGCGGAAGGGCAGGCCTTCACCGCGGCGGCGCTCTTCGACCACTGCGTGATGTGCAACCTCTGCGTCGCCGCCTGCCCGGAACATATCGACCCGGCGCATCTGGGCCAGTTCGTGCGGCGCATGAGCGCCTCGCTCACCCTGCGCCCCGCCGACCTGATCACACGCCTGCGCGAGATCGACCAGGGCGGGCAGCCGATCGATTTCGAGGCACCCGGCACCAATCCGCCGGTGCGGCCATGAACGGCGGCATCCTGCATGCCGAGGCACTGGCCGCCTGGCGCGCCAGGGTGCCCGCGCCCGCGCAGGCCCTGGCGCTGCCGGTGCCGGAACTGCTGGAAGGCTTCCATCCCGACCGGCAGCCCGGCGCGATGGTGCCGCTCCTCGTCGGCGCCAGTGCCGGCCTGCCGTGCCGGGCGGAGCTGGCCGCGCTGCTGCAATCCGATTCCCTGATCGAGGATGTGGACATCGCCGGCGCGCCCATGCTGGACGCGGATGTGCTGGTGATCGGCGGCGGCGGGGCAGGCTGTGTCGCAGCGCTGACGGCGGCGAGGGCGGGGGCGCGGGTCACCCTGGCCACCAAGCTACGCCTCGGCGACAGCAACACGGTGATGGCCGAAGGCGGCATCCAGGCCGCCGTCGGGCCTGAGGACAGCCTCCAGCGCCATTTCGAGGACACGCTGCGCGCGGGCCATTTCGCCGCCGACAAGGCGCTGGTGGCCGCGCTGGTCTCCGATGGGCCGGGCGTGATCCGCTGGCTGATCCAGGAGGGCATGGGCTTCGACCTCACGGAAGGCAGCGACCGCATGGGCGGCACCCTGTTGCGCAAGAAGCCGGGCGGCGCGACGGCGGCGCGGCTGCTCTCCTACCGCGACTTCACCGGGCTGGAGATGATGCGGGCGCTGCGCGAGGCCGTGCTGCTGCAGCCGGGCATCACCCTGCTGGACCGCCACCCGGCGCTGGAACTGCTGACCGACGATCGCGGCCGCTGCGCCGGCGCCGCGCTGCACGACCTCGCCCAGGGCCGCGCGGTGCTCGCCCGC
>NZ_JACTUZ010000299.1 GCF_014490445.1 Pseudoroseomonas ludipueritiae | reverse complement strand
CGGCCAGCATGCCGGCGCTGGGGTCCAGGCCCAGCACGGTGCCGCCGGGCCCGGCCAGCCGCAGCGCCTCCCGCGTCACCAGCCCGGTGCCGCAGGCCACATCCAGCACCCGCGCCCCCGGCTTCAGCCCCGCCCGCTTCAGGGCATGGCGGCGGTACCAGGCGCCGGTGCCCAGGGAGAAGACGCTGTTGATGCGGTCGTAGTGCACGGCGGTGTCGTCGAAGAGCCGCCGCACGAAGCCGGGCCTCTCCTGCGCGTCGCGGTAATAGCCGGTGAGGTCCGGATGCGGCGCCTGTGCCGGCGAGACGCTGGTCTCTGTCGGAGGGGGAGCGTTCAAAAGGGCAACTCCTGCGCGGTTCCGGCTGCGCAGCGATAGACCGGCTGACCCCGCCTCGGCTAGGGTTGATGCGGGAAGCACGCCACCAATGCCGTAACAATGCCAGCACGGATCTGATGCCATATCACGCGCCCGACTGTCGCGGGCCCAAGCCAGAGCCATCCCGGCCGGAAGGCGGGTTGGCTGCTGCCCGGCGCCGGCTCAGGGCGCTGCGGCATTTCGTGCTGTTCTACCTGCTGCTCTTCTGCTTCGCGGCCATGTGCCTGATCTGGAGCCTGCCGGCGGCGCTGCTGGCGCGGCTGCTGCCGCCTTCCGTGGGGCAGCCGCTGGGGCAGCGCGCCATCGGGCGTGGCTTCCGCATGTTCCTGGCCATGCTGCGCGCCACCGGGCTGCTGCGCTGCGACCTTTCCGCCCTGGATACCCTGCGCGACGAACCTGGCATCGTCATCGCCCCCAACCACCCTTCCCTGCTCGACGCGGTGCTGGTGGCCTCCCGCCTGCCGCGCGTGGTCTGCATCGCCAAGGCCTCCATCTGGGACAATCTGCTGCTGGGCGGCGGCATGCGGCTGGCGGGATATGTCCGCAACGACGCGCCATTGCCGATGATCCGCCACGCCACCCAGGCGGTGCGGGAGGGCCGGCAGGTGCTGATCTTCCCCGAGGGCACGCGCAGCCCGCCGCGCAGCCAGGATGGGGAGCATCTTGGCCCCTTCAGCCGCTCCTTCGCGCTGATCGCGCAGCAGGCGGGGGCGCCGGTGCAGACGGTGCTGATCGAGTGCGAATCCTCCTACCTCCGCAAGGGCGTGTCGCTCTGGCGCCAGCCGGCGCTGCCGCTGCGCTACCGCGTCCGCCTTGGGGAGCGCTTCGAGCCGGCTGGCGATGCCCGCAGCCTCGCCGCGCGGGTGGAGCGCCATCTGCGGGGCAGCCTCGCCCCCTGGCCGGCCGCTGCGCCGGCCGAGGTTGCGCCAAGGCCATTCTGCCCTAGAACTGATCCCGCATGCCCACTCGCTCCGCCACCCACCTGGTCCTGATCCCCTCCTTCAACAGCGGTCCGCTGGTGCTGGAAACGGTGCGCGCGGCGCGGGCGCGCTGGGCCCCGGTCTGGGTGGTGGTGGATGGCAGCACCGATGGCACGGCGGAGGCGCTGACCGAAGCCGCCGCGGCGGACCCCGGCCTGCGGGTGATGGTGCTGCCGCGCAACCAGGGCAAGGGCGCCGCCGTGCTGCACGGGCTGGAAGCCGCCGCCGCCGCCGGCTTCACCCATGTGCTGGCCATGGATGCCGATGGGCAACACCCGGCCGACCGCATCCCCGAATTCATGGCGCTTTCCGCCGCCCATCCGGAAGCCATGGTGCTGGGCACGCCGATCTTCGGGCCCGAGGCGCCGATCGAGCGCGTGCGCGGGCGCCGCATCTCGAACTTCTGCACCAATCTTGAAACGCTCTGGCACGGCATCGGGGATTCGCTCTTTGGCTTCCGCATCTATCCGGTACAGCCGCTGCTGGCGGTGATGCGGGCGCATCGCTGGATGCGCCGCTACGACTTCGATGCCGAGGCCGCGGTGCGGCTGAGCTGGCGGCGGGTGCCGGCCATCAATGTCGCCGTGCCGGTGCGCTACCTGCGGCCGGAGGAAGGCGGTGTTTCCCACTTCCGCTACGGGCGGGACAATGTGCTGCTGAGCTGGATGCACCTGCGGCTGGGCGCCGGCTTCCTGTTGCGCCTGCCCCGGCTGCTGGCGCACCGCGCGGCTTCGGTGGCGCGCCCGGGGCCCGCGCGGCGCCTCAGCGGCCGCTGAAACG
>NZ_JACTUZ010000298.1 GCF_014490445.1 Pseudoroseomonas ludipueritiae | reverse complement strand
GCCGGGCCGGGGGCGCGGTGCCGCCGGGCCAGTAGGGCGGGTTCGCGAAGGCATGATGCGGCCGGGGCTGGCCGCGCAGCAGGGCAGGGTCGGCGATATCGCCTTCCAGCACCGTCACCTGTTCGGCCACGCCATTCAGCGCGGCATTGCGGCGGGCCAGGGCGGCGAGCGCCGGCTCGCGCTCCACCGCCAGCACGCGCAGGCCGGGCACGCGGGCCAGCAGGCAGAGAAACACGGCGCCGCTGCCACAGCCGCCTTCCAGCACCACCTGGCCGGGGCGGGCGGGAATGCTGGCGGCCAGCAGCACGGCATCCAGCCCGGCGCGCAGCCCCATGCGCGGCTGGCGCAGGCGCACCCGGCCACCCAGCAGCGTATCCTCGGTTTCCGCTTCCGTTGCGCCAGCCGGAATCTCCGCCGGCAGGGCGGGCCCCGGTTTGCGAATTTCGGCGCAGGGCGGCTCCGCGCCCGGGGCGGGGGTGGTCGCCACAGGCAGCATTCCGGGGGGCAACTCCTTGATTATTCTGGCGGCGACGCGATGTGCCAGGGCGTATGGGGCCCGCTTGCTGGTGCGGACCCCTCTGGCTATGGTGCCGCCGCCAGCACAGAGAGACAATGTCCGCGTGAGCTCCCCCGCCATACAGACCACTCCCGCCGCCCATGGCGAGGACGCGCTGACCGCCCTGGTGGCCCTGGTGCGGGAGGATCTGGACGCCTGCAACCGCCAGATCCTGGAGCGGATGCAGAGCCCGGTGGCGCTGATCCCGCAGCTGGCGGCGCATCTGATCGCGGCGGGCGGCAAGCGGCTGCGGCCGCTGCTGACCCTGGCTGCCGCGCGCATGTGCGGCTATCGCGGTGACCGGCATGTGCGGCTGGCCGCCTGCGTGGAGTTCATCCATACCGCCACGCTGCTGCATGACGACGTGGTGGACGAGAGCGACCTGCGCCGTGGCCGCGCCAGCGCCAATGCCGTCTTCGGCAACCAGGCCAGCGTGCTGGTGGGCGACTTCCTGTTCGCCCGCTCCTTCGAGCTGATGGTGGAGGACGGCTCGCTGGAAGTGCTGCGCATCCTGTGCAGCGCCTCCGCCACCATCGCCGAGGGCGAGGTGCTGCAGCTGGTCATCCAGAACGACACCTCCTCCACCGAGGCACAGTATCTCGACGTGATCGAGGGCAAGACGGCGGCGCTGTTCGCCGCCGCCACGCGCGTCGGCGCCGTGGTGGCCGGCCGGCCGGTGAGCGAGGCCGAGGCGCTGGACAGCTATGGCCGCAACCTAGGCGTCGCCTTCCAACTGGTGGATGACGCGCTGGATTATTCGGCCGAGCAGGAGAAGCTGGGCAAGACGGTCGGCGACGACTTCCGCGAGGGCAAGATCACGCTGCCGGTGCTGCTGGCCTTCAGCCGGGGCGACGAGGAGGAGAAGGCCTTCTGGCGCCGCGTGCTGGAAGACCGGCAGCAGGAGGAAGCCGACCTGCCGCATGCGCTGGCGCTGATGCAGAAGCACCGTGCCTTCGCCGATACCATCGCCCGCGCGCGCGACTACGGGGACCGCGCCATCGCCGCCCTGGCCGGCTTCCCGGACAATGCCGAGAAGCGCGCGCTGATCGATGTGGTGGAATTCTGCATCGACCGGGCGCGTTGAAGCGCCGGCTTTCCTGATACGGCGAAAGGCGGCCCCGCCGGAGCGGGAGCCGCCTTTTCTTTGGCCAGGCCCCGCCGCGCGGGCGGAGCCTGGAGCCTTCCGGCCTTAGATGCGCCGGTCGGGATCGGTGATGCGGCCGCCGGGCACCAGCGGGTCGATCGGCGTGCTGGCACGGGTGCCGCGGGCCGGGTCGTTCACGGGGTCCACCGGCGTGCTGTCGTCATAGCCGGTCCAGCCGCCGGCGCGGTAATCCGCCTCGCGCGCCGTCATGTCCACCGGGTTATGGCGGGCGAGGATGGCCTCGACCTCGGCGGCGCGGGTGTCATCCGTCCGCACCGTCACCAGGCTGCCGCCGCGGCGGATGCCCTCGGCATAGACGGGGGCTTCCTTCTCGCTGACGCCGGCGCCGGTCAGGCCGCCGAGGATGCCGCCGGCCAGCGCGCCCGCGCCGGCACCGGTCAGCGTCGCCACCAGCGCGCCGGCCGCCACGATGGGGCC
>NZ_JACTUZ010000297.1 GCF_014490445.1 Pseudoroseomonas ludipueritiae | reverse complement strand
GGCACCGCCGCCGGTGGCCGCGCCGCCGCCCGCGCCATGGGGCAGGATGGCTTCGCCCTGCCGGCGCTGCTGCTGGCCGCCATGGGCTTCGCTGTGCTGACGGGCAGCACCGCCCCGGATGTCATCGGCGCCACCTTGCAGGAGGCCGCACTGGGCCCGCGCCTCGCCCTGGCGCTGCTGTTGCCGGCGCTGCTGGCCGTGGCGCTGGCCGGCACCGGGCAATTGTCCAGTGGCTCCCCGGTGCCGGAGGCTTCCGGCCGGCACCTCGCATTGTGGGAGATGCAGCGGGCGCTGCGGCTGGTGCTCTGGGTGGCGCTGCTCCAGGGCCTCTTCGTGCCCTTTGGCACCGCCTTCCCCGATGCCGGTCTGGGCGGCTGGCTGACGGCGCTGCCGCTCTGGTGCGCCAAGCTGCTGCTGCTGACAGTGGTTCTGGCGGTGGCCGAGGCCAATCTGGCCCGGCTGCGGAAACGCCGCATGGCGGAAATGATGGGTGCCGCCGCCCTGGTGGCCCTGCTGGGTGTCGCCTGGCTGTTTCTTTCGGCGGGGGTGGCATGAACCTGACGGAACTGCCCGCCAATCTGGTGCCGCTGCTGGGCGGCGGCGTGCTGCTGCTCTCCTTCGCGCTGGTGCTGCGGCGGCGCGTGGTGGCCGCCATCGATGCGCTGGCGGCCCAGGGCGTGCTGCTGGCCGTGGTGGCGCTTTGCCACGCCTGGGCGCGGGAGGCACCCTCCCTGACGCTGGTCGCCGCGCTGCTGCTGGCCGGGCAGGGGGTGCTGCTGCCCCTGGCCCTGCGGGAATGGGTGCGGCGCCAGGGCCTGCGCTGGGAGCCCGCGGCCGCCCCGGTGCACCGGCCGCTGGGCGGGCTTTCCGCCGCCGTGGCGCTGGTGCTGCTGGCGGTGCTGGCTCTGCGCCCAGTGACGGAAGGTGCCGCCGCGGTGCTGCGGCAGGACCTGGTGCTCTCCCTTTCGGTGCTGCTGGTGGGGCTGCTGGTCATGGCGGCGCGGCGCGGCCCCCTGGGGCAGGCGATCGGCCTGGCCTGCGCCATGAACGGCGCACTGCTGGCCGCCCTGGCGGTGCCGGAGCTGCGCCTGTTGCCGGCCCTGGCCGTGGTGGCCATGGCGGTGCCCTTTGGCGTGGTGGCGGGCTTCCTGACCCTGCGGCCGCAGGTGAACAGGGACCCCGAATGATCCCCTGGCTGCCCGATGCACCCCCCGGCTGGCTGCTGCCGGTGTTTGCCCCCGCGCTGCTGCCCTGGCTGCCGGTGCTGGTGCCGCTGCTGGGTGCGGCGGCGCTGGCCGCCATCTCCAATGTCCGCGTCGGCGCCCGCGTCAGCGTGGCGGTGGCGGCGCTGACCCTGCCGCTGGCCGTGCTGCTGCTGGCCGTGCCCGCCGAGGGCGCCGGGCTGTTGCGGCCCGATGCGCTGAACCTGTGCCTGCTGCTGCCCGCCGCGCTGGTCGGGCTTAGCGGCGCCGTCGCCACCATGGCCCTGCCGTTGCCGGAAGGCGCCGGCCGTGCCTGGAATGCCGGCTACCAGGCCATGCTGGGCCTGACGCATCTGGCGCTGCTGGCGGATGACGCGCTGCTGATGTGGATGGCGCTGGCCCTGGCCGGGCTGGTGCTGGCGCTGCTGGTGGGCCTGCGCCATGGCGCCGCCGCGCTTTCCGCCGCCTGGAAGGCGGTGTTGCTGCTGGGGGCCGGCTCCGCCCTGGCGCTGCTGGGCACCCTGGCCCTGGCCATGGCCGCCCATGCTCTGGCGGGGGAAGCCGCGCTCTCCTTCGAGACCCTGCTGCGCGTGGGGCGGGAGGTCGAATCCGGCCCTCTGCTGCTGGGCTTCGTGCTGATGTTGGCGGGCTATGGCGCCCAGGCCGGGCTGGTGCCGCTGCATCTCTGGCGCGGCGACGCCCAGGCCGAGGCGCCGACGCCGCTGATCGTCATTCCCATTGCCCTGCTGGGGCAGGCGGCGCTGCATGCGCTGTTGCGCGCCAAGGCGGTGGCGGCGTTGAACCCGGCCTGGATGCCGCCGGGCGCGCCGCTGCTCCTGGCTGGGCTGGCCGGCATGGCGCTGGCGGCCCTGGCGCTCTGGCGCGCGCGGGATGCCGGGCGCTTCCTGGCCGCCCTGGCCATTGGCCAGACCGGGCTGGCCGCCTTTG
>NZ_JACTUZ010000296.1 GCF_014490445.1 Pseudoroseomonas ludipueritiae | reverse complement strand
CCACGGCGCTGCCGCGCCTCTCCGACCCCGCCGCGCGGCCGATGCTGGAGGCGCTGTGGAACAGCGAGGCCGTGCTGGCCGGGCGGCCGCAGGGCGAGGCCGGCACGCCGGCGCTGCAACGCTGGGGCGATGCCAGCGCCATGGTCCTGCGCCGCTACCTCGGCATCCTGCAATCGGGGGTGAATGACCAGGCGGAACTGGGCCGCCGCATCGCGGCGCATCAGGACGAACTGACGCGCGGCTTCACCTTCCTGCTGCGGGTCGGCACCAGCGTGCAGCAGGGGGCGCGGGACCGTGTGTCCCGCCTGCCGGAAGCGCAGCGGCAGGGACCGGAAGTGAAGCAGGCGCTGGAGCGGCTGGGCACCGGGCTGGCGCAGATCAGCCAGGGGATGCTGGGCCTGCTGCGCACACCCGGGCTGCGGCCGGAGAACAGCCGCGCCATGGCGGAGGCCCTGGCGCAGGACCTGCCGCTGTTCCGCCCGCTGCTGACGGCCCCGCTGCGGCAGGCGGTGGCGCAATCGGCCGCCGGGTTGACACCCACCCTGCAGGACGCGCCCACCCGCGCGGCGGTGGAGCGGGTGCAGCGGATGCTGGCTGGCGCGGAATAACATTTGTCGCCGCCCGCATCACGGTCTAGGGACCGCTGCATGCGCAAGATGCCCTTGATCGGTGTGACCCTGGACGCGGAGCCGGCCGGTGGCTGGTCCAAGCTGCCCTGGTACGCCATCCGCCAGAACTACCTCTCCGCCATCGCCGCCGCCGGGGGCCTGCCGGTGGCCCTGCCGCATGAGCCCGAGCTGGCGGAAGCCTATCTGGAACGGATCGACGGGTTGCTGGTCACGGGCGGCGCCTTCGACGTGGACCCAGCGCTCTACAACGGCGGCCCGGCGCATCCGACCGTCTCGCTGAAATCCACCCGCACCGCCTTCGAGCTGGCGGTGACGCGCGGCGCCCTGGCGCGCGACATCCCCGTGCTGGGCATCTGCGGCGGCGAGCAGCTCCTGGCCGTGGCCTTCGGCGGCACGCTGATCCAGCACATCCCCGACAGCATCGCCGATGCCCTGGCGCATGAGCAGCCCAACCCGCGCACCGAGCCGGGCCATGAGGTGAAGATCGCCGCCGGCACGCTGCTGGAGCGCATCACCGGCACCGCGCGCATGGCGGTGAACTCGGCGCACCATCAGGCGGTGGAGCGGCCGGGCAACGGCGCCATCGTCAATGCCGTTGCACCGGATGGGGTGGTCGAGGGCATCGAGCATCCGGGCCATCGCTTCGCTCTCGGCGTGCAGTGGCACCCGGAATACACGGTGGACCCCGCCGACCACCGTATCTTTGACGCCTTCGTGGAGGCCGCGCGATGAGCGACGAGACCGAGACCGAAGCCGAAGGCCAGCGCGGCGAGCGCATTGCCAAGTGGCTGGCCCGCGCCGGCGTCGCCAGCCGGCGGGATGCCGAGAAGCTGGTGGCCGAGGGCCGCATCCGCCTGAATGGCGAGCTGGTGGAAACCCCCGCCACCTTCGTGGCCGAAGGCGATTCCGTCAGCCTGGACGGCAAGCCGGTGGGCGCGCCGGACCGCACGCGGCTGTTCCGCTACCACAAGCCCGACGGGCTGGTGACCACCCACAAGGACCCCGAGGGCCGCAAGACGGTCTTCGAGGAACTGCCGCCGGGCCTGCCCCGCCTGGTCTCGGTGGGCCGGCTGGACCTGACCAGCGAGGGCCTGCTGCTGCTGACCAACGATGGTGCGCTGAGCCGCAAGCTGGAGCTGCCGGGCAATGCCTGGGTGCGCCGCTACCGCGCCCGCGTGCATGGCTTCGTGGATGAGCGCGCGCTGGCCTCGCTGGCGCGTGGCATCACCATCGAGGGCGTGGCCTACGGCCCAATCGAGGCCGGGCTGGATTCCCGCCAGGGCACCAATGCCTGGCTCACGGTCTCGCTGAAGGAAGGCAAGAACCGCGAGGTGCGGCGCGTGTTGCAGCACCTGGGCCTGACCGTGACGCGGCTGATCCGCGTGGCCTATGGCCCCTTCCAGCTCGGCACCCTGCCCAAGGGGGCGGTGGAGGAAGTGAATGCCAAGGTGCTGCGGGACCAGCTCGGCCTGGACGCCCCGCCGCGCGTGCGGCGCGGCGTGGACCTCGCCGCCCAGGCCGCCACCGCCGCGCCCGAGCCGAAGCCGGAAGCCATCTCCCGCAGCCGCCCGGCC
>NZ_JACTUZ010000295.1 GCF_014490445.1 Pseudoroseomonas ludipueritiae | reverse complement strand
CGGCGCGGGCCCTGCCCTTCGCGCTGTCCGCCGCCGCCAGCCTGACCCGGCTGCCGCGCCACGCCCTGCGCGGCACCGGCCTGGACCCCACCGAAGCCCTGGCGCGGCCGGCCTGAAGGCTCAGGCCGCCTGTTGCCGCTGGTGGCGGCGGACATTGTCCAGCAACCGCTTCAGCAGTGCCAGCCGCTCCGCCGGGCTCTGGCTGGGCTTGCGCAGGATCAGCCGCTCGCCCGGCAGTTGCGCCGCCACGCCCTGCGGCCCGCCTTCCAGCCGCCGCACCCCCAGCCGCTTGCAGCGCAGCCGCAGCCGCGCCAGCGCCAGCCAGTGCCGCACCAGTTCCGGCGGCGGGCCGAAGCGGTCCTCGATCTCCTCCGCTAGGTCCTCCAGCGCCGCCGTATCGCCACGGCGCAGGATCTCGCCCAGGCGGGCATGGGTTTCCACGCGCAGCGCGTCGTCGCTGATGTAATCCTCCGGGATGCCGGCGCTGATGCCGATAGCCAGGGCGGGGGACCAATCCTCCTCCACCGCCTCCCCGCGCGCCTGCCGCAGGGCGCGGTCCAGCATGTGCTGGTACAGGCCGATGCCGATCAGCTTCACATGCCCGGCCTGTTCCTCGCCCAACAGGTCGCCGGCGCCGCGCAGGTCCATGTCGCGCGCGCTGATGGCGAAGCCGGCGCCCACACGGTCGAAGGCTTCCAGCGTGTGCAGGCGGCGGGCGGCGGCGGGGCTGGGCGGCTCCTCCGGGTCGGTCAGCAGCATGATGTTGCCGCGCGCCCGGCCACGCCCGACGCGCCCGCGCAACTGGTGCAACTGCGCCAGACCGAAGCGGTCGGGCTGCCAGACCAGCATGGTATTGGCGCGCGGCACGTCGAGCCCGGTTTCCACGATATTGGTGGAGAGCAGCGCATCCGCCTTGCCTTCCGCGAAGCGCACCATGGCTTCGTCGATCTCCTCCGCCGGCATGTCGCCATGCGCCTCGATCAGCTTCAGGCGCGGCATCAGGCGTTTCAGGCGCGCGCGCATCGGCGCGATATCGGCGATGCGCGGGCAGACCACGAAGCTTTGCCCGCCCCGCCGGTTCTCCCGTGCCAGGGCTTCCTTCAGCAGCCCGTCGCTGGCCGGGATCTGCAAGGTGCGGATCGGCTGCCGCCGCGCCGGCGGCGTGGCGATGACACTGAGGGATTGCAGCCCGATCAAGGCGGATTGCAAAGTGCGTGGGATCGGCGTGGCGGTCAGGGAAAGGTTGTGCACTCCCTCCCCCAGCCGGCGCAGCATGGATTTCTGGCGGGCGCCGAAGCGCTGCTCCTCATCCACGATCACCAGCCCCAGCTTGCGGAACCGCACGCCCTTGGCGGCCAGCGCCTGGGTGCCGATGGCGATGCCCACCTCGCCGCTGTCCAGCCCCGCGCGCACCGCCCGCGCCTCCGCCGGCGCGCTGAGGCGGGAGAGCGCCTCGATCCGCACCCCCAGCCCGGCGAAGCGGCGGCGGAAAGTGTCCAGGTGCTGGCGCACCAGCACCGTGGTCGGCGCCAGCACCGCCACCTGGTAGCCGGCCAGCACGGCGGCGGCGGCGGCGCGCAGCGCCACCTCGGTCTTGCCGAAGCCGACATCGCCGCAGACCAGCCGGTCCATCGGGCGGCCGGCGGCGAGGTCGCGCAGCGTGGCCTCGATCGCCGCTTCCTGGTCCGCGGTCAGGGAATAAGGGAAGCCCTGGGCGAAGCGTGCCATGGCGGCGCGGGGTGGGCGCAGCGCCGGCGCCTTCAGCGCCTCCCGCTCGCGCGCCATGCGCAGCAGTGCCTGGGCGGTCTCGGCCAGTTGCGCCTCCACGGCGGCGCGGCGCTTCGGCCAGGCCTCGCCGCCCAGGCGGTCCAGCGTCACGCTTTCGGCTTCGGCGCCGTAGCGCCAGAGGCGGTCGGTCTCATCGGCCGGCACCAGCTTGGTGGCGCCATCGGCATAGTCCAGCAGCAGCCGGTCCTCGCTGACGCCATCCACCGTCACGGTCTCGACGCCGCGCAGCGCGCCGAGGCCGTGGTCCAGGTG
The DNA here is from genome assembly GCF_014490445.1 of Pseudoroseomonas ludipueritiae. Taxonomy (GTDB): domain Bacteria; phylum Pseudomonadota; class Alphaproteobacteria; order Acetobacterales; family Acetobacteraceae; genus Pseudoroseomonas; species Pseudoroseomonas ludipueritiae. The sequence goes on along the minus strand of NZ_JACTUZ010000295.1, from coordinate 252 downwards.
CACCACCGCATCCCCCGGCTGCAATTGCCCGCCACCGAAGGCCAGGTCCGGGGAAGGCTGGTCGCGGTCCCGCGCATAGGCCGGGCGTACATCCGCCAGCGCCACCACCGAGGCTTCGGGCGTGCGGAAGCCGGCGGCCAGGGCGCCATCGATGCGCGCGAAGCAGCCCGGCGGCGCCGCGCGCAGCGCCAGCCAGCCGGAGAGCGCGAGGGGTTCCTCCTCCAGCCGCTCCCGCGCCTGGCGCAGCAGGGC
>NZ_JACTUZ010000294.1 GCF_014490445.1 Pseudoroseomonas ludipueritiae | reverse complement strand
CGTGGCGCCGGCGGCGGCGCCGGGCGGTGTATTGGCCGCGGGCGTGCCGACATTGGAAGCCGCGGCGGTCACCGGCGCGGGGCTGACCGGCGCGCCCGGGCGGACGCGCTGGAGCCCTTCCACCACCACCTGCTCGCCTTCCTTCACGCCTTCGGCGATGACGGCCAGTTCCGGCGTGGACTCCGCGCCGATGCGAACGGAGCGGCGCTCCACCTTGTTTTCGGCGCCGACGACATAGACGAAGTTGCCGCGCTGGTCGGTCAGCACCGCGGCGCGCGGCACCGTCAGCAGCGCCACCGGCTGCACCGCCTCCACGATCACGGTCACCAGCTGGTTGGCCACCAGCTCACGCCCGCCGCCCTGGTTTGCGGACTGGGGCGGGTTGGGCATGCGGCCGCGCAGCGCGATGCTGTCGGTGTCGCGGCCCACATCGATGTCGATGAAGTCCAGCTTGCCGCTCTGGCCATAGACGCGGCCATCCGGCAGCCGCACCTTGACGGAGACGGCATCGAAGCCGCCGCGCGGCATGTAGCGGTCCCGCAGTTCCAGCAGCGTGCGCGTCGGCACGGTGAAGGAGACATACATGGGGTCCTGGCTGACGATGGTGGCCAGGGCGCCGGAGGAGGGGGAGACCACGTTGCCCGGCGTCATCGTCGCGCGGCCGATGCGGCCGGACACGGGTGCGCGGATCTCGGTGTAGTCCAGCTCGATCTGCGCCTGCCGCTCCTGCGCCTGGGCGGAGAGCAGCTGCGCCTGGGCCGTGCGGGCGGCCGCGATGGCCGCGTCCACGGTGGAACGCTGGCCAGCCGGCGTGCTGAGCAGCGACTGGGCGCGGCCGAGCGTCAGGTTGGCGTTCTGCAACTGCGCCTGCGCCTGCGCCACATTGGCCTGCGCGACCTGGAGGGATGCCTCGAAGGGCGGGCGTTCGAGGCGGAAGAGCAGGTCGCCCTTCTTCACCTCGGCGCCTTCCTCGAAGAGCCGCTCCTGCAGGAAGGCGGTGACGCGGGGCTGTAGCTCGACGCGGTCGATGGCCTCGATGCGGCCGATGAACTCGTTGACCTGGGTCACCGGCCGGCTGGCGACCGGCGCGACACCCACGGCGGGCGGCGGCCCACCCGGCTGCTGCGCCATGGCGGCCGGAACCACCACAAGCAACGGCAGGCCGAGAACGACGGCGCGCCCAAGGCGCGCGGCGCCATGGGCTAACCCATGATAGGTCGGGAGCGACATAAAGCCTCCAGGAGAAGCGGTGCCTGCGTCCTGGCAGGCTTGAATACATACGTGCCTGTATGTATATAAATCATGCTGCATCGCACGCAAGAGGTTGGATGGCACGCCGCACGAAACAGGAAGCCGATGAGACGCGCGAGGCTCTGCTGAATGCGGCGGAGCAGGTGTTCCTGGAACGCGGCGTCGCCCGTGCTTCGCTGGACGAGATCGCGCGTGTCGCCGGTTGCTCCCGCGGCGCGGTGCATTGGCATTTCGGCGACAAGCTGGGCCTGTTCCTGGCGCTGGACGAGCGCCTGCTGCTGGTTCAGGACGAGGCCTGCCGCGAGCTGCGGGGCGGGGAGGAATGCCTCCCGCTTTCGGCCATGGCCGAAGTCATCACCGCCGCCATGGCGCGGCTGGAACGTGACCAGAACCGGCGCCGGCTGCTGACGATCATGTTGCAACGCTGCGAATATGTCGATGAAATGGCCCCGGCGCTGGAGCGGCGGCGCAAGGCCGATGCCAGCATGCGCAGCCTGCTGCGTCAGTGCTTCGAACGTGCCTTGGCTAAGGGTGAGATGGCTGCCGGCTGGAAGCCGGACCAGGCGGCGATGTGCCTGCATGCGCTGATTACCGGCCTGATTATGGAATGGTTGCGGGGCGACGCCGGTTCTTCTCTTTCGGATGAGGTGGCGAGCAGCCTGCATCTCTTCTTCGCCTGCCTCACCACCGGTGGGCAAGCAACGGATTCATCCGCAGTCTCCACGAATGCTTGAGGAGTGGACCCCATGATGGCACGGCCGATTCTGGTCTGCGCCCTGATCCTGCCCCTGCTGGCCGCCTGCGCTGGCGGGAATGAGCCGGCCGAGGGTATTCTGGGCGCGCGTGGTCCCACGGTAGACAGTGTGCGTGGTGCCGCGCCAGCTGATGGCGACATCCTACGGCCGGAGTCGGGTAATATTTGGTCGGAGGGGCTGACCCCCTCCCAGCCACTGCCGAATCGTTGAATTCGGCCGCCTTCTGGTGGCCGCGAGGGGGAATGAGGACCGATGAAGCTCTTGCTATCGGCGTCGGTGTTGGTGTGTGGGTTGATGTCGGGTGTGGCGCG
>NZ_JACTUZ010000293.1 GCF_014490445.1 Pseudoroseomonas ludipueritiae | reverse complement strand
CGCGGGGCGGCCCGGCCAGGGCGACGCGGCGGCCGGCGGCGCGCTCGCTGTCCAGGAAATCGAAGAAGGCTTCCTCCGGCTCCTCCGCTTCCGCGAAGCGGGGGAGCTGGCCGGACGGTTCCTCCGGCGCTTCCTCCAGGGTGGTCACGGCGCGGCCGGAGAGCGCCGCCTTCCAGGCCGCGGCATCGAGGAACAGGGCGGCGGGCTCGCTCAGCGCCGGGGCTTCCTCTTCCGTGGCCAGCAGGGCGAGGCGGGTGCGGAAGGCTTCCGCCACCTCCCGCTCCCGCTCCGCGCGCAGCTCCGCCACCTCCGGCTCCAGCACCACGGGCGCGCGGGGCAGCAGGTCGAAGAGCGTGGTCAGCACAGGGTAGAAGCCGGCCAGCCCGTGTTCGGCGCCCGGCGGCAGGGGCAGCGGCACATCGCGCGGGTTCACGATCTCGGAGGCCGGGCAAAGCGTCACCGCCTCCACTTCCGTCACGCTGCGCTGGGTCAGCGGGTCGTAGCGGCGGATGGCGGTGACGCGGCCCTCCGCATGCTCGATGCGGCAGGGCTGCGCTTCCTCGGCGGCGGGGAAGATATCCAGCACAGCGCCATGCACCGCCGCCTCCCCCGGCTCGTCCACCCGGGCATCCAGGCGGTAGCCGAGGCGCAGCAGGCGGTCCTCCACCGCCTCCAGGTCCAGCGCCTCGCCCTGGCGCAGTTCCAGGCTGTCGAGGGCGTCAGGCGGCGGCAGGCGTTGCGTGGCGGCGCCGAGGCTGGCGATCACCAGCCTCGGCCCGGCCGCCTTGCGTGCCAGCGCCGCCAGGGTGGCCATGCGGCTGCCCATCACGGCGCCGGAAGGCGAGGCACGGTCATAAGGCAGGCAGTCCCAGCCCGGCAGCAGCAGCACCTCCATGCCATCGGCCAGGGCGCGGGCGGCGTGGAACAGGCGCTCGGCGCGGGCGGTGGAGCGCGCCACATGGATCAACCCCGTCTCCCCCGCCGCATCGGCCCCTTCCAGCAGTTGCGCGGCCAGCAGGCTTTCGGGCTCGGAATCCATCATCTCGTCCTGGCAGGTGGTGGCGCCGCGGCATGGCGCAGGGCCTTAACGTCCGGCAGCGGGGAAAGTCGGCCGGAAACAAGCGCCGGCGGCTGGGGAACCCGCCCCCTGACCAGAGGGTTAACTCCGGGTCAGGGGATGCCGCGCGACGCCCCCTTTTCAGCCAGGGAACCAGCAGAATGGCAGACGACAGCAAGAAGAATTCCGCCGTCGACCAGTTGATCGAGGACACCACCGGCGGCCAGGGCGCGGCCCCGGCGCAGCCGGCGGCGGGCGCGCAGGGCATCGCTTCCGCCCATAACCCCGGCGGCATGGCGCCGGGCAGCAAGCCGGGTGCCGGCTTCGGCAGCATGGGCACCGGCGGCGCCAGCACGGGCGGCTCGGACACCGGCACCGTGAAGCGGGGTGAATCATGAGCGGCACCGGCAAGCCCGAAGGCGGCGCCACGCCGCAGGGCCTGGGCGCGCAGGGGCCGGGCAATGCCCATGGCACCCCTTCGGCGCATGAGCGCGACACGGAGGACAAGCCTTTCGACCCCGAGGGCGGCCGGCCGGCCAGCGACACCGAGGCCATGGCCAGGAAGGTGCTGGATTATGCCAACAAGGGCCCCCGCGCCGACGGCGACCCCGGCCCGGAAGCCGAGGGCAAGAAGCCCGGCGGCTGAGCGGGCCCGGGCCGGCCATCGCCGCTCAGGCGGCGAGGTCGGCCAGGATGCGTGGCACCTCCGCCGGCAGTTCCCGCGCCAGGTAGCCCACCGGCCCCTGGGCGCGGGCCAGGCGGTGCCCCGCTTCCCCATGCACCCAGACGCCCCAGATGGCCGCCTGCAGCGGTGTGGCGCCCCGCGCCAGCAGGCCGGCGATGATGCCGGAAAGCACGTCGCCCGAGCCGGAGGTGGCCAGCCCGATATTGCCATGGTCCGAGGCCCAGGCATCGCCTTCCGGCGTGACGATACGGGAATAGGCGCCCTTCATGATCACCACCACCTGCAACAGCGCCGCCGCCCGCCGTGCCATGCCCAGCGGATCGGCCAGCACCTCCTCCCGCGAGACATCCAGCAGCCGCGCCATCTCGCCATCATGCGGGGTGATGACGGCGCGGCCGGCATGGCGGCGCAGCGCCTCCCGGCAACCGGCCAGCGGCGCCAGGGCGGCGGCATCCAGCACAAGCGCCGGGCCGGAAAGCTCTTGCAACAGCGCCGCCACCAGAGCATCGGCCTCCCGCCCGCCGCTCATGCCCGGGCCCAGCACCAGCGCCTTGGCCTGGCTGCCGTAGCGCAGCAGCGGCGCGG
>NZ_JACTUZ010000292.1 GCF_014490445.1 Pseudoroseomonas ludipueritiae | reverse complement strand
GGCGCCTCGCCGAGGGAGGAAGCCGGCTGGGCCAGGGGCGCGCGGCCGGCGCGGGCCTGGGCGGCCCGCTCCTTCCGGCGGGCACGGCGGGCGCGGAGCGAGAGCTGGCTGTTGCCACGGAAAAGACCACCGACGCTCAACACCACCTCCAGCATCGCGCGCAGCGGGCGGTCCGCGCGCACATCGTCCCAGTGCAGCCAGGCATCGGCGCGGCCGAGCACGACGCGCACGATATTGCCCTCATCCAGCAGCCCGCGCGGGGCGAAGCGCACCTGCAGGCGGTTGCCCTGCCAGCGCAAGGTCTCGGCCGGCACGGGCACGAATTCGGTGCCGATGTCGAATTCCAGGCTGACCATGCCTTCCGGCAGCACCTCCGGCCGCGCCACGGTCAGCGCCGCGCCGCCCAGGGAAAGGTCGATGCTCTCCCCTTCCAGCCGGCGGCCATCGGCCAGCACCACGGCCACCGGCACGCGGGCCGCCACGCGGTGGCGCTCGCGGATCTGGCGCCGCTCACGGCCCACGGCGAGGCCGGCCAGCACCGTCACCAGCGAGAGCAGCACCCAGACGGCGTTCAGCGCATTCGCCTGGAACTGCAGCGAGGAGGGCGGATTGGCCACCATGCCGTAGATGCCGGACATCAGCCCCAGCACCAGCGCGCCGCCCAGCACCAGGTTGGGCCCCACGGCGCGGATGTCGAAATAGCCGTCCTGCAGCGTGCCGCCCTTGTCGGTGACGTTGAACTTGCCCTTGGTGGGGTCCAGCAGCGTGGTCATGACCACCGGCAGCAGATAGAGCGCCAGCACGGTCTCGTAGATCTCGGACCAGAAGGAATGGCGCACCTTGCCCTGCAGCCGGCTGTTGGTGACCACCGAATGCACCACATGCGGCCCGGCATAGGCCACGATGGCCAGCGGCGAGGCCGCGATGATGTTCTCCCCGAACAACAGGAAGGCCAGCGGCGAGGTCAGGAAGACCACGCGCGGCAGCGGAAAGAGGAAGTGCCACTGCGCGTTGAGGTAGCAGAGGCGCTGCGCGAGGTTCAGCCCGCGGCCGAAGAGCGGGTTGTCGACGCGCAGGATCTGGATCATGCCGCGCGCCCAGCGCATGCGCTGGCCGATATGCGCCAGCAGGCGGTCGGTGGCGAGGCCGGCGGCCAGCGGCAGGCGCAGATAGGCGGTGCGCCAGCCCAGCCGCTGCATCTTGAGCGAGCAGTGGCAGTCCTCGGTCACGGTCTGGGTCGGCACGCCACCCACTTCCTCCAGCGCCGTCCGGCGCAGCACGGCGCAGGAGCCGCAGAAGAAGGTGGCGTTCCAGAGGTCGTTGCCCTGCTGCACCAGCCCGTAGAAGAGCAGGCCCTCGTTCGGGATGCGGGTGCCGGAGGCGAGGTTCCGTTCGAAAGGGTCGGGCGAATAGAAATGGTGCGGCGTCTGCAGCATGCCGATCTCGCGATCCCGCAGCATCCAGCCGATGGTCAGCTGCAGGAAGGCGCGCACCGGCACGTGGTCGCAGTCGAAGATGGCGACATATTCGCCATTCGTCTTGCCCAGCGCGTGGTTGATGTTGCCGGCCTTGGCGCCCTTGTTGTCCGGGCGGATCATGTAGCCGCAGCCGACTTCCTCGCAGAAGGCGCGGAAGTCCTCGCGCCGGCCGTCGTCCAGGACATAGATGTTCATCTTGTCCCGCGGCCAGTCCATCGACATGGCACCGAAGACCGAGGGCTTCACCACTTCCAGCGGCTCGTTGTAGCTGGGGATGAAGATGTCCACGACCGGCCAGTCTTCCGTGTCCGGCGGCAGCGGCACGGGCTTGCGCTCCAGCGGCCAGGCCTGCTGGAAGTAGGAGAGCAGCAGCGCCAGGATGGCATAAACCTCGGCCAGCAGCAGGCCGGTGCCGAGGAAGGTGGCGATATAGCCGGAATAGCCCAGCGTCTCGGTCACGCGCCAATAGAGGTAGCGCAACGAGATCATGGAGGAGAGCGCGACCAGGAAGAAGGACGGCGCCCGGCCCGGAAAGCGGTTGACGATCAGGAAGACCAGGAAGCCGCCCAGCGCCAGCCAGGCCTGCTGCTCCGCCTCCAGCGGCGTGACCATGAAGATCAGGCCCAGCAGCAGGCCGATCAGCGCCACGGCCGCGTTCAGCAGCGGGATGCGCCCCAGGAAGCTGGTCATGCGGCGAAGCAGGCGCATCAGCGTGTTCCCCATTCCGGAGCCGTCCAGGGCATGGCCGCGCGCGGCGGGGCCGGTGGGGGCATCGTCGTCTCGGCCGGCAGCAGCGCCGCGATGGCGTGCGCGAGCTGGCGGATATCCTCGGCGGCGCGGCTGGCCGGCGCCGCATCGGCCAC
>NZ_JACTUZ010000291.1 GCF_014490445.1 Pseudoroseomonas ludipueritiae | reverse complement strand
CCGCGTCGTCCTCCTCCAGGAAGGCGCACGGTGATACACGCCGTCTCGCCCGTCCTCTACGCTGGTTGCGCGGCCGCTTGCCTGGCCTGGAGCATGCTGGTGCTGGCGGCCGGGCGTGGACGGCATGCCCTGCTGCCGGCGGCGACCTGCTTCCTGATCGCCGCCTGGGCCGCCGCGGTGGCCCTGATGCCGGAGGCCCCCCTCGCCTGGCCCCCCGGCGGGCTGGAGGTCCTCCGCAACGCCTTCTGGTTCCTGCTGCTGCTGGTGCTTGGCCGGCGCGTCGGCGGGGCACAGGCGCGGCCGCTGCTGCTGCGCTTCGCCCTGGCCGGCGGCACCGCCACCCTGCTGGCCTTCGCCACGCTATCGGCGCCGGTGGCCCAGGCGCTGACAACCACCGCCATTGGTTCGCCCGTCGTGCTCACCCGGCTGGCGCTGGTGCTGCTGGTGGTGCTTCTTGCTGAAAATCTCTACCGAAATGCCGATGACGGCACGCGCTGGCATGTGGTTCTGCCCTGCGTCGCGCTTGGTGGCCTCGCCGCTTTCGATGTGATTCTCTATGCCCATGCGGCGCTGACGCATGACCTTTCGCCCATCCTGGCGGATGCGCGCGCGGTGCTGGCGGCAGTGGCCGCGCCGCTGCTGGCGCTGGGCGCCATGCGCGACCGCCGCTGGCGGCGCAATCCGCCGGTCTCGCGCCAGGTGGTCTTCCACGGCGCGACGCTGTTGGTGGCCGGCGCCTTCCTGCTCGCGGTCGGCGCCGCCGGCGAGGCGCTTCGCCACCTTGGCGCCGATTGGGCTCGCGCGGCCGAAATCGGCCTCTGGGCCGGCACGGCCATGGCGCTGGTTGTGGCGCTCTCGGCCCGCTCCGTCCGCTCCCGCCTGCGGCGCAGCGTGGTCGATCATTTCTTTGCCGCGCGCTACGACTATCGCCAGGAATGGCTGCGCTGCGTCGCCACCCTTTCCGCCCCGGATGTCGCGGCCCAGTTACGCGCGATCCGCGCCATCGCCGATGCCGCGGACAGCCCGGCCGGCGTGCTGCTGCTGCGCGAGGGCGCCGAGGCCGGCTTCCATTGGGCCGGCTCCTGGAACATGCCGGAAGAGCCCGTCTCGCTGGCCGATGATCATCCGCTGATCCTGGAAGTGCGTGGCGGAACCTGGATCGTTCCGCTGTCCGAGAAGGATGCGCCGGAACTGCGGGAGGCTTTCGGGCAGCTCTGGCTGGCCGTGCCGCTGGCGCATCACCGGGACGGGCTGCTTGGCCTCGTGCTGCTGGCGCCGCCGCGCGCCGCCCTGCCCCTGGATGGCGAGGTCTTCGACCTGCTGCGGAGCCTGGGGCGGGAGGTCGCCATGTTCCTGGCCGAGCGCCGCGCCGCCGAGCGCCTGGCGGAGCAGCAGCAATTGCAGGACCACGCCCAGCGATTTGCCTTTGTGGCACATGACGTCAAGACCGTGGCAAGCCAGCTCACGTTATTGCTGGCCAATGCCGAGCACAACATCCAGGACCCGGAGTTCCAGCGTGACATGCTGCTGACCGTGCGCGCCTCGGCGACGCGCATCAACACGCTCATCGCCCGTCTGCGCCAGCCCGAGGGCGCTGAGCTCAACACCACCTCCATCGAACCATTGGCGCGGTTGCGGGAGCTTTCGGCCCGCAGTGCCCACCCGGTGCAACTGGAACATGACGACCGTCCGCCGCTGCGGGTCTCGATGGCGGCTGAAGCCTTCGATGCCGCCGTCACGCACCTCCTCGCCAATGCCGCAGAGGCTTCCCGTCCCGGTGAACCCGTGCGGCTGCGCCTGCAGCACGGGCAGCAGCGGGTGCTTGTGGAGGTAATCGACCGTGGCTGTGGCATGACGCCTGAATTCATCCGTGACCACCTCTTCCGCCCGCTGGCCACAGGCAAGCCGCGCGGCAGCGGCATCGGCGCTTGGCAAGCGCGCGAGTTGCTGCGACGCGCGGGCGGGGAGCTGGCCGTTCACAGCCGCCCTGGTGAGGGTACCACCATGCGTATGACGCTTCCCGCCTGCCGCGACCCGCGCAACGACGCATCCTTTCCCGCGCCCCATTCTGCAGAGGCCGCCCTGCCATGAGTCGCCCCAAGTTGCTGATCGTAGAGGATGACGCTGCGCTCAGCGCCCAGTACCGCTGGGCTTTTCCGAATTGCCGCGTGCTGCTGGCGGGAAACCGGCGGGAAGCCGAACAGGTGGCGCGGGCCGAGCAGCCGACCGCGGTGCTGCTCGACCTGGGCCTGCCGCCGGATGCCGAAGGAGTCAGTGAGGGTTTCGCGACCCTGGCGGAGCTGAACCGTATCTCCCCAGGCATGCCGATCATTGTGGCCTCGGGTCAGGGCCAGCGGGAGCACACGC
>NZ_JACTUZ010000290.1 GCF_014490445.1 Pseudoroseomonas ludipueritiae | reverse complement strand
CGCCGCCACCGCCGGTGCCGGCCCCCGTGCCGCCGCCGCCCGAAGCGCCGCCGGCTGAGGCGCCAGCCCCCGCCGCATCCGGCTCGGTCGAATACCTGCGGGTGAATGCCGAGCAGATCGAGGCCCTGGCCGTCGCCGTCCACACGCTGTCCGAGGAAGTGACCCGGCAGGCGGGGGTCGAGGCCGAACTGCGGGCCCTGGAGGAAACGCTTTCCGGCCTGCGCCGGGCGCTGGAGACAGCGGTGCGCGCCAGCCCCGCCCCGGCGCTGCGCGAGGTGGCGCGGGGGCTCGATGGCCTTTCCCGCAGCCTCGGCCGCATGGCGCGGGAACAGCATGCCGGCACCTTCGCCGCCGAGGCCGCCGCCCAGCGCGTGCGGGAGCAGGTGGAGGCCATTGCCCTGGTGCCGGCCGAGACGGTGCTGGGCCCGCTGGGCCGCATGGCGCGCGACCTGGCGCGGGAAGCCGGGCAGGATGTGGCGGTGCGGCTGGAAGGCATGGACATCCAGGCCGACCGCCGCGTGCTGCAGACCCTGAAGGACCCGGTGCTGCACCTGCTGCGCAATGCCATCAGCCATGGCATCGAGCAGCCGGAACAGCGCCGCGCCCGGGGCAAGCCGGAACGCGCCGAGGTCTCGCTGCGCCTCTCCGGCCGGGGCGGGCTGCTGCTGCTGACGGTGGCAGATGACGGGCGCGGCCCGGACCTCGCGCGCATCGAGGCCACCGCCATCCGCCAGGGCCTGCTGCCGGAGCGCTCCCCCTGGTCGGCGCCACCGCCGCCGGACCGCCTGCTCTCCCTGGTCTTCGAGCCCGGCTTTTCCACCGCCCCGGCGGTGGACCGGCTTTCCGGCCGTGGCATGGGGCTCTCGGTGGTGGCGGAAGCGGCGCGGCGGCTGCGCGGCACCACGCTGATGCGCGCCCGCCGGGGCGGCGGCACGGAAGTGGAGATCGCCGTGCCCTTCTCCGCCGCGCGGCAGAAGCTGCTGCTGGTGGAAGCGGAAGGCCAGACCTATGGCCTGCCCAGCCATGGAATCGAGCGGCTGCTGCGGCTGCCCGTGTCGGCCGTAGAAAGTGTGGAAGGGCGGCCCGTGACGCGCATCGCGGCGGGGGGGCAGGACGTTATCGCCCCCGTGATCGCTCTTGCCGCCCTGCTTGGCTCGTCCCAGGCCGCCATTCCGGTCGAAGCCGGCCATGTGAACGCTGTGCTGCTGCGCCGCGGCACCCGCCGCTGCGCGCTGGCCGTCAATGCCGCGCGGGATGTCCGCACCCTGCTGGTGGACAGCCTCGATGCGCCTGGCGTCGATACCGAACTGCTCAGCGGCATCGCGCCGCGCGAAGGCGAAACCCCTGCCCTGGTGCTGAGCCCGGAGGGCCTGGTCGGCCGCTGGCTGCGGGACGAGGGGCACCTTGCCGCCGGCATGCTCGGCCTGGAGGGCAGCGGGGCGGAGGAACGCGCCGCCGCCGCCACCATCCTGGTGGTGGACGATTCCATCACCACCCGGACGCTGGAGAAGAGCATCCTGGAAGCGCAGGGCTACCGCGTGCTGCTCAGCGTCGACGGGCTGGACGCGCTGAACCTGCTGCGCTCCGGCGACGCGGTGGTGGACCTGGTGGTGGCGGATGTCGAGATGCCACGCATGGACGGCTATGCGCTGTTGCAGGCCATCAAGACCGACCCGCGCCTGGCGCCGCTGCCGGTGATCCTGATGACCTCCCGCGCCGCGCCCGAGGATGTGCGGCGGGGGCTGGACCTCGGCGCCGGCGCCTATCTCGCCAAGCAGAAATTCGATCAGCGGGAGTTGCTGGCCACCATTGGCCAGATGCTGTGACCATGCCCGATCCTGTTTTCCCCACGGGCTTTCCGACCCGCCCGCCCGTCCGCGTCATGATCGTCGAGGATTCGGCGGTGGTGCGGCGGCTGCTCGCGCATATCGTCTCGGGCGATCCGCGCCTGGTGCTGGCCGCCGCCGTGGACTCGGCCGAGGAGGCGCTGCGGGAATTGCCGCGCGTGAAGCCGGACGTGATCTCGATGGATATCCGCCTGCCCGGCATGGACGGGCTGGAGGCCACGCGGCGCATCATGGCGGAACAGCCGACGCCCATCGTCGTCATCGCCGACAGCGTGCGGGATTCCACCTTCGGCATCTCCATGAACGCGCTGAAGGCCGGCGCGCTCTCGGTGGTGGAGAAGCCGGTGGGAATCGAGACCGGCGGGCATGAGCAGATCGCGGAAACCATCCGCACCCAGCTCTACATCATGAGCCAGGTGCCGGTGATCCGGCAGCGCGGCAACCTGGCCGCCCGCCCGCGCGCGCCGCATCCCGAGCCGTCGCAGCGGCCGCCGCAGCAGCCGGCGGTGCTGGCCATCGCG
>NZ_JACTUZ010000029.1 GCF_014490445.1 Pseudoroseomonas ludipueritiae | reverse complement strand
CGGCGGCGGGCGCCTCGGCGGCCGCCGCAGGGGCTACCAGGCTGACGCCGCCGATGGGCGCGGGGCTGGTGGCGGGGGCGCTGGCGGCCACCGGCACCGGTGTGGCGACGGGCTGGAACAGCACGCCATGCGGGGAACGGCCGACCGGCTGGTTTTCCAGCGTGCCGGTCTCAGGGTCCACCATCGCGACGCGGCCGATCCAGCGCTGCGTCACCCAGAGCCGGCCCTGCAGGTCGAAGGACACGCAATCCGGCCCGCCCGGCACGTCCAGCACCTTGATGGTCTCCAGCGTGGCGGGGTCCAGCACGGTGATGCGGCTGTCCACCCGGCTGGTGACATAGAGCAGCCCCGGCCTGCCCTCCTTCGGGGGCGCCGGGAAGATGGCATGGGCGCCGCGGCCGACCTTGATGCGGCGCTCCACCTGCCGGCTCTCGGGATTCACCACGGCCACGTAGTCGCGGCCCATGATGCCCACCAGCAGCTTGCCCTCGTGCCAGGTCACGCCCGCCGGCTGAGGGCCGACATCGAGCTTCCAGACGGGCTCTTGTGTTTGCAGGTCGATGGCCGTCAGCAGGTTGTTGCCCTGCAGGGTGACATAGGCCAGCTTGCTGTCCGGGCTGAAGGCGATGTGGCTGGGCATGTCCGGCATGCGCAGCCGCGCCTGCAGCGTGAGCGCTTGGCCGTCCCAGCCGTAGATATCCACCTGGTCGCGGCGCAGGCTGGTGATGACCAGGTGCTTGCCATCCGGGCTGAAACCGAGGTGATAGGGGTTCGAGAGCGGCTCCCGCTTCACCATCTCGCCCGTGGCGGGATTGAGGAAGAGCATCTCGTTGGCACCGGAATCGCCGATCATCAGCGTGCTGCCATCCGGTGTCAGGGCCAGGTGGTGCACCTCACGCAGCACGGGGATGCGGCGCACCTCCTCCCGCGTCGCGGCATCCAGCACCAGGATATTGGCCTCGCCCGAATTCAGCACATAGACCAGGCCGTTCGGCGCGGGTGCGGGCTCGGTGGCCGCCGGGCCGGCGGGCGCGTCCGGGGCCGGCATGGCTGCGGGGGCGGTCTGTCCCAGGGCCAGGCTTGGCGCCAGCGTGGCGAGCAGGAGGGGCAGGACGAAACCGCGAGGAAGCCGCATGGGGGAGGCGCTTTCGGGCGTTGGGAGGCGCGGGAGGCAGAAACTGCGCTCCGCGCCTGTAGCAGCTTCGGCCTGGGGCAGGCCAGAAACTTCGTATGATGTTTCCGGAGCTTAACCCGCTCGGCCCTGGCCAAAGCGGCGTGGCTCCACCGGATCGGGGATGGTGGCCTCGGCCAGGAAGCGCCCGGCATTGGGGGATGAGGCGTGCCAGGCCGCCACCTCGCCCACCGTGGCGGTCCAGGCACCGGGGGTGCCGGTGACCTGCGCCAGCAGCTTCTCCAGCATCCGCAGCCGCTGCACCCGGCCGGAGATCCAGTCATGCACCGTCAGCATCAGCATGCCGCCATACTGGTGCTGTCCTTCCCATTCCTCGCGCCAGCTTTCCAGCACGACACCAGGGGTGGCGGGGGTGCGGTCGCCGGGCAGGCCGCTGTATTTGTAGAGGATGGCGTCGTCGATGGCCCATTGCACTGGCACCTCCACTAGCCCCTCGATCTCATAGGGGTGGTCGGCCCCCATCAGGGAACTGTCCCAGAGGCCGAGGCGGCGGACCTCCCGCACCATATGCGGCGTCATCTCCCAGGCGGGGGAGCGGAAGCCCTTTGGCGCCGCGCCGGTCTGGCGGCGGAACAGCTCCACCGAGGCTTCCAGCGCCGCGGTGAACTCGGCATCCGAACTCTCGGCCACCAACTCATGGAACCAGCCATGGAGGCCGACCTCGTGGCCGCGCTCCAGGATGGCCGGCAGCAGGTTCGGGTGTTCCTCGGCGATGGCGCCGGGAACGAAGAAGGAGCCCTTGATGCCGAAGCGCTCGATCAGCTCCATGATCCGCCAGACGCCGAGGCGCTGGCCGAAATGCCGCTGTTCGAGCTGCCCCAGGGTGCGGGCCGCCCCCGGCGCCCGCTGCACCCAGAGATAGGGCGCGGTCGCGTCCACATCGACGGTGAAGCAGAAGGCGGCCTGCTTGCCGTCGGGCCATTGGTAGCGGGGCCAGGGCTGCACCATGGGGCGGGCCTCCTTACAGCGCGTGCTTCTTGTCCTGGTAGACGGCCAGCGAGCCGATCGAGCCGCCGCCATCGACCGGCAGGGAGGCGCCGGTGATATAGGCCGCCGCCGAGCTGGCCAGGAACAGCGCCGCATTCCCCACATCCTGCTTGGAGGTGGTGCGGCCACTGGGGTTGCCGCCGCCGATGCTGTCCACGTGCTCCTGGGGCAGCAGGCTGACCACGCTGCCAGGAGCGAATCCTGGCTCCAGCGCATTGGCGCGGATGCCGTATTCCGCCAGCTCCAGCGCGAAGCCCTTGGTCAGGCGGTCCAGCGCGGTCTTGGAGGTGCTGTAGGGGCAGACGGTGCGGCGCATCTTCCAGGCGGCGCCGGAGGAGATGTTGATGATGTTGCCCTTCACGCCCTGGGCGATCATCAGCTTGGCGAAGGCGCGGCTGAGCAGGAAGGGGGCGCGCAGGTTGATGTCGAAGACGCGGTCCCATTCGGCGGCATCGACATCCAGCAGGAAGCCGCTGGGATAGACGCCGGCATTGTTCACCAGCACATCGGCCGCGCCCCAGCGGCGGCCCACCTCGGCCGCCAGCGCCTCGATGGCATCGGCATCGCGGATATCGGCGGCCTGGACGAAGCTGCCCTCGGTGAACCAGGGGGCGGAGGTCAGCGCCTCCAGCGGCTCGGCGCGCGCATCGGTCAGGCAGAGCTGGGCGCCGGCCTCGCCGAAGGTCTCGGCCAGCCAGCCGCCGATGATGCCGCAGGCGCCGGTGATCACCACCCGCTTGCCCGCCATGTCCTGCGCGTAATCCATCGCGATCCCCTCGCTCCATAACTGCCGCGGCGGCCTCCGGCCCCGATGCGGCGCGCCCGCCATGCCGCTCCGCCGACAGCGGAAGGGGGAGCGGAACGGCCGGGGCAAGGCGGCGGTCCGTGATGCCTTGCCGCTCTATAGGTCCAGAGGCTTGCGGTGAACAACGCGACGGGAAGCCGCGCCCATCCGGCAGGCCAACCGGTGCCTTGCAAAAGCCTACCAAACCCCTGGTTGATTCCCGATTTGCATATCTCGAAAAATGGCGGCGAAACCCCAGTTCCTATGCTGTTGTCAGAATGCTGGAGCCTGTTCCGTGCCCTCTGCTCCCCTTCCTGTCACCGAGGCAGAACGCCTCGCGGCCCTGCGGTCCTACGAGATCCTGGACACGGCCTGCGAAACCACCTTCGACAACATCGCCGAGCTTGCCGCGCAGCTCACCGACAGCCCGATCTCCTTTGTCTCCCTCACCGACGCCGAACGGCAGTGGTTCAAGGCCCGCAAGGGGCTGCCGGTGGTGGAAGTGCCACGTGAGCAGTCCTTCTGCGCCTGGGCCATCCTGGAGCCGGGCGAGGTGACGGTGGTGCCGGATACGCGCGTCGATTCGCGCTTCGCCGATAATCCCCTGGTTCTGGGCGAGCCGGATATCCGCTTCTATGCCGGCGCGCCGCTGGTGAACCGGGATGGCGCCGCCCTGGGCACGCTCTGCGTCCTGGACCGCGAGCCGCGGCAGTTCACCGAGAACCAGCGGCAGATCCTGGCGCGGCTGGCCGATACCGTGATGACCACGCTGGAGTTGCGGCGGGTGATGGCGCAGGTTCGCCGCCTGGCGCTCGTGGATGCGCTGACTGGCCTCGCCAATCGCTCCGCCCTCTTCGATGCCGTGGACGCGGCCATCACGTTGCAGCAGCAGGGCGGCACGGGCTTCACCCTGCTGTATCTCGACCTCGACGGCTTCAAGGCGGTGAATGACCGCGAAGGTCATGCCGCCGGGGATGCCGTGCTGCGGGAGGTCGCCTCCATCCTGAATGGCGTGATTTCGGACCAGGATGTCGCCGCGCGCCTGGGCGGCGATGAATTCGCCGTGGTGCTGAACAGCGACCCGGCGGAGGCCCCGGCCATGGCGGAGCGGATCCGGGATGCGCTGGCGGCGGGCATGGTGGCGAGGAACTGGGCCGTCACCGCCTCGGTGGGCGCCGCTTCCTTCCATGTCGCGCCGCCCAGCGTGGACAAGGCCGTCGGCGCCGCCGATGCCCTGATGTATGGCGCGAAGATGAGCGGCAAGAATCAGGTGCTGCACCGCGCCTATCAATCCGCCTGAGGCTGTGGCGGCCTCAGGCCGGCGAGGGCATGCCGGCAGCCGCCCGGCAGCGCGCCGCCCTTCGGGGCTCGGCCAGGTGGCGGATGAAGTTGCGCAGCTCCAACTGCCGCAGGCGCGCGTCCGTGACCTGGGCGTCCAGGCCCAGTTGCCAGGCGAGGTCGCGCCGTGTCGGATCATGGGCCAGGGCATCCACCCGGGTGGCGAAGGCTTCCACCGCCACCTCGTCCAGCGCCAGGCCGTTTTCCACCAGCGAGCCCGCTTGCCGCCGCAGGGCTGGCCCGACTTCGTCCAGCGCCAGTTCCGGATGGTACTGCACGCCCCAGAAGAGGCCGCCGCCACAGCGGATCTCCGCCGCCTGGACCTGCGTGTCGCTGTTGCCGGCCAGCAGGGTCGCGCCTGACGGCAGTTCCTCCACCTCGTCGGAATGAATGGCGATGGCGTCGAAGCTGGCGGGGCGGCCGGCCAGCAGCGGGTGCCGCGCGCCGGCCGCCGTGGGGACGATGCGCCGCGCGAATCCGGCCTCCTGCCCATGGCGCCGGGGGCGCACCTTGCCCCCCGCCGCGGCCACCGCGACCTGAAGCCCAGCGCAGGAGCCGAAGGCGGGCGTGCCGGAAGCGAAGACGGCCCGCATGAAGCGCAGCAGCCGGCGCACCTTGGGGCTGTCCTCATAGACATGCATGGGCGAGCCGCAGAGGAAGACGGCGTCGTACTGGCGCAGGCCCTCGGGCTGTTGTTCCGGCCCGTCTTCCTCGGCGGGCTTCAATTGGTCGCAAAGGGCGCCGGGGGCGAGTTGCCGCAGGGTATGGACATAGGTTTCGCCGGAACTGCGGCCGACGCTCTCGCGGCGCAGGTCACGGCTTTCCGGTGCCTCGCTCTCGGCCACCAGGAAACGGAAGGGATGGGACATCAAGGCTCCTGACCAGCAGCAGGCCAGGAAGGTGGTCCTGAATCCAGTGGGCGAAAGGGTGCGGCGGAAAAGCCGCCTGTGGCGGGAGCAGCCCGAAGGCTGCTCCCGCTGTCAGGGAAGCTGACAGGCTGCCCGTCAGGCCGCCTTGCGGCGGTTGCGGCGCGCCAGGCCCAGGCCCAGCAGGCCGGCGCTGAACAGCGCCAGCGAGGCGGGCTCGGGCACCGGCACGGCGGCGGCGGCGCCGCTGAAGGTGAAGGTGCCGCTGGTGTCGATGCCGTTGGTCTGGCCGGTGAAGCTGAAGGTGCCGGCGGTGTCGTCATAGCCTTCGCGGCTGAACATGCCGGTGCCGGTCAGCACCAGGAACTGGAAATTGCCGGCGCTGAAGGAGGAATTCTCGATCTGCTGCAGGTCGAAGGTCAGGTCGCCGATCTTCAGGAAGTCGTTGACGGTGCTGAAGGGGCTGAAGCTGAAGTCCTTCACCACGCCCACCTGGCCATCGGTGATACCGAAGGTGTTGTCGGTGGAGGCATTGTTGACCTGGAAGGTGCCGGTACCGGTGCCGGCACCGGCATCGGTCGCGCAGGGGCCAGTCGGGCTGGCGCAGAAGTCGATGGCGGAGGCCTGAGTGAAAGCGACATTCACGCCGGCGCTGTTCTCGGCCTGGAAGAGGCCGGTGATGTCGAAGCTGCCGGTGATGGGGGCTGCCATGGCCGAGGCGCTGGTGGCGATCGCAAGAGCCGTTCCGAGAACCAGCGACTTGAAGTTCCGCATTTCGACGTCCTTTGTCTGGAAGTGCCAGGCTGCCCGGATGGGAAGCCTCGCCCCCAGGGAGCAAACACCGTGCCGCAGAAAAAATGCTTGGATTTCAACTTGTTGGATTTCCATGCAAACGTGCCTGTCAAAAATTCCGACAGATAGCGGAAGCTGAACTGTAAAGTTTTTGTTATGCTGTCATCATGGTTGCGCTGGAATGGCAGATTTCATGTAAAAATGTTGTGGCGTTCATTAAGAATGAGGTAGTAGAAATAACGTCTTTGTTATGCTGCAATCTCGTTGCCTGCCCGGCCCGGGCCGTGACATGACATGGCACTATAGAAGCCTGCCATAGCGTGATGAATTGAAGGTCACAGGGATCTCTGTGGTGCCTTGTGGCAGTTCTGTCTGGCAGAGGAGCATGCTTATATGTGCGGGATTGTTGGCTTCTTCACTCCCGACGGCCTGGCCGATGGGCGGCAGGCGCATGACCTCGTCGTCCGGATGCGGGACCGGCTGGTGCATCGCGGGCCCGATGACGGCGGCAGCTGGACGGACCCGGCCGGCATAGCCTTTGGCTTCCGCCGCCTCTCGATCATCGACCTCTCGCCCGCCGGACACCAGCCGATGCCCTCGGCCGATGGGCGCTACATCGTCATGATGAATGGCGAGGTCTACAACTTCGCCGATATCCGGGCCGAGGTCGAAGCCGTGCGCGGGCCGCTTGCCTGGCGCGGCCATTCGGACACCGAGGTCATGGCCGAGGCCATCGCCTGCTGGGGCGTGGAGGAGGCCATCCGCCGCGCCAATGGCATGTTCGCCTTCGCGGTCTGGGACCGCGAGGAGCAGGTGCTGACCCTGGCCCGCGACCGCATCGGCAAGAAGCCGCTTTACTATGGCTGGGCTGGCGATGCCTTTGTCTTCGGCTCGGAGCTCAAGGCGCTCTGGCCTTTCCCGCAGTTCGACTTCGGCATTTCGCCCGAGGCGCTGAACGAGTTCCTGCAGCTGGGCTACGTGCCGGGCGAGCGGACCATCTTCGCCTCCACCTTCAAGCTGCCGGGCGGCGCGTTGCTGCGGCTGGACCGCCAGGCGGTGCGCCGGCGGCAGATGCCGCGGCCGCGGCCCTACTGGGACCTGCGGCAGGTGGCCCTGGCCGGGCTGGATGCGCAGGCCAGCGGCCAGACCGCGACGGAGGAAGAACTCGATGCGGTGCTGCGCGATGCCGTGGCGCGCCGCATGGTGGCCGATGTGCCGGTGGGGGCCTTCCTGTCCGGCGGCATCGATTCCTCGCTGGTCACGGCGGTCATGGCGGCCGGCTCCGCCAGTCAGGTGCGCAGCTTTTCCATTGGCTTCGCCGTGAAGGAATGGAACGAGGCCGAGCACGCCCAGAGCGTCGCCAGCCATCTCGGCACGCAGCATGAGGAACTCTATGTCACCCCGGCCGATCTGATCGGCGTGGTGAAGGACCTGCCCGGCATCCTCGACGAGCCCTTCGCCGATGATTCCATGATCCCCACCACGCTCCTCTGCCGCATGGCGCGCAGGAGCGTGACGGTGGCGCTTTCCGGCGATGGGGGCGATGAGCTTTTTGCCGGCTATGCGCGCTATGCGGCCATTGACCGCTGGCTGTCGCACCGCGCCAAGCTGCCGGGCTTCGGGCGCAGCCTGGCCAGCACGCTGGTGAACAGCCTCGCCGGGCCTGTCGGGCGGGTCAGCGGCACGCGCATGGAGCGCCGCTTCCTGCTGCTCGGCAGCCTGCTCGACCATGGTGACCCGGACCGGGTGCACGAGATGCTGGTGTCGCAATCGCTCGACCCCGGCGCCCTGCTGGCCGGGGGTGGCGATGCGAGCCGGCCACTGACCGATGGCACCTTCAACCTCGGCCGCTCCTCCGCCATCGACCGCATGACCTTCATCGACACGGCCTCCTATCTGGTCGACGACATCCTGGCCAAGGTGGACCGCGCCAGCATGTCCACCTCGCTGGAGGTGCGCTGCCCGCTGCTGGACTACCGCGTGATCGAGCTATCCTGGCGCTTCCCGACGGACGCCAAGTGCCGCGACGGGGTCGGCAAGCTGCCGCTGCGCTCGCTGCTCTACCGCCATGTGCCGCAGGCGTTGGTGGACCGGCCCAAGATGGGCTTCGGCGCCCCGGTGGAAGTCTGGCTGCAGAACGAGTTGCGCGACTGGGCGGAAGCCCTGATGAGCCCCGAGGCGCTGGGCCGCCATGGCTTGCTGAATGTCGCCGCCTGCCGCCGGTTGTGGGAGGGCTTCACCCAGCATGGCCGCGGCTGGAACCGGGTGATCTGGAATATCCTGATGTTCCAGGCCTGGCACGAGGCGATGCAATCGGTGGAGGCCGCGCGCTCCCCTCTTGTGGCTGCCTGAGCCGGGGCGCATCCCGGCCGGGCATCTCACCCGGCCGGTGACATGGCGCGCCCCGACAGGACGCCAGGCTTGCTGCTTTAACGCACCAGTGCCGTCAGGTGCTGGCGCAGTTGCTGCGTGTTGCGCTCCCAGGCGAAGCGTTCGGCGCTGGCACGCACCGCCTCGGGCGGGGGCGGCTCGGCCAGGATGGCGCGGATGGCGGCGGCAAAGGCGGCAGGGGTGCGTTCCCGCAGCAGGCGCCCGGCAGCAGGGCGGTCCACCGCCTCCGCCGCGCCGTCCACCTCTGGCGTCACCACCGGCGTGCCGCAGGCCATGGCCTCGATCCAGGCATTGGCGAGCCCTTCGCTTTCCGAGGCCAGGGCCATGACATCGGCGGCCGAGAGCAGCGCCGGCAGCTCCTTGTGCGGCACACCCCCGAGCAACCGCACCCGCTCCTCCAGCCCCATCTTCCGCGCCAGGGCAGCCAGCCGCGTTTCCTCCGGCCCTTCGCCCGCCACCATCAGCGTCGCGCCCTCGATCTCCCTCAGGGCCCTGATGACGATGTCAT
This sequence comes from Pseudoroseomonas ludipueritiae, assembly GCF_014490445.1. GTDB lineage: Bacteria > Pseudomonadota > Alphaproteobacteria > Acetobacterales > Acetobacteraceae > Pseudoroseomonas > Pseudoroseomonas ludipueritiae. Next base: position 28,532 of record NZ_JACTUZ010000029.1, on the reverse strand, counting down.
GCCCCTTGCGCGGGATCAGCGCGCCCAGGCTGATGATCAACGGCCCCTGAATGCCGAGCTTTGCCTTGGCTGCAGCACGGTCATGTGGCCGGAAACGCTCCAGGTCCACACCGGTGTAGTGGACGGCGATCCGCGCCGGATCCATGCCCATGGCGACCATATCCCGCCGCAGCGACTGCGCCACGGCAAGCATGCCCTTGGCCTGGGCGGCGGCCCGCAGGATCTGCGGCCGGCAGCCGGGCACGCGGCCCCAGTAGTGGATATCCGCCCCTCTGGCCTTGATGGAGTAAGGCACGCCGAATTCAGCCGCCAGCTGCGCCGCCGCGGGGCCATCCGGATAGAAGAACTGGGCGTCGATCACATCGAAGGCGAAGCCCTCCTCCCGCCATCGCTGCAGCACCGGCCGCGCTGCCTGCACGAGCAGGGAAGGGTTGAAGGGGCCGCTGAGCCCCGGCAGCACTCGCAGGCGCGGCCGGCTAACGGGGACGCCTTTCCAGGCCTCCTCCTCGGGCAGGTCACGCAACTGGCGATAGCGGTCCAGCAGGTTGAGCGGAAAGAGCGGCATGGCGACCGGGTTCACCACGCGCAGTTCCACATCCTCGCAAGCGGCTAGACGCAAGGTCTGGCCTTCTACGAAGACGCCAAAATTTGGCTGTTCTCGGTTGGGGAACAGGGTGGACAGCGTCGCGACTCGCAGCATGGCCAGGGCTTAGCACGTCTGGGTGAAGACGGCATGGGGGATGTGCTGTGGCTGAGGCCATTCTTCTAGCCAAAAGCGGCATTCGAGCTTTAACGTGGCAAGAGTACGATAAGCATGAGTTATCGTGCTTTCATAGACTGTCAAACAGGCCGCAAGCCATGGTTGGGCAGGAAAACTATGGCCAGCCCCCGGGCGTTTGGCTGCCAGGAGGCTGCCATGGCTGAGATTGTGCACCCGCATGACGACCCTTTTCACGGGGAACTGAGAGCTTTCGCCAACCGTGATGGATTTGTTGTTATTGAGATGAAGGAAGAAAGGGACGCTCCTTTCCTGGTCCTGAGTGCGCTGGAGGCAGCCCGTCTCATGGCGGCCATGCGCCATGCCATCTCCGGCATAGAGGAGGATGTGAAGAAGGCCATTCCGCCGGAAGACTAACTTTGAACAGCCGGCAAAGCGGGCAGCGGCATGGAGCAGCCCATGAATGGCTAGGAGACCTATCGGGATGAGCACACGTCTGCCGGTGGGCTTGCTGAGCCTGCTGCTGCTGCAAGGGCCGGGGAGCGCCATCGGTCCGTCACTGCCGATGACGCTGGCCTTGTCGGCCGGGGCTTTATCGGCTGGCGTGGCGAGCTTCAGCACGCCCGCAGAGGCGCGGCCCCGCTCCAGTGGTGGCTACTCGCGCCCTGGCGGTTCCTTCCGCACGCCGTCGGCCGGTAGCTCCGGCAGTTATGCCCGGCCACGTACCCCCTCTTCCGGCGGCTATGCGCTGCCACGTTCCGGCAGCAGGACCACGCCTTACAGTGGCGGGGCCTCAGCCGGGGATCGCAGCTATAACCGGAGCCAGGCCGCCGATGCTCTGCGCAGGATGCGGGAGAACCAGGCCGCGGCCGAACGCGCGGCTCGCCCGGCCCCCATCCCGGCCCCATCGCCTTACAGGGATCCTCGCGGCGGTTCCGGCTTCCCTGGTGGGGGCTACGCTGGAGGGTATCGCACGGCTCCGGGCACCAATTACGGCGGCTGGTACCGTGACCGCGGCTGGTCCGTTCCAAGCACCGTGCTGAGAGGTCCGCGCTCCTTCGGTGTCTGGGACGCGGCCTTCCTTTGGTTTCTGTTCAGCACCCTCAATCGCCCAGGCCATTCTGACTTCTTCCGGAACCACCAGGGTGACCCGGGCTATCAGGAGTGGCGGCAGGAAGCCGAGCGCCGGGCCCAGAACGATCCCGAGGTACGTGCTCAGCTGGAGGACCTTGACCGGCGGATCGCGGAGAAGGGCGATCAGCCACGCGACCCCGATTACCTGCCGCCTGACGTGCCCGTGGAGGTTGCGACCGGAGCCGAGGGTGCCGACCTGCCTGACCGGCGGACACCCAGCGTGGTCCCGGTCGAGCAGGGCGGTCAGGGCATTCCCGCCTCGGTGGCCGGCGTGGTGGTCCTGGGAGGCGGTATGCTGGCGGTCCTGGCCTGGCGCCGGCGCAATGGCCGACGCGCCGCGGTGAGCCGGCCTGGCGGAGCCGGCGAAATGGGACCGGGTGGCACTTTGGCCAGCGCGGCCAACATGCTGCGCCACAAGACTTCCGGCGGAGGCTACGAGCCGTCGCGTTTCCGCGTTGGGATGACGCTGACGCTGGACCCCACACCATTCCTGCTAGCAGCGGGATCCACGCATCTGTCCAGCCCTCCGGGTACAGGCGAGACGATCAGCGTGGAGGAGGTTGGCCGCATCGGCGGTGACGCGCCCGGTGGGCTGGTGCGCCTGTACCTGCCAGGTGACAGAGCCATGCTGCAACTGCACCTCGGCGACAACAACGAGCCGGACGAATGCCGGTACTTCGCGTTGCTCGATGAGGTCACGCCGGCCGATGAGGCCGAGTGGGGCGCCTGGCTGGACCCACGAGAGGGCATGATCGGCTGGCCAGAGTTCCAGACCAAGGACGGCAAGCTTTATGCCCGGGCTTGGTCGCCCGGCCAGTCCCGTATGCAGCCGCGGCAACTGGTTGAACAGGTTGAGTCAGCCTCTGGCCGCCGGGCCATCACCAGCCAGAGCATGCTCTATGCCGCACCCACGGGCCTGGCCATGCCCGCTCCTCAAACGGAATACATCCTGGTCTCCGCCATCGAGGATGGCGGGCAGGCCTGGATCGAGATCCGCGCCGGGCTGGACATCAACCCAGCCTCCTTGTCACTGGCCTGAACCGCCGCAGCGAAGGATGAAACGACAACCATGGACGTGATCCTCGGCACCCTGCAGGAAGGCCTGCCCGTCCTCGTGGCGCAGTTCGCATTGACCTTGGCGCTGCTGATCGTGGGTGTGGCGGTATACATGGCCATCACGCCTTTTCATGAGATGCGGCTGGTTCGCGCGGGCAATGCCGCCGGCGGCATTGTGCTGGCGGGCAGCATGGTGGCGCTTGCCATTCCCCTGGCAGCCACATTGGCCACAAGCCGCTTCTCGCTCGATATCCTCATCTGGGGCCTGGTGGCGCTGGTTCTGCAACTGGTGACCTTTGTGGTCGCCACGCTGCTGATCCGGGGCCTGCGCGACATGATCGAGGCCGGCAATCTCGCCGCTGCCTGGTTGCTGGTGGGCGTGCAACTCGCGGTGGCCTTGCTCAACGCCGGTGCCATGGCCGGCTAGTCAGAACAATTGGAACGGGAGACTGTCATGCTTGCCTTTATCCGGAACCTCGTTGGCGTGAAGACCGATCAAGCCGTCAACAATGCCGTGGAGGCTATTGTCCGCTGGGATCCCAAATCCGCTACGGAGGCGGAGCTGCGGACCATGGAGCAGCACCTGGACCAACTTGGCCTGCAGGTTGCTGAAGCGCGCCAGGCTTATGAGCGCGAGAAGCGTGAAGCCGATACCATTCAGGCTTTGTCACAACAGCGCCTCGCCGCCGCCGAGCAACTCCAGGGCCGCGCGGAGGCAGCGACAGATCCCGCCCAGAAGAGCGAGTTGGAACGCTCGCTTGGCACGCTTCTCACGATGCTGGAAGAAATGGCTCCCGAGGTGGAGCGAGAAAAGCAGGACGCGGCAGACGCACAGGACTTCCTGAACATGCTGCAGCAAACATACGAGCAGGCCGGCAACAAGCTGAAATCCGCACGCTCAGAGCTGTCACGTGCGCAGCGGGATATGACGCGTGCGGATGCGCAGCGGCAAACCGCGGAACGCCGTGCTGAGGCTGCGCGCCAGGCTGCGGGCCTCACTGGCGCCACCAGCGGCCTGAGCGTGGCACTGAAGTCTATGCGGGATGCTGCCGCCAGGGACTTGGCCCAGGCTGAGGCCGCCAATGCCAAGGCCAAACTTCTGACTCCCACACAGCCAGAGAAGGACGATCCAAACATCGCTGCCGCTTTGGACGCGGCTGCGGGCCGCCTACCGGCACCATCCAGCCTCACCGACCGGTTGGCGGCCATTCGCCAGAAGCAGGGCACGCAACGGCGCCTATCCGGCGCTGGCTAGGCCGCCTGATGGCCCAGTCCGAGCCCTCTCATGCTAGCGGTCCACAAGTGGACGGTGCCCCTCGATTGGGTCTGAATGTTCTTCGCCAGCGGCCCTGCTAAGTGCCGACCAGGAAGTCCGATTGCGGCATGGCCTTGTTCCGGCCCGAAACCGGTGCTCGCCGAGTCCAGCCCTTGAGCTGGCCGCATTGCTCTTCCTGCCGGGCGCGGTGCTGGAAGTCGCCCTGTTGAAGAACTGCGTCTGTGCCTGAAGACGATAATGAGCGGAGATGCTCAGATGGTGCGATCAAACCATCTGAGCCAACGACTCGAAGGCCCTACCTTCCGGCCGTGAGCGCGGTTGCTCCGGCAGGATGCGAAACTGGCGCATGGTCACCCACGCTGGGCTGCCTCAATCGCCGCGGCATCGATCTTGCGCATCGTCATCATGGTCGAAGAGGCGCTCTTCGCCTCCTGGCCGCCGCCATTGCGGCTGTAAGCACGCGCGGCGTGATCTGCCATGAGATCCCCAGCGATCCTTGCACCAGCCGCAGGCGCTTTTCCTGACCGCCAAACTGTCCAATGAGTGCCACCTCGCTACCAAGCACATGCCAACTGTGAGCTACAGGCGGTGGCCGGCCACTTCTATCCGCTCGACGCCTATCTGGATGACCTGGCGCTGCGCTGAGCCGCGCCCTACCTAATGAGCCCACCAGGAACTTGCCCCCAGACTGCGGGGACAGATCTGTGGATCACCGGGTGGGCAGACTGTGCAGGGCAGGGGAGGGCAGAGAGCAGCCGACTTACCCGGCGCCTGACCCACGGCCGCCGCGCGGCACCGCCAGTGGCACGATCTCGACCAAGGCCGTGCCTTGCTCACGGATGCCCAGCTGCGTCGCTGTACGGGGGCTGACATCGAGCACCCGGCTGCGGGTGCGGGGACCCCGGTCCTGGATCACCACCATTGCGGTGCGGCCATTCTCCAGGTTCTTCACCCTGGCGCGGGTGCCGAGTGGCAGGGTTCGGCTGGCAGCCGCGTTGGAGTGGCGGTTGAAGCGCTGGCCATTGGCCATGCGGCGGCCGTGGAAGCGGTTGCTGTAGAAGGAGGCCCGGCCGCGCTGGGGGCGGAGATGCTGACTGTGCCCCTGCTGCTGCGCTCGGACAGCCGGACTGTGGCGGGGCTCCTTCGCAAGGGTTGGAGCGGCGACGGCACTTATACCGAGCATCAGGCACACGGCGGTGATCATCGCATGGCGCATGTGGCGGTCTCCTCCAGTGGCAGGATGGCGGCAGGCGGGGCACAGGGCCCGAACCGCACAGGTTGCCGCAAGGCCGTCAGCGCAGGCTGGCGGCATGGCCAGGTGCAGCCGTCGGGAGGCTGCCAGGGAAGTAACTGCGGCCTGCCCTGGCCGTTGCAGCGAGGCAGGCCGCAGCCAGCGAGAAGCAAGGGCTTCTGGAGCACGCAGTTGGAGGCCGGCGCCGGCCTGTCCAGCGTGGCAGACGGCATGCAAAAGCTATCCTGCTGCGGTAGCCTAGTCTGGCCGATACGGCACGGCGGCTTTCAAAGCCTAAGCGCGGAGAAGCGGACATGAGGCAGTGTTCACGCCGCCGCTGTCCCGAGAGGGATCACGCGGCTCGCGACCTTTTCCGCCAGTGCAGCCTCATGGGTGACCACCAGGAGCGCCATATTTGCCTCCTGCACGCATGCGCCGAGCAGCATCATGACGTCCTGCTGGGTCAGTGGATCCAGACGTGAGGTCGCCTCGTCGGCGAACAACATCGCCGGGCTCAGCAACAATGCGCGGAGCAAGCCAAACCGCTGCAGCTCGCCGCCCGAAACCTCGGCTGGTTTGCGGGCCAGCAGGGCCGGGTTAAGCCGCAGCCTTGGCAATAGCCGCCGCGCGGAGTCCTCGGCCAGCCCGTGCCGGTGCTGCAGTTCCGCCAGTCCTTGCCCCAGCTTTTGATGCGGCGCGAAGGCGGCCAGCGGGTCCTGGTAGAGCTTCTGCAAGCCAAAGGGCGCGATCCAGGCGCCGCGCCGCACCTTGCCCTGGTCCACCCGGGCCAGACCCATCAGCAGATTGCCGAGCGTGGTCTTGCCGCAGCCGCTGCGCCCCGCGACCGCCACCACCTCGCCTTCTTCGATGTCCAGATCGAGGCCGTCCAGCAACTCGCGCCCGCCCAGGGATTTCCGCAGGCCCCGCGCTTCCACCACCGTGCGGCCCGGCTGCCGGCGCGGCCATGCCTGCCAGCGCGCCGGCTCGGCGGCGATCAGGAGTTGGGTGTAGTCATGCTTGGGTGCGTCCAGCAGCGCGGGCAGGCGGCCGGCTTCCACCACCTGGCCTGACAGCATCACCATGGCCTGGCCTCCCAGCAGCCGGGCCAGCGCCACGTCATGTGTGATGACCAGCAGCATGCGCCCGGCTTCCGCCTCCGCCCGCAGCAAAGCCCCGGCGGTGTCGCGCAGTTCGGCGTCCAGGCCCTTGGTCGGCTCGTCGGCAATCAGCAGCGCGGCGCCGGCGGCCTCGGTGGCCGCCAGCGCCACGCGCTGGTTCATGCCGCCCGAAAGCTGGAACGGGTAGCGGTGGCCAGCGCCATCCAGGCCGAGGCGTGCCAGCCGTGCCGCCGTGTGCCGCCGCGCGTCCTGCTTGCCGCGGCGGTGCACCAGCTGGTCCACCTCCTCCACCTGCGCGGCGGCGCGCATGGTGGGGTCCAGTGCGGCCCAGGGTTCCTGCGGCAGCATGGCGATGCGCCGGCCCCAGAGCGCGCGGCGATCCCGCGGCGGCAGCGGCAGGATGTCCCGCCCATCCAGCACCGCACGCCCTTCGGCATGCAGCCCGGGCGGCAGGCTGCCCATGACGGCCTGCGCCAGCAGCGACTTGCCGGAGCCGGTCTCGCCCAGCAGGACCAGCGGTTCCCCGGGCCGCAGGGTGAAGCTGGCGCCGTGCACCAGCACACCCTCAGGGCCGGTGATGCGGAGGTTCTCGACGACGAGGCTCATGCGCGCTCCCGCCCCGCCAGCAGATGCAGGCCGAGCACGGTCAGGAAGATCAAGAAGGCCGGCAGCAGCAGCGCCAGGGGCGCGTCGGCGTAGTAGGGCAGCAGTTCGGTCATCATGCTGCCCCATTCCGGCACGGGCGGGCGGGCGCCGACGCCCACGAAGGCCAGCGCGGCCACGGTGGTCACCGCCGTGCCGGCGGCAAAGGCAAAGAGGGTGGCGACCAGCGGCGCGACCTCCGGCCACAGGTGGCGGCGCAGGATATGGCCGGTGCCGAAGCCCAGCAGCCGTGCCGCTTCCACCTGCGGCCTCGCCAGCACGCCGGCCGCGGTGTTGCGGCTGATGCGGAAGAACTCCACCCAGAGCGCCAGGGCGATGCCGAGATAGAGCGGCAGGAACTCGCCGGGCGCGAAGGCGGTGACCAGCACCACCAGCAGCAGCGCCGGCAGGGCCTGCACCGCATCCGCCAGGCCGAGCAGCAGCCGCTCCGCCCAGCCGCCGCGCAGCGCCGCCAGCAGGCCGAGCAGCGTGCCGGCCATGGCAGACAGCAGCGCCGCCAGCAGCGCGAGGCCGAAGGACAAGCGCGCGCCGGCGGATAGCCGCGCCAGCATGTCGCGCCCCAGGTGGTCCGTGCCAAGCGGATAGGCGCCGCCGGGCGGCAGCAGTGCGTCCGGCAGGTTCTGCCGCAGCGGGTCCGCGCCGTGCAGCGGCCCGAGCAGCGCGAGGCCTGCCACGGCCGCCAGCATGGCGCCGCCCAGCAGGCGTTTGCGGGATGGTGTCATGCGGTGCGGCGCCTCGGGTCCAGAAGCCAGCAGAACAGGTCGGTCAGAGCGTTGAGGGTGACGAAGAGCAGGCCCATCACCAGCGCCGTGCCCTGCACCATGGGGATGTCGCGGCCCAGCACGGCATGCACCAGCGCGTGCCCGATGCCGGGCCAGGCGAAGAGGGATTCCACCACCACGACGCCCTCGATCAGCACCACGAGCTGCAGGCCCAGATAGGCCACCACGGGAATGGCGGCGTTGCGGATGCCGTGGCGGCGGAAGGCGGCAGCATCGCCCAGCCCCTTCATGCGCGCGAAGCCGAAGAAGGGCGAGGCGACCACGGCGGCCACCGCGTCCCGCGCCACACGGGACGATGCGGCGGCCAGGCCGAGGGCCAGGGTCAGCGCGGGCAGAATGACTTCCCGCCAGCCGCCGACGCCGGCCACCGGCAGCCAATCCCATTCCACGCCCAGCCACAGCATCAGCCCGGTACCCAGCACAAAGGCCGGTACGGCGCGCAGCGCGGCGGAGGCCGCGAGCAGGGCACCATCCAGCCAGCCGCCGCCGCGCAGCCCGGCGAGCGCGCCCAGCGGTGGCCCGATCAGCAGCGAGAAGACCAGCGCCGTGGCCGAAAGCAGCAGCGTGTGGCCGAGCTGGATGGCCAGCGCCTCCGCCACCGGCTCGCCCGAGGCCAGCGACACGCCGAGGTCCAGGCGCAGCAGGTCCGCGAACCAGGCACCGAGCTGCGCGAACCAGGGCCGGTCCAACCCGAGCTCCTGCCGCACCGCCTCAGCCGCCGCGCCGTCCACCAGGTCGTAGCCGTAGCGGCTGGCGGCGATGCGGTAGGCCATGTCGCCCGGCAGCAACCGCACCATCAGGAAGCAGGCTGTGCCGACCAGCAGCGCCACCAGCACGGCCTGGGTGGCACGGGTGCCGAGCGCCCGCATCAGCCCGCCCACTGGGCACTCGCGACGCGGAAGGAGAGTTCCAGCGGGTCCACTGTCAGGCCGGCGACGCGCTTCGAGACAGCGGTGGCCAGGTCGAACCAGCTCACGGGAATGACGGGCAGTTCCTCGTGCAGAATGGTGGAGGCGCGGCCCCGCAGCGCCGCACGCTCCGCCGGATCGGAGGTGGTGCCCAACTTGTCGAGCACGTCCTGCAACGCGGCACTGGACCAGCCCATGGCGCCCCAGTCGCCGCCGTTCGGCCCGTAATCCTGCAGCAGGGTGCCGAGCGGGTCCGGCACCAGGGAGAAGTTGCGCGCCATCAGCGCCGCTTCCAGCGTGCCGTCGCGATGGCCGGCCGGGATCTCGCCGCTGTTGACGATGGCGACCCTCATGTCGATGCCGGCCTCCCGCAGCTGGGCCTGCATGGCGGTGGCCAGGCCAGGCAGTTCCGGGCGGTCGGAGAAGGTGCGGAGAGTGAAGGAGAAAGGCTGGCCGTCGCGCTGCAGGATGCCCTCGGCGCCTGGTTGCCAGCCGAGTTCGGCCAGCAGGCGGCGGGCTTCCGCCACATGTCGCCGCAGCGGCGGCAGTTCCGGGACATGCCACTCCGCCATGGCAGGCGGAAAGATCTGTGTGGCGGCCGAGGCGGGGGAGCGCAGCAGCGCCGTCGCCATGCCCTGCCGGTCCAGCGCCAGGCTGAGGGCGCGACGGGCGCGGAGGTCGCGGAACAACGGCAGGTTGCAGTTCAGCTTGATCAGCCGGGTGCGCGGGATGGCGCGGATATCGATGGCGAGGCGCGGGTTCCGGCGCAGCCGCTCCACCGTTTCTGGCGCCAGCTGCGCGACCAGCTCGGCCTGGCCGCCTTCCGCCATGGCGGCGCGCGTTTCGCCGCGTCCGGCCGCCAGGTAGGACAGGCGGGCAATGGCCGGGGCCGGGCCGACCCAGTGCTCGCTCCGCTCGGCTTCCAGCCGCTGCGGCGCCAGCAGGCGGGACAGCTTATACGGCCCGCTGCCGATAATGGCGCGGACCGCCTGCCCCTCGAAGGCCGCGGGGGCGAGGATGCCCGTGCTGTAATGCGCCAGGAAAGCCAGCAGCGGCGTGAAGGGGCGGCTGGTGCGGATCAGCACCGCCCCGGATTCGGCCGCGATGCTGGCGAGCGGCAGGTTGCCCAACAGCCCGGCCTGCTCCCGCGCCCGTCCCAGGCAGGCCACCACCGCCTCGGCGGTGACCGGCATGCCGTCGTGGAAGCGGCCCCCCTGCCGCAAGGAAAAGCGCCAGGTCAGGCGGTCTTCCGACAAGGTCCAGGCGCGGGCGAGCTGCGGCACCGGCAGGCCGCCGTCGTCGGCGCCCAGCAGTGTTTCCACCACCTGCATGCGCGTGAACACATAGCCGGAACGGGCAGGGTCCAGCCCGTTGATTTCCTGCGAGGTGACAACGCGGAAGATGTTTGTGCTCGGCTGCGCGAGGCCGGGGCGGGCCAGCAGCGGAAGGCTCATGGCAGAGCCGAGAAGGGATCGGCGGGCGAGCGGAACGGCTGTCATGCATCGCTGATGAACGATATGTTATAACATAGCAAGCAGGAAAATGCGGAGGCTGCGCGTATTGGGGGGCCGGATCAGCATCGTCATGGTTTGTTCATCGCGATGTCATCCAGGCGTCGTAGATGAGACGCTCTCTCCCGGATGTTTTGCGGCGCTCCCCTGTGCCGCCCAAGTCAGTGGGATATCCCTTCATGCCTGACACCTGCCTGCCCAGCGGGCGCTTGCCCGAGATCGAGGACATCGGCAGCAATCCCGCGCCACGCGACACCATTAGCGAACTGGTCGAGCGCCGCCTGTCCCGTCGCGCCGCGCTGCGCGGACTGGCCGGCGCGGCCGCGACCGCGACGCTGACCGATCAGCTCCTGACCTCGGCCAACACCGCCGCGGCGCAGAACGCCGCCGCGCAGCAGGGCACCGGCCCCGTCCGCAACGGCCCTTCCAGCCTGACCTTCACGGAACTGGCGCATCAGCTGAAGCCCGAGGACGCGCTGGCGCCGGGCTATGAGATGCAGACCGTGATCCGCTGGGGTGACCCGGTGCTGCCCGGCGCGCCGGCCTTCAACCCAGCCAGTCAGACCGCCGCCGCTCAGGCCCAGCAGTTCGGCTACAACAACGACTACGTGGACTTCTTTCCACTGCCGCAGGGCAGCAAGAATGCCTCCCACGGCCTGCTGGCGGTGAACCACGAATACACCGACCCGCAGTTGATGTTCGACGGGCTCGGCGCGGGGGAGGAATCCCGCCTGAAGACCAGCCGCGAGCAGGCGATGGTGGAGATCGCCGCGCATGGCATGTCCATCGTGGAGATCCGCAAGGAGAACGGCCGCTGGGCGCCGGTGGCAGGCAGCAAGCTGAATCGCCGCATCACCGGCGAGACGCCGATGCGCATCAGCGGACCGGCCGCTGGCCATGACCGCATGAAGACCTCCGCCGACCGGGAGGGCCGGATGGCGCTGGGCACCTTCAACAACTGCGCCGGCGGCAACACGCCCTGGGGGACAGTCATCACCTGCGAGGAGAACTTCAACCAGTATTTCGGTGGCGAGGCGGCCGAGACTGGCGCGCAGGCCGCGATGTACAAGCGCTATGGCATTGTGAAGCAGGCCAGCTATCACTGGGCCGACTTCGTCGAGCGCTTCAACCTGGACCGCGAGCCGAACGAGCCGAACCGCTTCGGCTGGGTGGTCGAGTACGACCCCTATGACCCGGAAAGCGTGCCGGTGAAGCGTACCGCGCTGGGCCGCTTCAAGCATGAGGGCTGCACCCACGCCATCGCGCCTGATGGTCGTGTGGTGTTCTATTCCGGCGACGATGAGCGCTTCGACTACGTCTACAAGTTCGTCACCGCCCGCGCCTGGAACCCGGATGACCGCGCCGCGAACCGCGACCTGCTGGACGATGGCACGCTCTACGTCGCGCGGTTCGAGGAAGACGGCAAGATGCGCTGGCTGCCGCTGGTGCATGGCCAGGGTCCGCTGACCGCCGCCAATGGCTTCAACAGCCAGGCCGACGTGGCGATCGACACCCGCCGCGCCGCCGACCTGCTGAAGGCGACACCGATGGATCGGCCGGAGGACGTGCAGGCCAACCCCGTGAACGGCCGCGTCTACGTGATGCTGACCAACAACACCCGCCGCAAGGCGGATCAGGTGGACAGGATCAACCCGCGCGCCAACAACGTGCACGGCCATGTTATCGAGATGATCCCGCCGGGCGCCGGCACGGAGCGTGTGGATCACGCGGCGCTGGAAGGCACCTGGGAAATCTTCCTGATCGCCGGCAGGCCGGGCACCGATGCCGGGGCGCAGTACCACCAGAGCCTCAGCGCCGAGGGCTGGCTGAGCTGCCCGGACAACTGCACCTTTGACAGCAAGGGCCGGATCTGGATCTCGACCGACGGCGCCCCCGGCACCTCCAAGGTGGCGGACGGGCTGTACGGCGCGGATACGGATGGCGAAGGCCGGGCACTGACCAAGCTGTTCTACCAGGCGCCCACGGGTGCCGAGGTTTGTGGCCCCTGCCTGACGCCGGATGACGAGACGATGTTCCTGGCCATCCAGCACCCGGGCGACGACAAGGGGAGTTCCTTCGCCAACCCGTCCACCCGCTGGCCGGACTTCAAGGACAGCATGCCGCCGCGCCCGGCGATCATTGCCATCACGAAAACCGGTGGCGGCAAGATCGGCGCCTGATCACGGCACTACATGGCACATGGCCACCGCCCGCCGGCGCGTTATCCGGCGAGCGGTTGCTTTCCGCGATCTACAGGCAGCCGCAAGCCGGCGTCTGCTGTGTGGAAGCTGCTTGATCGTCCGGAAGGCTGCTGTGGGCAACAGCCGGGCAGCCGACCGACGGACATGTTGGCGCAGGATTATTGTATTGGCGTCCGAGGAGGCGTCCAGTTGCCAAGGGGGCGTCTGGAGGCTTTTGACCTGATGCTCCGCACCATCCTGAGTGGACGTGTTGCCGCCATCATCAGCTTCCGGGTCGCTTCGGGAACTGCCTTGCAACCAGCAATGCCGCAGCGGAATACGAGCCCGGTGGGAAGGCGGCAGAGGAAGTGGCGAAGCTGTATGATGACATGCAGCCACGCCTCTATGCTTCCATATCGACGGGCAGCGCAAGCTGATGGCGCTGCGTAACCAGCCCAAGCTAAACGCCCGTCCGTGGCGCGCTGAGCTGGAGATACCGACCGAGGTGGATGCGGCAGCGAAGCAAGGCGTCACCGCCTTTGTCTAGGCTGTGAACAGATTGCCCTGGATGAGGACCGCCCCTCCGAAGGAGCTGATGCTCGAAGCCATGAACATGCTCTCCAGTCACGGGGCAAAGCCAGGATCGCAGAGCAGAAGAAGTGACGGCAAGTCACCATGTCAATGCGGTGACCTGCCTACGCATTGGAATTTAGGGCCGGTCAAACAGATCGCCCCGTGGTGCGAAGGGGGACTCCCGATGGAGGTAATAGCGGTCAAACCGTTCAAATCTGCTCTGGGCCGGGATGGGGTCCGATGGTGCAGCACAGGCTGCGATGCCCAAGATCGAAAGGCAGCATAGGAAGAGAGCCGCTGACCTTCGTTGCATAAGCATGGTGTTCTACTCGCCCTGGCAGAACCCGCGGCCCCTCGATGTCGCAGGAGGGTTAACCCTACCGGCCTCTACGCTCCGGCACCCTCCGGTTTACAGGCGAAGGACGGAGAGCCGAGGCCAACCTCTATGATAGAGGCTGCCAAAACATCGACCAGAACGCTATAGGCAATCAGCTTCTCCTCAATGCTCTTCCAACCCAGGCCGCCTAGTCTCAGCCACCTTAGCGTGGTTCCCCGCGATCGGCTCTGAAGGTTGGTTCAGGACCTGGCCAGCCGCCTCTTCAGCGGCCTAGGCTTTGCGGAGCGACAACTCGCGTGCCGCGGTGATGTCGCGCGCTGGCCATACCGCTCATTCCTCTCGAGGTGTACCAGGATGATGCTGGCGGCCTGGCCAAGGACAGTCCGCACGCAGCCGCCAAGCCTTAGCCAGCGGTGATTTCCGCCTGCTTGATCACCGACGCCCACCGCACGTAGTCCCGTGCCACGAGCTCTCCAAAGGCCTCGGGGGTCGAGGGGGTCGCGACCATGCCCTGGGCCTGCAAGGCCTCGGTGGTGGCGGGTTCGGCGAGCCAGGCATTGAGCTCGGTGTTGAGCCGCCTCACCAGCGCGCCCGGCAATCCGGCTGGACCTAGCAGCCCGTACCAGAGATCCGCCTGCACACCAGGGAAGCCCGCCTCAGCCAGGGTCGGCACCTCCGGCGCGGAGGCCGAGCGCTTCTCGCTGCCGATCGCCAGCATGCGGATCTGGCCCTCCTTCACCAAGGGAAGGGCTGTGTGCACGGGCAGGAACATGGCTGCCACGCGCTTGCCTAGCAGATCCTGGATGGCCGGAGCCGAGCCGCGATAGGGAATATGGGTCAGTTCCACCTTCGCCGTGAGCGCAAACAATGCCATGCCGAGGTGCTGCGGAGTGCCGTTGCCGGGGCTGGCATAATCGACGGCGCCCGGCTTCGCCCGCGCGAGTTCCGCGAAGGCGCGGGCATCCCGGGCGGGAACATCCGGGTGAACCACCAGGGCTAGGTCGCCGCGGGTCAGCAGAGCGATGGGCGTGAAGCCCTTCACCGGGTCGTAGGGCACCTGCTGGAACAGGCTGGCGTTCATGACGAAGGTATTGGGCTGCAGCATGAGCGTGCGCCCGTCCGGCGCGGCGCGCGACACGGCCTGGGTGCCGATCAGGCCGCTGGCGCCTGCCCGGTTGTCGACCACAACAGGCTGGCTCAGCCGCGGCTGGAGATGCACGCCAACCAGGCGGGCCAGGATGTCCGGCCCTGTTCCCGCGGTATAGGGAACAATGATGGTCACCGGCCCGTCCGGCTGCTGCGGCTGGGCCACGGCGCGATGGGCCAGGAACGGGAGGAGGGCGAGCGACGCCAGCCCGCGTCGCGAGAGAGCAGATGGGCGCACAAACGTTTCCTGCGTTTTTTCTTCGCGCAGACCGTCGCAAAATAAGCAGACGTCTGTCAATAAATTTTCGGCATGGATGCACGTTGGGCTGCCGGGCCTGCCTCAGGCGAGATGCGTGCCTAGCTGTCCTGGCTGCGCTTCAGCGGCACCCGGATCAGGGCGTCGTGATAGGACAACAACCGGTCCAGCAGCGCGGCCAGTGCTGCCGCTTCGGCCCCTGACAAGGGCGCCAGGAGACGCCGCCACGCGCGTTCCGTGGCAGGCCCAATCTGTTGCAGCAGTTCCTCCCCCGCTGCGGTAAGGGTCAGGACATGCCGTCGCCGGTCCACCTCATGGCGCTGCCGCCTCAGGAGGCCACGCGTTTCCAAGTTTCCGGCCACCATGCCGGTTGTCGAACGATCCAGCCCCAACGCTTGTGCCAAGCCGATCTGATCCAGCCCCGGCTGTTCCCGCAGTGCCACCAGGATGCCATACTGCGTGGTGGTGACGTCGAAGGCGCGGCATTCCTCGGAAAAGACCGAGAGCGCGACCTGATGCGCGCGGCGTAGCTTGAAGCCGGGCCGGGCATAGAGCATGGCAAGGGGCTCGATGCGGCTCTCGGCGCCATCCTGCTCCGGCATGGCTAGGCGCTTGCGGGCTCGTTCGATCAGCGGGGCGGTTCCCTTCCAGGCAGGCACGATGCCTTCATTCTTTGCCGCAATCCATCGGCCACATCCATGCCTTGGCCACCGAAATTCGGGTGGAAATCGTCAGTCGTCTGATGATATTGACGGCGAAATCGTGCCGTGGAAGGGTCCCCTCGGGCTTCAGGACCAAACCGGCGCCCAACTTAACCAATATCAGGAAACGCCCATGTCCCCCATCAGCCCGGATACATCCCAGGTCGTCATCATTGGTGGAGGACCAGTGGGAACAGGCCTCGCCATCGCCCTGGGCCAGCGGGGTATCGGCTGTACCCTGGTGGAGCGCTACGCGCAGCCGCAGCCCATCCCGAAGGGGCAGAACCTGACGCAGCGGACCATGGAGCACTTCCACTTCTGGGGTGCCGAGAAGGCTCTGCGTGCCGCCCGGACAATCCCGAGGGAATACGGCATCGGCGGGATGACGTCCTATGGCACCCTGTTCGGGGACTATCATTACGACTGGCTGCAACGGGAACTGGTGCGGCCCTACTACTTCACGGACAACGAGCGCCTGCCGCAATACGCCACCGAGGCGGTGCTGCGCGCCCGCGTGGCAGAGCTGCCTTCCGTCACCACGCTCTATGGCTGGACGGCCGAGACAGTGGAGCAGGACGACAACGGCGTCCGCATCGTGGTGGCAGAGCGCCATGGCGCCGCCCGGCGCGAACTGCGCGCCGACTATGCGGTGGGCTGCGACGGCAGCCGCTCCACCACCCGGGAAGCCGCGGGGATCACCCAGACCCGGTCGGACCACGACCGCCTGATGGTGCTGCTGGTGTTCCGGTCCCGGCGCCTGAACGAGTTGCTGAGCCGCTACCCCGGCAAGTCCTACTACAATGTGCTGCACCCGGATTTGCGCGGGTATTGGCAGTTCTTCGGCCGCGTCGATCTCGATGGCGGCTTCTTCTTCCATGCCCCGGTGCCGCCCGGCACCACCAAGGACAGCATGGACTTCGCCGCTTACCTGCAACGGGCGGCGGGCGCCGAGTTCGACGTGGCTTTCGAGCATATTGGCTTCTGGGACCTGCGCTTCGCCATCGCGGACCAGTATCGCCAGGGCCGCGTCTTTGTGGCTGGGGATGCGGCGCACAGCCATCCGCCCTATGGCGGCTACGGCATCAACACGGGCCTGGAGGACGCCGCCAACCTGGGCTGGAAACTGGCCGCGACCCTGCAGGGCTGGGGCGGCCCGGCTCTGCTCGACAGCTATGACGCCGAACGCCGCCCGGTCTTCGCCTCCACCGCCCGCGACTTCATCGAGAAGTCAATCCACTCCGACCGCGACTTCCTGACAGTGTTCGATCCCAGCCGGGACAGGGCGGCCTTTGAGGCGGAATGGACGGCGCGGCAGTCCGGTGCCCGGTCCGAGGTCGCGTCATTCGAGCCGAACTATGAGGGCTCGCCGATTGTGGTGAACGGGACTGGCAAGCCGAGTGCGGTCGGCTCGCACAGCTTCCAGGCACGGGCGGGCCACCACTTGGCGCCGCAGCCGCTGCCCAATGGTGGCAACGTCTTCGACACCCTTGGCGAGGGGTTGACGCTGCTGACCTCCGCGCCCGATGGCGCCGAGGCGACCAGGTTCGAGGACGCAGCGAAACGGCAGGGTATCCCGCTGCAGATCGTGGCGCTCGGCGCAGATGCTGAGGCGGCTTACGGGTCCGGCACGATCCTCGTCCGCCCCGACCAGTTCGTCGCCTGGGCTGATGGCGGACCAGCAGAGCACGCGGAGGACATCCTGGCCCGCGCCCTTGGCAAGGCCGTGCTTGCCGAGAGTGTAAGCTAGCAGCGGAAAGGATGGCGATGGCTGGCCCAGATGTGCCAGCACATGGACGGTCATCCGAGGAAATGCCCGCTTACCGGCAGTGGCTGCCGGTAAGCGGACTGGCCGCTTCCGGCCAATCTCCGCCGGGCCGGCCCTGTGCCGATGGCGCTCAGGCGTTCAGTTGAGTGTGTGCGCCGGAGCCTGCCGGATCACGGCTTCGGAAGCAGATCCGGCATCATGCCGCTGACTTGCCTGCTGATCGTCCAGTTGAACGCCGCACCGGCGAACATGATCAAGGTCGTCGCCAGGAAGACAGCCTGCATGCCGACATGGCCGCCCACGAAGCCTCCAGCCAGCGGCCCGAGCACCTGCCCGGCGTACTGCGCCGAGGTGTTGTAGCCGAGGATGGTGCCCGCCGCGCCCTGCGGCACGTTGTGCCGGATGGTCGCCGCGATGGCCGGCAGCAGCCCGGCCAGCGAGATGCCCATCAGGAAGCGCAGGCCGATGAGTTGCCAGCTCTCGGTGACGAAGGCCTGCGGGATAAGCAGGACACCGCAGGCAAGCAGGCAGATGGTGATCAGGTTCCACGAGCCGATCCGGTCGGCCAGGCGGCCCAGCCATGACGCGGCGAGGACGCTGCCGATGGCGGACGCGGCCATCACCAGCCCGGCCGTGAACACGACGTCCCCACCTGGCGGCACGAACTGCGCGACATAGACCGTGATGATCGGCTCGACCGACATATTGGCCAGCATCAGCAGCATCGCCGTCGCCAGCATGGCGATGACCGGGCGCCGGTCCGGGATCATTGACCAGGCGCTGCCGGTCACCTGCGGCGCGCCCTTCGGCCGCGGCTGCCGGTCCTCGCGGATCAGGAACACGGTGCCCAGGAAAGCCAGAAAGATGACGCCGCCTGCCAGGAAGAACGTGCCGCGCAGCCCGATGAGGCCCGGCAGCACGCCGCCAACGAGGGGCCCGAGCAGCGTGCCCGCCATGGTGCCGATGGAGAGGGTACCCAGTGCCCAGCCCGCCTGCTCCTTCGGCGTCTGCGTCGCCACCAGCACCACGGCGCCGGAGGCGTAGCCGCCCAGCACGCCCGCCAGCAGGCGCAGGCCGACGAGCTGGTAGATGTTTTCCGCCACCCCGATCAGCGACATGCAGACGGCCATGGCAAGGCAGGCTCGCATCAGAATCATCTTGCGGCCGTAGAAGTCGGCCACCTTGCCCCAGATAGGTGCCATGATGCCGGCGCCCAGGAAGGTGATGCCGTAGGCAATGCCGGACCACTGGACGATGGCGGCGCGGCCCTGGACGCCGAGCTGCTCCACGTAGAGCGGCAGGAACGGCAGCAGCAGCGTCATGGCCGTGACGTTGGTGAAGGAGCCGACGAGACAGACATACATGTTGCGCCGCCAGTGCAGCGAGCCATCCGGCATGGTGTCGTTTCCTCCCAAGTCGCTGGTCGAACGATGGGCATCCTTGATACGCCCGCGCTTCCATGATTTCTAATGCCGCTGAATGCGCGTTCCCATGACACCAGAGGCATCGCACTGATGGATCTTCGCCGCCTGCGCGCCTTTGTCACCCTTGCGGAGGAAGGCAGCGTCACGCGGGCCGCCGAGCGGCTGGGCATGCAGCAGCCGCAACTGACACGCCTGCTGCGCGCCATGGAGGCCGAGTTCGGCACCGCGCTGATGGAGCGGCTGCCACGCGGCATCCGGCCCACGGAGGCAGGGGCCGCGCTGCTGAATGAAGCGCGCCAGGTTATCGTGAAGGTCGACGGGCTGCGGGCTGTGGTGGGCAAGGCGGCGCGTGGTGAGCAGGGGCGCCTCGCCATCGGCTTCACAGGATCAGCGGCTCTGCACCCCCTTGTGCCCAGGACACTGCGGCAGTTCCGCATGGCCTTGCCCGCCGTCTCGGTAACGCTTGAGGAAGCCACAGCCCAGGAACTGGTGGAGGCGCTGCTTCGCGAGCGCATCGACGCAGCCTTCGTGCGATCCGACATCATCGACATGCCAGAGGTGCGGATGGAGAGCATCCTCGACGAGCCGATGCTCGCCGCCCTGCCTCCGGGACATCCTCTGGCGAGGGAAGACGGACAGCCGCTGCCGCTTGCCTGCCTCGCTGCAGAATCCTTCGTTCTCTACCACCGGCCGACTCAGTCTGGCCTCCATGATCCCATTATCGCGGCCTGCCGTGCCGCGGGCTTCGATCCGGTTGTTGTGCAGGAGGCGCCGCGACTGCCGTCGACGCTCAGCCTCGTCGCTGCGGGCTTCGGCGTTTCCTTGGTGCCTGCATCCATTCGGGACCAAGCACCACGCGTGGTGACGTTCCACGCACTGGCAGAGTGTTCAGGCCTGTCCGTGCCGCTGCGCTTCGCCACGCGGCGGACGTCGACATCGGGGCCGCTCCTGCGCTTCCGCGAGATGGTGAGACAGGTGCAAAGGGATGAAGGATCCAGCGGTTGATGGGGAAGCGCCCATCGGCCGTCGGAGGCTCAAC
This sequence comes from Pseudoroseomonas ludipueritiae, assembly GCF_014490445.1. Lineage (GTDB taxonomy): Bacteria > Pseudomonadota > Alphaproteobacteria > Acetobacterales > Acetobacteraceae > Pseudoroseomonas > Pseudoroseomonas ludipueritiae. Next base: position 8,714 of record NZ_JACTUZ010000029.1, on the reverse strand, counting down.
CACCGGGCGCGTCCAGAGGAGGTGGCAGCAGCCAGGATGTTCCTTCTCAGCGACGAGGCGAGCTTCATCGCGGGTGCTGAGCTTTACGGCGACGGCGGAATGCGTCGCGCCTGAAGTCTTCACATCTTGTCGCGGTACCGCGCACTCTCGTACCCGCTGAACCCCTGGTAGCAATGGAAGGTTCCACGCCTGCATCGGGTCGGGGCAGGTCGCTCAGAACGATCTGGCACGAATTCGGGATTTCTTGGAAGGTGGTCGAAGGCTCTGCGGTTCGGGGAGAGGGAGTTTCGCTACAACCAGCCTGGGCAGCCGCATCGCGCCAGTTTAGATCACGCCGGATGATATAGGTGATGCTGCTGAAGACCCGTCTGTGGTCCGCCCACGGCACAGCATGCGAGAGCGGGAAGTAGCACGCGATCCGCTCGATCTGCACCGTCGGGAGCCGGAGCAGGTCAGCCATGGCAGCACCTCTGGCCGCCATGGCATCACCGCAACATCAAGCCGCAAGAGGCTCATTGATGGGTCATGAGCCTGGCTGCGTGGATCAGCTTAATCGCGCGCGCAGATATTCCTCGACATTTAATGTCTTGAGACCTTCACGTTCGTTGTAGGTGTTAGACTTTTCCCACCACATGCCGTCGCCCAAAGCAAACGCAGCGCGATAGCGGGCCATCAGGTCGCCGGGCTTGGCGGCGAGATCCGCGCGCAGCTTGTCGAGAGTCCATTCCGCCTTCTGGAATGCGCGGCCGGTGACCCGCTCAACCACCTCCGCAAGCCTCCCGTAGGAGATCGTGTCCCCAGCAACATAGACGACCCGATTGGCGATCCGTGGTTCGGCCAACAGGATTTCGGTAGTGAGCTTCCCGACATCTTCAGGCGTCGTCACCGTAACCTTCGTATCCCAGCTGCCGAGCCCATGGATGGTCCCGCGGTCGAGGTTGACCACATCGAATGCCGGCTCGAACAGGAAGCTGGTGAACATTCCCGTCGAGACGATCACCCATTCGGTATCGCTCTGGCTACGGAGCAGCTCCCGAACTTCATATTGTTCATCGAAGACAGGCTGCCCGCTGCCACGTCCGACGATGTCGTAATCGACACCGAACTGCCATGGGAAGTATCGCTCGACGTCCGCCGCAAGAACCGCCCGCGTGATCCTCATCTGGGTTCCCGGACCCGCAACGAAGCCGGTGCAGTTCACCACTGTCCGGAAGCGTCGGAACACATCGGTCAAGGCCCTCTCGTCAGAATTGAGATCGATGCCGAGTATCTCCACGCCCAGTTGGCGCAGCTCCGCCACGGTCGCCACATCCTGCTGAGAGGGCTTGTCCAGCATTCCTGGTGCAACGAGAACGGTGAGCGGCATCTTCGCCGCCCGCAGTCGCGGTGCGAGGGCCCGTAGAACAGCCATCCCGAGCTGCCCAGCACCGAGCACCAGCATATCCCTCAGATCTACGTTTGTGCCGTTCATATGTGTTTCTTTGTCTATTTCATCCGGCCGGATGCCCTTGCGGGGAATCCGTCAGGCGGCTTCGTTGATGACCTGGATCTGGCAGAATTCGGCGAGGCCAAGATCTGTCCACTCGACCCCGATGCCTGACTGCTTGGCACCCACGAGCGGCACCTCCGGGCCGAAGTTCAGGTGCTGGTTCACCCAGACTGTCCCTGACTGCATCCGGCCCGCCAAAGCCCTCGCGCGGGCGGCGTCGCCGGACCACACCGACCCGCCAAGGCCGAAGTCGCTGGCATTCGTCCGGGCGAGCGCATCCTCGCCGTCCGTCACCCGGATGACCGGCAGGATCGGCGAGAACTGCTCCTGGCTCACGAGCTCACTGGAGTCATCGATGTCACGCACTACCGTGGGGGCGACGAAGTAGCCGTCGCCCGGGTGGATACTGCCTCCCGCGATGATGTGACCGTCCCTGCGCGCGACCTCAAGGTAGTGCCGCGCCTTCTCGAACTGCTGCCGGTTCTGCATCGGACCAATGCGGGCCTCCGGACTGCTGCCAGGGCCGACGATCGCCTCGCGCGCGAGGCGGGCCAGCGCCTCGCAGAACTCGTCGTAAATGGCATCAGCGACATAGACGCGCTTGATCGCGAGGCAGGCCTGCCCGCCATTGAAGAAGGCGGCGGCGAAAATGCGTTCCGCCGTTTGTTGTACGTCCACATCGCCAAGGACGATCGCAGCGTCGTTGCCGCCGAGTTCCAGCGTCAGGCGCTTCAGCGTCGGGGCCGCGCTCGCCATGATCTTTCGGCCGGTCGCGGTTGAGCCGGTGAAGGTCACCTTGGCGATATCGGGATGCGAGGTGAGCAGGCCGCCGAGGTCGTTCTGGTCCGTGATGACGTTGAGGACGCCAGGCGGAAGGACGGACGCGGCGATCTCACCGAGCATGAGCGTCATGATCGGCGTTGTTGGCGCCGGCTTCATCACCATCGTATTGCCGGCGAGCAGCGCGGGTGCGATCTTGGCGGCCGGGATCAGCAGCGGGAAGTTCCAGGGACTGATTCCTAGGACCACTCCCAGAGCCCGGTGCCGCAGCTCCACCCTGCCGCTGCCCGGGACTGAGAGCAGCCGTTCTGGCAAGTTCAGGCTGGCGAAGTGGCGGATGAACGCGATCGCATAGGCCGCCTCGGCGGCCGCCTCACGGTGGGGCTTGCCCTGCTCGGCAACCATGGCGTCGGCGAAGTCGCTGCGCCGAGCTTCGATGCGGTCGGCGATCGCCTTCAGCATGTCGGCCCGGGTACGCCAGCTCAGTGCCTCCCAGCCTGGCTGAGCGTTCTTTGCCGCCTGGACCGCTGCCTCGGCCTGCTGCTGCGAGGCGCATGCAACAGTTGCGAAGACCTTGCCGGTGGCGGGGTCGACTACCTCAAGTGCGCGAGCGCCGTCGATAAGCGCTCCATTGATCGTAAGCCTTGTCTCATACTGCATTCTCAGTACTCCCAGTGAGAGAATGGGAAGGCCGGCGTCGTCGGAAGAATCCGGGGTTCAGCGCGATGGCGCATGGGCCGCGAGCCCGCTCCCGTGTTCGCGGATGATGCGCCAGCCATCCGGTGAGCGCCGCCAGACGAGGCTCGAGAGCGTTAGCGCCTGATCGGCAACACCGTCCGCGGTCGTGTAGGAGGTGACGAACTGGACGCTCATGACCGCGAGGTCGCCTGACACCAAGGTGCGCGGTTCGTCGACGGTGACATTGGTCAGGCACTGCATCGAAGGGATGCGTTCGTCCCAGATTGCCGCATATTGGGCTACGTCTGTGTTGACGCGCCGCTTCGTATCGAAGTCATCGAAGAACTGCGTGTCTTCGGACGACCAGTCGTAGAAACGGGCGAGGCGGCCTCGAAAGTCGAACGGCTCCTGCGACGTATGACGCCAACCGATCTCCACCCACTCGCGCGCCAGATCATTCAGAGCCCGGACGTCCTCGTCTTCGGGGGCGGCCTTGCTCGGTGCTTGCTGCATCCTTGCTACTCCGTGTCTGCAGACAGACGGCTGAAGGTGCGCCTGTCTCGGTGCCTATCTGGCGGGAAAGTCCATCGGGATAAGGCGAACCGGCTTGACTTCATTATTCGCAGAAAGTGAATAAATGGGTGGAGACGGCGGCGTTGTATGTGGCCAGACGCACCGGTGACCTACGCCCGCTAAACTTGAGGATTGCTTTGGATGGACCGGCTTCAGGCGATGGAGACCTTCACGCGGGTGGTGGAGGCGGGGGGCTTCAAGCGTGCTGCGGAGACGCTCGGCGTGCTTCCGTCCACTGTGACCAAGACGATCAAGGATCTTGAAGCGCATCTCGGGGTCCAACTGCTCAACAGGACAACCCGGGCAGTGAGCATCACCGATGCAGGATTGCGCTACTACGACAGCAGCAAGGCGATCCTGCGCGAGGTGGAGGCTGCCGAAGGGGCGGTGGGAAAGGGTACGGGCGCGGTACGGGGCACGGTACGGGCCGGCATGCCCCCGTCGCTGGCCCGCTACTTCATTATCCCCGCGCTTTCCCATTTCACCGCCCGCTTCCCCGGAATCGGGATCGACCTTCAGCTCGGCGACGCGGTTGTTGACTTGGTGCAGCAGGGGATCGACTGCGTCATCCGGGCGGGAGAGCCCCAGCCTTCCAGCCTGGTTCTACGCCGCCTTGGGGCTTTCCATTGGTACGTATGCGCGTCGCCTGCCTATCTGGAGCGACATGGCGAACCTCTCGGAATCGCAGCGCTTCGCGATCACCTCGCGGTGGGCTACGCCGACAGCCGCACGGGGCGGCCGACGAGTTGGGCGTTCCAGGACGGAGATCAGCTGCATCCTGTATCGATGAAGACGCGTGTGACGGTGAACGATACCGACGGGTATGTCGCCGCAGGTGTTGCCGGTCTGGGCCTGATCCGGGCGGCCAGCTACATGGTTCGCCGTCAGCTCGCCGAAGGCCGGCTGGTGCGGATACTGCCCGAGCTGGAAGCCCCGGCGGTGCCCCTGTCGCTTCTGTATCCGCAGAGCCGCCATCTCTCACCAGCTGTCCGCGCGTTCATAGACTGGTGCGTCGAGGTTATCGGAACCGAAGCGAAGAACTGGTAGACGGAACTCAGCCAGCGCAAGTCAGCTGTAGAGAATCGCTAGCTCCGGCTCTTGCTGCGACCTGCCGGGCAATTGCGTGAAGATCGTCCGCTGGCGCGAGTTCGAGCGCCGTCTGCTGCCAGCGGTTTCGAGCCGCTATGCACACGCCGCGTTGTAGCAGCACTCGCACTGCCTCCTCGGATTGAATTGCGGCAAGCGGGCGCAGGGCATTATTGCAGTCCCTGCTGCGTCCATCTTCCGCGTTTTAACTGGTAGCCGCGCTGAGCACGGAAGGTATGGCGATCTGCGCAGGCGGCTGGCCACGCACCCGAGGCGGCATGTTGTCCGGGCCCGGGTTTCAGGCGACTGTGAGGACGATTTTCCCCTGGATGTGTCCTCGGGCGGCCCGTTCATGCGCCTTGCGGGCCTCTGCGAGCGGAAAGGCGCTGTCGATAGCGACACGAACCGTGCCTGCATCCAGCAATGCCGCCAGCCGCGCGAGCTGGGCGCCGTTTGAGCGCACCTGCGTTATTGAGACCGTTACATCCCGCTCGGCGGCCTCAGTGGCGTCGGAGAAGCCCAGGAACACCGGGAACAGGGCGCCACCACGCTTGAGCGTGCGCAGGAACCGGCCGCTGGTGGGGCCGCCGAGAGTGTCGAGAACCAGGTCAAGGTCGCGCACGGCATCCTCCGGAGCGGTCCTGGTATAGGCGATGAACTCGTCGACGCCGAGGCCGCGCAAAAACGCCTCGTGCTTGCCCGACGCCACGGCGATGACGCGCGCTCCCTTCCACTTGGCCAGCTGCACCGAAAGCTTCGACGCGCTGGCAAGCGAGGCGCGCGAGCTCGCAATGTCAGCGCGTCCCGATGGCGCCCTTGTGTCGTGGGTACGGCACGTCCTCAAGGTGACGCGCGACTACCGCGGGGTCGTGGCCTCGATGGCGGCCGCGATCGCTGACCCGGATTCCGCCCTCCATGCCTCCTGCGTGGCGATGAAGGCGGCCGGAGCGCGGTTGCTTGCCCGCGCCCAGGAAGAAGGGATGGCGCGGAACGACATGGATGGGGCAGACCTGTTCGCCTTGATAGGAGCACTGGCCTGGGTTGGAGACCAACCCTCGCTCGCGCCTCGTGCCGAGCACCTCTTCGACCTCGTCGCAAGCGCAATCCTGATGGACCAAGCGAATAGCAGTGCGCGTCGGGATGAACGCCCCCCGGTCGGTCGCTGAGGATGTCAAGCTAGCTGAGAAGCGGCGCGACGCAGCGCAGCCCCGGCCGGTGGCCCGGCATGGACCAGAGTGCCGCCTTGGAAGCCCACCGGCTGGACACATCCGGCAGATCCGGCGATCGCTCGGCCCAGGTCACCGCCAGCGCGCTGGCTTGTCGCCCTGCCGCTGTTCCGTCCAGGCCATGAGTTCCGCCATGGCCTTCGCCGGAACATGGTTGGTCGGCACGACCGCCAGCGGCGCCTTCCAGCCGAGGGACGTCGGCTTGGATAGGTCGCGGTAGAGGAACTGGCTGATGGAGAGGTTGTTCACGGCAATGGTGCCGAGCGTGTAGCCATCTGGCTCCGCATGCGCGGCTGTCGCCGTCCCGGTGCGGTTCTCAACCACCCCCGAGGCGTCCCCGAATGCGTCGGGCTTGGCAACAGGCTTGTCTGGTGGTGTGGCTGAACAGTGCAGCCGTGTCTCCGGACCTATGGTATGCTGACCGGCACACCTTGGTTCCGGGAACTGGCGTCGAGGCGGACCAGAAGATCCTCCGCGATCTCAGACGGCGAGGAGACGCCAAGCAGCCCCAGGTCCCGCATGACCTCCGCGCCGAGAAGATTGGCTGCGTGCAGAACACCTTGCTCCCCGGCCAGCGCGGCGGCGTAGACGAAGGGGCGGCCGACGAAAACGAAGGCGGCACCCAGCGCCATGGCCTTGAGCACATCCGTGCCGCGCCGGATGCCGCAGTCCATCATCACCGGAATGCCGCGCGCAGCTTCCACCGCCGCGGGTAGTGTGCGCAGGGGCGACACGGCGCCATCGAGCTGACGGCCGCCATGGTTGGACAGGATGATGCCGTCCGCACCTGCTTCGCGCGCCAGCCGCGCATCTTCGGGATGCAGAATGCCTTTGACGATCAGGCGCCCTTTCCACTGCCGCCGGATCTGGCCGAGATGCCCCCAGTCCAGATGGTCCTTGCGCCCGAAGTCGCGCATGACGGCGCCGGACATGATGGGCGCGCCGCGCGTGGCGTAGGAGTTCTCGAAATGCGGCATCCCGTGCCGCCATAGCGTTCGCAGGAAGGTGTTGATTGTCCAGTCCAGGCGCAGCAATCCGTCCCAGGCCAGGCGCGGGCTGGGCTTGAGAGGCGTGGAGAAGCCACTACGGATATTGTTCTCGCGGTTAGCCAGGACAGCGGTGTCAACGGTGAGCACCAGGGTCTCGACACCTGCCTTCGCCACACGGTCCACCAGCGCCGCAATCTTGTCCGGCTCGCCGGGCAGATAGGCCTGGAACCACATGTCCGGATTGGCCTCGAACACCTCCTCCAGCCGGATCAGCGAGGAGCCGCTCATGATCATCGGAATGCCGAGTTGCCGTGCCGCGCGCGCGAGCACGAGATCGCCCCGGTAGGCGATCAGCGCGCTGATGCCCATTGGCGCGATGCCGAACGGCATGGCGTAGGTGCGGCCGAGCAAATCTGTCGCCTGGCTGCGTGCCGAGACGTTCCGCAGGACGCGCGTGATGAAGCGATATTCCGAAAAGACCTGCCGGTTGTCGGCGCGCGAGAGGTTGTCCTCCGCCGCGCCGGAGACATACCCAAAGATCGGCCGCGGCAGGTGACGGCGTGCCGCCTTTTCAAGATCGTCGAGGCTCAGGATATGCCGCATCCTGCGCGGCACCTGGCGGACCAGCGGCTTGGCAAGGTCCGGCCGGGCGCCTGCCGCCTCGCGCATTCCCACGGCCACATCGGGTGCCCCAACGTCACGCCGTTTCACGTCTGGCATCATGAATTGCTTCCTGGCTACAGGCGGTAGGCCCGTGTGGCCGTTCCGCTGAAAGGGCCATCTTCTCGTCAGCCGAGGCGCCAGCAGCTAGCCGCTTGAAGGCGTCCCACAGCACCACATAGCCGTAGCTGCCCTTGGCGACGGGGAAGTTGCTCTCGAACATGCAGCGCGGCACGACGGCCGGGCATCAGCGCTGCCACGGCGTCTTGTCCCAGATCTGGCGGTAGCGGGCTTCCTGGGCAGGCATCTGCGCTTCCCACTCCGCACCGGGCAGGTAAGCCATGGGCAATTCAAGCTGCCGCGCCTTCTCCGCCCATTCCGGCTTGGCCACCACACGGGCGACGGCCTCCTGGAGTTGTTGGGCTACTTCGTCCGGAATGCCGCGCGGCGCGCCAATACCGCGCTCGCTGGTCATCAGCACGTCGTATCCCAGCTCCCGGAAGGTCGGCACGTCCGGCATCATGTCCCAGCGCTTCTCGCCCATGCCAGCCAGCGGCCGCAGCGCGGGCTTGTCCTGGCCCAGCATGCCGATCTCGCCAAGGTTCAGCCCGGCCACGTCGATATGCCTGGCCAGCACGGCGTTCTTGACTTGGCCCGCCCCGGCATAGGGCGTGTGGATGAATTCCGTGCCCGTGGCTGCCTGAAAGAGCGTCAACGCCAGATGATCGTCCGTGCCCACGCCGGAGGTACCGACGCTGATCTCGCCCGGGCGGCGCTTCGCCTCGGCGACCAGGTCGGCCAGCGACTTGATGGGCGATTCCTGGTGCACCACGAAGGCCGTCGGGTCATCAACAAGGCGGGCGATGGCACGGATCCTGGCACGGTCGTAGCGGACGCGGCGCTCCACCGGCACGGACAGGTAGCCCGGCGTATTGATGCTGCCAATGGTGTAGCCGTCTGGCCGCGCCGACTGCAGCGCGACGTAGGAGGTCTCGCCACCCGCGCCAGGCTTGTTGTTGATGACGAAGTTCGCGCCTGGCAGCTCGGTGGATAAAGCCTGCGCCAGGGCGCGCAGCATCACGTCGGTGCCGCCGCCCGGCGCGAAGCCGACCACGATCTCAATGGCGCGGCCGGTGGGCCAGGCTGCCTGGGCGAGCGCCGGGCGCGCGAGTGGCGCCGCCGCGAGGGCGACGCCTGCGGCCAGCAGGCGGCGGCGCGGAACATGAAGCGGAG
>NZ_JACTUZ010000289.1 GCF_014490445.1 Pseudoroseomonas ludipueritiae | reverse complement strand
CAACGGCTCCCGCGCCTCGGAGGTGATCGCCAGCATCCGCGCGCTGGCCCGCAACGAGGCAGCCAGCATGGCGCCGCTGGACCTGCGTTCCGCCATTCAGGACGTGCTGGTCCTGATGCAGGGCGAGTTGCAGCGGGCCGGCATCACGCTGCGCACCAGCCTGGCGCCGGCATTGCCCATGGTGCGGGGCGACCGGGTGCAACTGCAACAGGTCTTGATGAATCTGGTCTTGAACGCGCGCGAGGCCCTGGGGGAAGCTGCGCCGGATGGCTGCATCGAGGTGGCCGCCCAGCCGGCGCAGGGCCAGGTCACGGTCACCGTGGCCGATACCGGCCCCGGCATCGCGGAGGACATCGTGGCGCGGATCTTCGACCCGCTGTTCACCACCAAGCCGGGCGGCATGGGGCTGGGCCTGTCCATCTGCCGCTCGATCCTGGACGCGCATGGCGGGCAGATCGGCATGCGGCCGCGCAGCCCGAGCGGATGCGCCTTCCAGATCACCCTGCCGGAAGCGAAGCATGGGCCAAGCGATCGCACCACCGCCTGAGCCCGCGATGGCGCACTGCGTCCATGTCATCGATGACGATCCCGATGTGCTGGAGGCCATGGGCGAGTTGCTGCTGTCGGTCGGGCTGCGCCCGGCCCTCTTCGCTTCCCCCCAGGCTTTCCTGGCTTCGGCGCAGCGCGACGAAGGCGGCTGCCTGGTGCTGGATGTGCGGCTGCCCGGGCGCAGCGGCCTGGACTTCTTCGCCGACCTGCTGCAGGCCGGCCTGGACATGCCGGTGATCTTCATCAGCGGCCACGCGGATGTCATGATGGCCGTGCACGCCATGAAGGCCGGCGCCTTCGACTTCTTCACCAAGCCGGTGCGGCACCAGGACCTGCTGGATGCCATCCACCGGGCCATCACCGAGAACGCGCGGCGCCGCCAGCGGCGCCAGGCGCGCGACGCCGTCCGCCATGCCTATGAGACGCTGTCGCCGCGGGAGCGCGAGGTGATGTCGCTGGTGGTCGCCGGGCAGATGAACAAGCAGATCGCGGGGCAGATCGGCATTTCCGAACCGACGGTGAAGGGCCACCGCGTGCAGATCATGCGCAAGATGCAGCTGCGCACCCTGGCCGATCTGGTTCGGGCCGCCGACCTGCTGAGCATGCGGGCGGCCGACCGCTAGAGCAGATTCCGGCCAGGTGGAACCACCTGGCCGGGTGACGATGCCCGGCGGAGATGCGCTAGCCCAGCGGAAAGGTCACCGTGAAGCGCGTGTCCGGTGTGGTCGTGATCGCGATCTCGCCGCGCAATTGGTGGACGAGGTCGCTGACAAGCTGCAGGCCCAGGCTGGTGGCATGCTCCAGCGGTGGCACGCCGGCGGCGCCGAAGCCGGCGCCGTCGTCACGCACCGCCAGGCGACCCTGGCCCGGCGCGGGCTGTTCCAGCACAACCTCCACCTGCCCGGTCTGGCGCCCGCCGAAGCCATGCTTGAAGGCGTTGGAAACCAACTCATTCACGATCAGGCCGCAGGATACGGCCTTGTCGATATCGAGATGCAGGTCCGCCAGCTCGGTCCGCAGGATGATGTCCCGGCCCGGAAGCCTTTGGGCACGCTGCAACTGCGCGCAAAGGCTGCCGAGGTGCCGGCGCATCGAGACCCGCGCGTAATTCCCGGTGCGGTAGAGGTTCTCATGCACCAGCGCCATCGAGCGCACGCGGTCGCGGCTGTCGGTGAAAAGGCTGGCGATGCGCGGGTCCTCGATGCGCGAGGCCTGCAGGTTCAGCAGGCTGCTGATGAGCTGCAGGTTGTTCTTCACCCGGTGGTGCATCTCCTTCAGCAGTGCTTCCTTCTCCTCCAGCAGGGCATTCTCCAGAGAGATGGCCGCCTGGGAGGCCAGCAACCGCAGCACCGCCAGGCGTGCCTCGGTGAAGACATGCGGCGCCAGCCTGTTCTCCAGGAACAGCAGGCCGGCCAGCTTGCCTTGCCGCAGCAGCGGCAGGCAGAGGATCGAGCGGGTTGCACGCAGCGTGAAGGCGGGATCGTCGGAAAAGGCATGCGGCTGCCTGCCATCGCCGATCAGCACGGCGTCATGCGTCTGCAGGACATGGCCAAGGATCGAGAGCGGCGCGGCATCTTCCGCCAGCACGCTGTCCGGCAGCGTCACCTCGACGCCGCCCGGCCCCACGCCCGCCTCGGCAGCCAGCCGCAGGGCGCCGGAACGCGGCAGGATCAGCAGGCCCCGGCTCGCGCCCGCATGTTCCAGCACCGTGGTCATCAGGGTCTGGATCAGCGCGGTCAGCCCGACCTCCCCTGACACGGCCTGCGAGGTGCGGACCAGGCTGGCCAGGTCCAGCGCGGCATCGGCGGGCTGCGGCAGCGCCGCCGGCAGCGGCTCGCCCTGCATCAGTTCACGGTGCAACTGCTCCATGCCATGCACCTTGGCCGTGGCGCCCCAGCGCAGATAGGCGTCCCGCGCGCCCCGCACGTAGCCGGCGGCCAGGGCCGGCAGGCCGCGCGCGCGGTGGAAGCGCGCCGCCCATTCCTGCGCCAGCGCCTCC
>NZ_JACTUZ010000288.1 GCF_014490445.1 Pseudoroseomonas ludipueritiae | reverse complement strand
GCCCGCGCCGCCGAGGCCGCCGCCGGCATCGAGGCCCCGCCGCGCGCCGCCCTGCTGCGGCTGGTGCTGGCGGAATGGGAGCGGCTGGCCTGCCACCTCTCCGACTGGGGCGCCGCCATGGGGGCCATCGGGCTGGAATGGGCGCAGACCCGCTGCGCCATGCTGCGGGAGACGCTGCTGCGCGCCCATGAGGCCGCCTTTGGCCAGCGCCTGCCGCTGGACCTGGTGCTGCCTGGCGGCCTGGCCGCCGACCTGACGCCGGAAGGGTCGGAAGCCCTGCTGGCCGCCCTGGCAGTGCTGGAAGAGGACCTGCCGACCCTGCAGGCGGTGCAGGACGAGCATGCCGGGGCGCAGGACCGGCTGCGCGGCATCGGCGCCGCGTCCCCTGCCAGGGTGGCGGCACTGGCGGCGGGCGGCGTGGCCGGCCGGGCCGGCGGGCGCAATTTCGACGCGCGGCGGGACATGCCCTACCAGCCTTACCCGGGCTTCAGCCTGTCCATCCCCATTTCCACCGGCGGCGATGCCGAAGCCCGCCTGCGGCTGCGGCTGCGCGAATTGCCGGAAAGCCTCGGCCTCATCCGCGCCGCCCTGGCGCGGCTGGAGCCCGGCCCGGTGCTGGTGCCGCTGCCCGTGGGGCCGGGGGAGGGGCTGGGCGTGGTGGAAGCACCGCGTGGCGAGGTGCTGCACTGGCTGGCCCTGGACGAGGCCGGGCTGATCCACGCCGCCTTCGCCCGTGACCCAGGCTGGATGCATGTGCCCCTGCTGGAAGCCGCGGCGCCCGGCACCACGCTGGGCGACCTGCCGCTGGTGCGCGCCTCCCTCAACCCCTCCACCAGCGGGATGGACCTGTGATCCCGCGACCAGGAGGCTGAACCCCATGCTCTGGCCCCGCCTCGCGCGCATCATGCTGCGCCCGCCCGCCGCCGATGCCGTGCCGCCGCCGCATCCCGAGACCGTCGCCGCCCTGGCGGGGCGGGTGGAGGCCGCCGCCCAGGCGCGGCTCGGCCGCAGCCTGGCCATCCTGCTGCTGGACAGCGGCGGCTCCGGCGGCTGCGTGCTGGAAGCGCGCGCCCTGGCCGCCCCGGCCTATGACCTGGAGCGCTTTGGCCTGCGCTTCGTGGATTCGCCCCGGCAGGCGGATGTGCTGCTGGTCACCGGCGCCGCCGCCCGCAACATGAGCGAGGCCCTGGTCCGCGCCTGGACCGCGACGCCGGAGCCGAAATGGGTGGTGGCGGTGGGCGACTGCGCCGCCGGCGCCGGCCCCTTCAGCACCGGCTATGCCGTGGAGGAAGGGGGCGTCGGCGCCGTGCTGCCGCTGGACCTGATGGTGCCGGGCTGCCCGCCCTCCCCGGCGCTGATCCTGGAAGGGCTGCTGGCGCTGCTGGAAGCCCAGGCGGATTAGTTGCTGAAGGAGGGCAGACCCGCGAAGGTGTTGCAGGCCGCCAGTTCGCCCCGCTCCAGCCCGGTGCGGAACCACTTCACGCGTTCCGCCGAGGAGCCATGGGTGAAGCTTTCCGGCCGCACCCGCTGCCCGGCCTGCTGCTGCAGCCGGTCATCGCCCACGGCGGCGGCGGCATTGATGCCTTCCTCGATGTCGCCCTGCTCCAGGATGCGGCGGGCATCATTGGCCTGCTTGGCCCAGAGGCCGGCGAAGCAATCCGCCTGCAGTTCGATCCGCACCTGCATGGCATTGGCATCGATGCCGCCGGGGCGGTCCTCGATGCGCTCGGCCAGGCGCAGGATACCGAGCTGGTTCTGCACGTGATGGCCGACCTCGTGGGCGATGATATAGGCGGCGGCGAAATCGCCCCCCGCGCCCAGGCGGCGCTGTAGCGCCGCCATGAAGTCCAGGTCGATGTAAACCTTGCGGTCGCTGGGGCAGTAGAAGGGCCCCACCTGCGCCTGGGCACCGCCGCAGCCGGACTGGGTGGCGTCGGAATACAGCACCAGCACCGGCGGCTCGTATTGGCGGCCGATCTGGCGGAACTGCGCGGTCCAGACCTGCTCCGTCTCGCCCAGCACCTGGGCGGCGAAGCGGCGGCCCTCGTCGGCGCTATAGGGCGCCTGGCGCTGCTGCGTCTGTTGCTGCTGCTGCGTGCCGGGGGAGACGGTGCTGGAACCGTCGCCGAGGATCATGGAAGGGTCGACGCCGAGGAAGAGGCAGAGCAGCAGGATCGCCACGCCGCCAAGCCCGCCAACCGCGATGCCGCCACCGCGCCGCCCGCCGCCGAAGCCGCCCGGAAAGCCGCCGCGCTGACCGCGCCGGTCCTCGATATTATTGCTCTCCGGCCCATCCAGCCGCATGACCCGCACTCCCTGCCGCAACGGCCGACTTATCCATATGAAAAACGCTACGGACGAGACTCCGGTTGCGCATGGCGGATGCGCGTAAAAAAGGGCCGGCCGGATTGCTCCAGCCGGCCCCAGGGGTCAGCCTCCAAAGGAGGCGACCGATCGGCGACGCACCTGCCGGGAAGAGGCGGCCGCCGAAACGCGTGCCGTCAGCCTGGCTGCGCCGCGCGGCGGGCGCGATGCGTCTGCGCCGCATGGCGGCGGGGCTGCGTCCGGGCGGCATGCCGCCG
>NZ_JACTUZ010000287.1 GCF_014490445.1 Pseudoroseomonas ludipueritiae | reverse complement strand
CCTGCCAGACCCCGGGCTGCTCCGCCGGCAGGGCCAGCACCGCCCGGCCGCCGCCCTCGGCTTGCGGCGGGCGGCGGATGACGGTGCCATCCGGCGCCGTGACCGTGATCTCCGGCGGCGGCCCGGCCTCGACGCTGCGGCGGGTGACGGTGAGGGTGCCGTTCTCCACCCGTGCCAGCAGGTCCTCCTCCTCCAGTTCCGGCTCCTTCATCAGCCAATGGGCGGCGCGGCGCAGCAACTCGGCCTGCGGCCCGCCGCCGTCATGCCCGCGCGACCAAAGCCAGATCTGGTCCGAGAGCAGCAGCGCCACCCGCCCTTCGCCCACCCGGTCCAGTTGCAGCAGCGGGGTGCCGTCGCCGCTGTCCATCACCGTGGTGCCGCTTTCGGTGCCGGCGCGCAGATGGCGGTACCAGCGGCCCCATTGTGGCTGCGCCTCGCCCTGGTTGGCGCCGGTCAGGCCCTGGGTCACGGGGTGGCGGGCCCCGGCATCGGTGACGCGCGGGCGGAAGGCGCCCTCGGCCAACCCCTCCGTCCCGCCCAGCGGCCGCGCCGGCAGCACCTGCCCCAGCGGCGTGGCGGCCAGGCTGGTGGGCCCCAGGAATTCCGGCCCCACGGAAAGCAGCAGCGCCCCGCCATCCCGCACGTAATCGGCGATGTTGCGCAGATAGACCGGCGGCAGGATGCCCCGGTTGGCGAAGCGGTCGAAGACGATCAGGTCGAATTCCCGCAGCTTCACCTGGAACAGTTCCCGCACCGGGAAGGCGATCAGCGCCAGCTCGTTCAGCGGCGTCAGGTCGTCCTTTTCCGGCGGGCGCAGGATGGTGAAATGCACCAGGTCCACATTCGGGTCGGCCTTCAGCAGCCTGCGCCAGGTGCGCTCGCCCGAATGCGGCTCCCCGGACACGAGCAGCACCCGCAGCCGGTCCCGCACGCCATTGATGGTCACCACGGCGCGGTTGTTGAGGGTGGAGACCTCGCCCGGCCGCTGGTCCGCCGCGATCTCCACCACCGAGGGTCCGCCGCGCTCGATGGGAATGGTGATGCGGTGCTCCCGCCCCAGCGGCACGCTTTCCACGCGGGGTGGGTTGCCATCGCGGCGGATGGTCAGGCGCACCGCGCCCTGGGCCTGCGCGGCGGGCACGCCGAGATCCTCCACCGCCAGCCGCAGCTCGACGCTGCGGCCGACGATGCCGAAGCCCGGCGCCTCGATGACGCGGATGCGCCGGTCCACCTCGCCCGGCGCGCCGGGCAGGATGGTGTGGAAGGGCGCGTCGAAGGAGGGCGCGGCGGGCACGTCATGCGCCTGCCCATCCGTCAGGGCCAGCACGCCCGCCAGCCGGGCGCGCGGGATATCGGCCAGGGCACGGTCGATGGCCGTCATCAGCCGTGTGCCCTGGTTGCCGCCTTCCGGCACATCCAGGGTCCGCAGCTCCAGGTCCGGGAAGCGGGCGGCATCGGCCTCCAGCGCGGCGCGGGCGGCGTCCATCTGGGCGCCGCGGCTGCCGATGCGGGCGCTGTCGCTGCGGTCCTGCACCAGCAGGGCGATGTCGGGGCGGGTTTCCCGCGTCTCCTGCACCAGCCGGGGGTTGCCCAGCGCCAGCAGCAGCAGCGCGAAGGAGAGCGCCCGCCACCAGACGCCGCGCGCCCGCCGCCACAGCGCCGGCACCAGGGCCAGCAGCGCCAGCACCGCCAGCGCCACCAGCAGCCATGCCGGCAGGATGGGCGCGAAATCGACCGCCGAAATCGCGTTCTGCATCAGTTGCCGAGCCTTTCCAGGATGGCCGGCACATGCACCTGGTCACCCTTGTAGTTGCCGGTCAGCGCGTACATCACGAGGTTGACGCCGAAGCGATAGGCCAGCGTCCGCTGCCGCGTGCCGCCGGGAATGGCGGCGAAGGGATTGCTGCCCCGCGCATCCACCGCCCAGGCCCCGGCCCAGTCATGGCCGCCGATGATCACCGGGCTGACGCTGTCATTGGCGCGGTCTTCCTCACGCGACACCCAGACCTGCCCGCCGGCGAAGCGGCCCGGCAGGTCCTGCAGCAGGTAGAAGGCGCGGGTCAGCACATGCTCCGCCGTCACCGGCGCCAGGGGCGGGATGGCGAGGCTGCGCGTCACCCTTTGCAGCGCCTCCCGCGCCCCGGGAGAGAAGCCCTCGCCGGAGCCTTCGTCCCGCGTGTCAAAGAGGATGATGCCGCCGCTCCGCATAAAGTCGTTCAGCGCGGCCACGGCGGCGGGGTCGGGCGCCTGGGCTTCCGGCAGGATGGGCCAATAGAGCAGGGGCAGCACCGAAAGGTCGTCCTGCCCCGGCCGCACGGCCACCGGCTCACCGAGTGCCGCGGCGGTGCGGCGGTTGACATAGTCGGACAGGCCGACCAGCCCCTGCCGTGCCACCTCATCCGCCGAGGGGTCGTCCGTGACCACATAGCCGATGCGGGTGACCAGCGGCAGGTCATTCTGCTGCGCCCGTGCCGGGGCCAGGGGCGCCACCAGCGCCAGGGCCAGCAGCGCCAGCCGCGCCGGGCGGCCGATCAGCCCGCGCTGCCCCAGCGACAGCAGCAGGTCCAGCGCCAGCAGCAGCAGCGCCGCGCCCA
>NZ_JACTUZ010000286.1 GCF_014490445.1 Pseudoroseomonas ludipueritiae | reverse complement strand
GCACCCGCCACAGCCGGCCCTCGGCGCTGACGCGGCGGGCGTGGCGGTGGCCATGGGCATCCCGCAGCGCCGCGCCATCCGGCAGCGGGGTCAGGCGCGGCCATCGGGCGTGGAGGAAGCGGCCGGCGCGCGGCATCGGCTCCCGTTCATCGAAGGTGATGGTGTTATGGGCGGCGGCGCTGGAAAAATACGCCAGCCACCAGCGGTCGGCGGGGGCGGGGTTGTAGGCACCGGTGCCGGCATCGGTGAGCACTGGGGTGGCGCCGTCCCACAGTTCGAAATGCAGCAGGTCGGCTTGGCCGGGGCGGAAGCGCAGCGGGCCGGTGCGCAGCAGGGCGTGGGCGCCATCCCGCCGCCAGCCCATGCTGCCGGCGGCGCGCCAGAAGGTTGGTGGCGTGAAACCCGGGGCGGCGGGCAGCGCCAGCCAGCCGCAGCCCGGTTCCTCGGCGAAACCGGCGGAGGCACCGGCGAACAGGCGCATCGCCCGTTCGATGCTGCCGCTCGCGTCATCCGGCCCGGCCAGGGCGAGGTCGGCGAAGGCGGAACCATCCTGGTGGCCGAGGCGCGGCAGCGCGCCATCCGGCGCCACCAGTCCGGCCAGCCAGCGGGCGGCGGCGGCGGCGCGTTCCGCGAAGGGGGCGGGAAAGGCCGGGGCGCCATGCCGGCGCCGCAGCCATTCCACGATCGCCAGCACATCCAGCAGCAGCCGGTGATAGCCGGTGGAAACCTGGGCGAAGCCGCCATCGGCGGCCACCAGCCGCGCCAGGGCAGCGGAGAGCGCGCGGGCGCCACCTTCCCGCAACGCGGCATCGCCCAGCAGCAGGCCACAGGCAAAAAGGCCGGCGGGCTCGCTGATGCTGTGGTTGTTGTCCTGCGCCTGGGCGTAATGGGTGGTGGCGCCGATGCGGCGGGCATGCAGCGCCAGGACATCCCGCGCCCCGGGTGCCAGGGCGCGGTCCTGCCCCAGCAGCGCCAGGGCCAGGGCCAGGTGCAGCGCCCGCAGCGCCGCTTCCTGCCCACAGGCCCAGTGTGGGCCACGGAAGGGCGGGTTGGCGGCGCACCATGCGGCCAGGCGGGCTTCCAGGGCCGCCTGGTGGCCCTCTTCCGGCCAAAGGCGGGCAGCCTGGGCGAGTTGCGGCAGACAGGCGAGGCGCCCGGCTTCCCAGACCGGCCGCACATCGCCTGGGCGGAAGAGGTCCATGCCAAGGGCTGGTGCCAGGGGGTCGAAGGCCCCGTGGTGGCGGGGCGGCGGCAGGACGGCCAGCCTTGCCCGCAGCTTCGCCTGCCATGCCTGCGGCGGAAGCGGGGCCGCCGGTGGCGGCAGATCCGCCAGAAAGGGGCCGCCGGGCGCCACCGCATCCGCCAGCCGCCGCGCCGCCTGCCCGGAGGCCAGCGACAGCCGGTGCAGCCCGTAATGCCCAAGGGCACGCGGGCCAAGCCGCCAGGCGGCATCGGCCAGCAGCAGCGTCCTTGGGATGCGTGCTTGGATCGGCATACCCGGAATGATATGACTGCGTTCACAATATAGCGAGTGCTTGGTCACGTTCACATGACCAGACCCGACCGATCCCGGCAAACTGTGACACGCCCGCCCCACCGCCGGCTGCGAGCCGCCGGATTGCCGCTGGCGCTTCTGGCCACATTGGCCGGAACGCTGCCCGCATGGGCGCAGAATACGCCGGGCGGCGGGGTGCCGAGCCCGCTGCTGTCGCCGCCTTCCCTGCCCTCCACGCTGCCGGGGGGCCTGCCGGTGCCGGCGCTGCCGCCGGCGGTGCAGCAGGATATCCTGCAACGCATCCTGGATGCCGCCGGCACCGGGCCCGGCGCTGGCGCTCCTCTCGCGGCCATACCGCCCCGCCCGATGCCAGCGCCGCCGCCGGCCCATCCCGCCGCGCCCCCCGTCATGCCAGCGCCGGCGGAACAGCCGCTCTCGCATACGGAAGCCTTTTATGCCGCGCGGCTGGACACGGTGCTGCGCCAGTTCGGCTACGACACCTTCCAGACCGCCCCCGGCACCGCCCCGGCCCCCGCCACCATGGGCCTGCTGCCGGACGACTACATCCTCGGCCGCGACGACGAGGTTTCCATCGCCATCCGTGGCCGTACGCGGCAGAGCGTGACGCTGCGCGTCAACCGCGACGGCACGCTGCTGCTGCCGGACCTGCCGCCCTTCATCGCCGCCGGCCGCAGCCTGGGCGCGCTGCGCGCCGATATCGAGGCACGCGTGGCGCAGGAGCTTGGCGGCTCGGAAGCCTATGTCTCGGTGGGGCAGGTGCGGCAGGTGGGCGTGCTGGTGGCGGGCGAGGTGGCGCGGCCCGGCATGCAATCCGTGCCCGCCCTGGCCTCGGTGCTGGATGCGCTGATGCTGGCCGGCGGCGTGCGCAAGACCGGCTCGCTGCGCGCCATCCGGGTGGAAGGGCCACGTGGCCGCCGCATCATCGACCTCTACAGCGTCATCGCCGGCGAGGCCGGGAACCCCGACCTGATGCTGCGGGAAGGCGAGCGCGTGGTGGTGCCGCCGCTGGGCGCCACCGTCGCCGTGGCGGGCGAGGTAACGCGCCCCGGCATCTATGAACTGCCCGCCGGGGTGGCGCAGGCGCCGCTGGCCACGCTGCTGCGGCTGGCCGGGCAGCCGCTGCGCCCCGCCGGCAACCGCTTCCTGCTCCAGGGCACCGATG
>NZ_JACTUZ010000285.1 GCF_014490445.1 Pseudoroseomonas ludipueritiae | reverse complement strand
ATTGCAGCGCCACCGTGCCGCCCAGTGCCAGCAGCGCGGTGCGGGCACGGCCGGCCGGCAGCGCCCGCGCGCCCCAGGCGGCCAGTGCCAGGGCGCCGATCCCGGCCAGGGTGGCCAGCAGGCGGTGGTTGAACTGCACCGCCGCGACATTGGTGGTGAAGTTCTGCCAGAAGGGGGACAGCATGGCATAGCCGGCCGGCACCAGCCGCCCGTCCATCAGCGGGAAGGTGTTGTAGTCGAGCCCGGCGCGCAGGCCGGCCACGAAGCCGCCCGCCAGCATGGCCAGCACCACCAGCCCGGCCACGGGATGCGCCAGCCGGCGCAGCGGCGCGGCGGCGGGCGGGGCATCGCGATGGGGGTGCCGCAGGCTCATCGCGGTCCAGATGAGCATGGCGTAGAGCAGCAGCGCCAGCCCCAGATGCACCACCAGCCGGTAGGGAGAGACGGTGGTGCGGTCCGCCTCGAAGCCCGAGGCGACCATGAACCAGCCCACCGCGCCCTGGGCGCCGCCGAGCAGGAAGAGCAGCACCAGCCGGCCCTTCAGCCCCGCCGGGATGCGGCCCCGCACCCAGAACCAGACCAGCGGCAGCAGGAAGGCCAGCCCGATCAGCCGGCCCCAGAGCCGGTGCGTCCATTCCAGCCAGAAGATCCGCTGGAAGCCTTCCAGCCCGAAGCCGCGGTTGACCAGCTCGTATTGCGGGATAGTGCGGTAGAGGTCGTAGAGCCGCTGCCATTCAGCATGGGAGAGCGGCGGCAGCGTGCCGGAGAGCGGCGCCCATTCCATGATGGACAGGCCCGAGCCGGTGAGGCGCGTGGCGCCGCCCAGAGCGATCATGATCCAGACCATGCCGGCCACCACCAGCAGCCAGCGGGCGATAGCGCGACGGTCGGCGGCCTCGCGCGTGGAGAGGGAAAGGGGAGAGGAGGGGGGCGGATCGAAGGGCATGGTGGGGGCATGGCATATCACATCGCGGGGCCCTTGTGCCTCTCCGTTGCGCTGCAACAGCGGCATGCCTCCTCCGCCCGCCAGGGCAGGGGCCGCCGCGCCGCTTGTTCGGCCCCGCTGTGGCTGCTACGCCGCCTCCCCCCATGCCTGACGCACCGCGCCCCGCCGAGTCCGCCCCTGTCCCGCTGCTGGCCGTCGTGGTGCCCGTGCGCAACGAGGCCGACAATATCGCCCCCCTGGTGGACGAGATCTCCGCCGCCCTGGCCGGGCTGGCGCATGAGATCATCTATGTGGACGATGGCTCCACCGACGGCACCGCCGCCGCCCTGGCCGAGACGGCGCGGCGCGTGCCGGCCCTGCGGGTGCTGCGGCACGCGGCCTCCTGTGGGCAGTCGGCCGCCATCGTCACCGGCGTGCGCGCCGCCCGCGCCGCCTGGATCGCGACGCTGGATGGCGACGGGCAGAACGACCCCGCCGATATCCCGGCGCTCTGGGATTTCGTGCAGGCCGAGCCGGAACGGGAGCGGCTGATGGCGGCAGGCTGGCGCGTCAACCGGCGGGACACGCAGATCAAGCGCCTCTCCAGCCGCTTCGCCAACCGGCTGCGCGCCCGGCTGCTGGGCGATGCCACGCCCGATACCGGCTGCGGCCTCAAGCTGTTTCCGCGCGCGCTGTTCCTGGAGCTGCCGCCCTTCGACCACATGCACCGCTACCTGCCCGCGCTGGTGCTGCGGGCCGGCGGGCGGGTGGTCAGCCGGCCGGTGAACCATCGGCCCCGGCTGCGCGGCACCTCCAACTACGGCACGCTGGACCGTGCGCTGGTCGGCATTTCCGACCTGATGGGCGTGATGTGGCTGCAACGCCGCTGGAAGCGCCCGCAACTGCTGCCCCCCGGCGCGCCGCGGGCGTGACGACCCTGCCGCCGCGCCTGCGCTCCATCGCCAAGCTGGCGCTGCTGGCCGCCGGCCTCGGCCTGGGCGGCTGGCTGCTGCGGGAACTGGGCGATGGCCGCCCGGAAGCCTGGGTGCAGCGCTTCGGCCTGCAACAGACCCTGTGGGGCGAGACCGCCTTCCTGCTGCTGGGCGCCCTGGCCTGCGCCGTGGGTGTGCCGCGCCAGGCGGTGGCCTTCCTGGGAGGCTATGCCTTCGGCGCCTGGACCGGCGGCGCCTTGGGGATGCTGGCGCAACTGCTGGGCTGCGCCGCCGCCTTCTTCTGGGCCGCCGCCGTGGGGCGCGGCTGGGCCGAGCGCCGGCTGGACGGGCGCTTCGGCCGCCGCCTGCGGGCGCTGCGGGACGTGCTGGCCGCCAGCCCCTTCAACACCACCCTGGCGCTGCGGCTGCTGCCGGTGGGCAACAACCTGGCGCTGAACCTGCTGGCGGGGCTCTCGGGCATTCCGGCCCTGGCCTTCCTGGCGGGCTCGGCGGTGGGCTACCTGCCGCAGACGGTGATCTTCGCGCTCGCCGGCAGCGGCGTGGCGGTGGCGCGCAACTGGCAGATCGGGCTCGCCGTGGTGCTCTTCGTGGTCTCGGCCCTGCTGGGGCTCTGGATGCTGCGGCGGCACCGCGCCGGCCATGCGATGGCGGAAGACTCTCCCGGCTGACGGGGCGTTTATCGCACGGCCCGCAGCCTGTAAGAGCGGAGGCATCATGGCCCGCCGTGTCCGCACCCTGACCGAAGAGGAACGTGCCCTGTGGCGCGCCTTTGCCGCCGCCGTGCGGCCCCTGCCGGGCCATGCCCTGCCGCCGGCGCCAACGCCGCCGCCC
>NZ_JACTUZ010000284.1 GCF_014490445.1 Pseudoroseomonas ludipueritiae | reverse complement strand
GACGGTGGGCGCGCGCGGGCTGGCGGAGCTGGCGGCCCTGGCTTCGGCCCCGCCCCTGCTGTTGCTGGCGCCATCCCGCGCCGCGGCGGTGCTGCACCGCCCCATTCCCGCTGCCTCCGCCGTGGAGGAAACGCCTGTTGCCCTGACCCTGCCGCCGGCCCTGCTGGACCCGGCGCGGCTGCGCAGCCTGGCCGACCCGGTGGCCGAGCAGTTGCTGCCGGAAACGCCGGAGCTGGCCGCGCCGCCCCCACTGGCCTTCGCGGCGCTGGTGCTGGCCAAGCTGGGCCGCCTGCTGCCGGCGCTGGTGGCGGCACCGGTGCCTGAGGCCCGTGTGCCGGAAGCCGCGCCACTGGGGCTTTTCAGCCTGCCGGCGGCCGAGGTGCTGGCCTATCCCGCCACCGCCGCCACCACGCTGACCCGCGTGGCCGAGGCGCGGGTGCCGCTGGAGGATGCGCCGGAGGCCCGCATCGTCGCCTTCCGCGCCGCCGATGGCGGCATCGAGCACCTGGCGATCCTGGTGGGCGACCCGGAAGGGCTCAGCGCCGCCGGCGGCGCGCCGCTGACCCGGGTGCATTCCGAATGCTTCACCGGCGACCTGCTGGGCAGCCTGCGCTGCGACTGCGGCCCGCAGCTGCGCGGCGCCATTGCCCGCATGGCGCAGGATGGCGCCGGCGTGCTGCTCTACCTGGCCCAGGAAGGGCGCGGCATCGGGCTGGTGAACAAGCTGCGGGCCTATACGCTGCAGGACCAGGGGCTGGACACGCTGGATGCCAACCGCGCCCTGGGCTACGGCGCCGATGAGCGCGGCTTCCTGGTGGCGGCCACCATGCTGCGCCAGCTCGGCATCCCCCGTATCCGGCTGCTGACCAACAACCCGGACAAGGTGGCCGGCCTCGCCGCCTGCGGCATCGAGGTGGCGGGGCGGGAGCCGCACCGATTCGCCGCCAATGGCGTCAACGACCATTACCTCGAAACCAAGGCCGCCCGATTCGGGCATCTGCTGCGATGAGCTCGGCCATCGGCGCCAGCATCGCCGTGGTGGGGCCCGGCGGCCTGCTGCGGCTGCGCAACCGCGCCTTCCGCTGCGCCCTGGGGCGCGGCGGCATCCGCGCCGGCAAGGAGGAAGGCGACGGCGCCACCCCCACCGGGCTGCTGCCGCTGCGCCGGGTGCTCTACCGCGCCGACCGCCTGCCCGCGCCGGCCTGCGCCGTGCCCGTGGAGCCGATCGGCCCCCAGGACGGCTGGTGCGACGACCC
Organism: Pseudoroseomonas ludipueritiae; assembly: GCF_014490445.1. Taxonomy (GTDB): domain Bacteria; phylum Pseudomonadota; class Alphaproteobacteria; order Acetobacterales; family Acetobacteraceae; genus Pseudoroseomonas; species Pseudoroseomonas ludipueritiae. The sequence goes on along the minus strand of NZ_JACTUZ010000284.1, from coordinate 1,481 downwards.
GGCCGACCCCGCCTATAACCGCCCCGTCCGCCTGCCCTACCCGGGGCGGCACGAGGAGCTGTGGCGGGCGGACCATGTCTACGACATCGTCGGCGTCCTGGGCTGGAACGACGACCCGGTGGTGCGTGGCCGCGGCAGCGCCATCTTCCTGCATCTGGCGCGCCCGGATTATCCGCCGACCGAGGGTTGCGTCGCGCTGGACCTGCCGGACCTGCGGGCGCTGCTGGCCATGGGCCTGACGGGGATCCTGGTGGAAGCCTAGCGGGGATTGGGGCGGCAGCACCGAGCAGGGGAGTGCCCGGTGCTGCCATGGGGTACCTCCGGGGGAGGAGGTCCGAGACCGCTGCGATCGGGGGAAGATCGCGGTCTGGCCCGAGCTTACGTCACTTACCCCCCTCGACCCAGGCCCCCGGGGGTAGACATGGCTTTTACACGCCACACCGTTGCCTCAAGGCCACACAACCCGCAGGCGTGACACTTCAGCCACCCACAGCCTGGAGCAGCGCCTCCGCGCTTTGCGTCCAGGTCCGGGGCTTGAATTCCTGCCGCAGCCGGGCCTCCATCGCCGCCACCTCCGCCGGGTGGGCGATCAGCCGGCGCAGGATGGCCACGGCCTCCGGCACATCCTCCGGGTCGTGGTAAAGGCAGAAGGGCCCGCCCGCCTCCGGCACCGAGGTGGTGGAGGAACAGACGCAGATCTTGCCGAAGCTCAGGCTTTCCGTCACCGGCAGGCCCCAGCCCTCGTAATGGGAGGGGAAGAGGGTGAAGCGGCAGCCGGCATAGAGCGCCGCCAGCTCGCCATCGCTGGGGTCCTCCAGCAGCACGACCTTGCCGCCCAGCCAGCCGCAATTCTCCAGCTGCTGCATCAGGTCCGCCACCATCCAGCCGACATGGCCGGCGAAGACCAGGGTCGGCACCTGGCTCGGCGGCATCTGCTCCACCAGCCGGCGCCAGGCGCGGAAGGCCAGCAGGTGGTTCTTGCGCGCCTCGATGGTGGAGACCAGCAGCACATAGCCGGGCTCCAGCGCCTTCACGCGGGGTGAGGCCACGGGCGGGGCGGCCTCGCCGAAGCCGGTGCCGATGGGCAGCACCGCCACCGGGTGCTTCAGCGCCAGGTTGGTGGCGGCGGCATAGCGCTCCAGGTCCCGTGCCGTGGCGCGGGAGATGGCCATGAAGCGGTCCACCAGCGGCATGGTGCTGGAGAACCAGGCCCGGAAGGTGCGCACCAGCCCCGGGTCGCAGAATTCCGGCCGGGTCAGCGGGATCAGGTCATAGACCAGCATGGCGATGCCAAGGCTGGTGCGGGCGCGCATGGCCTGCAGCAGCTCGGCATAATCGGTGCGGAACCAGGGGGAGCCCAGGATCAGCAGCATGTCGCCGGGCTTGGCGGCCTCGGCCAGATCCTGGCCGGGCACGGCTTCCGGGCCGCCCGGGGTGCTGGGCGCCGGGCGCAGCAGCCGGCGCCCGGCCTGCACCAGGCC
>NZ_JACTUZ010000283.1 GCF_014490445.1 Pseudoroseomonas ludipueritiae | reverse complement strand
TCGCCGCTCACCCTGCCTCGGCCGTTATGAAGCGGGCTCTAAGAAGCGGGATAGGCAGCCTGGACGTCGAGGACCCAAGTAATGCCGAAGCGGTCCCGGACCATGCCATAGAGAGGAGAGAGGCTGGCCTCCGCAGGTGACCGAACGATGGTGCCGCCCTCCACCAGCCCTTTCCAGTACCGGTTGATTTTTTCAGCATCCTCTCCACGGACCGATACAAAGACCGGGATCGTACCCGGCTCCCAAAGGGTGGCCGATGGAATATCGCAAGCCATGATGTGGAAGCCGTCCTCGGCGAGAACCTGGCCCCAGATGATCTGGTCCGCCTCTGCGGGATCGGTGACCGCCTGTGCCTCCCTGTAAGTAAATGCGGTCAGATCGCCGGTGAACACGGACTGGTAGAATGCAAGCGCATCGCGCGCATTGCCGCGGAAGTTCAGGTGGGCCGTGGTTTGGATCGTCAGCGTAGCAAGTCCTCTTCGGCTTGGTGAAGACCAGGTTACGCTGAGCCAACTGACAGTTTACGGCAGTTGCGTCGTGGCCCGCTCCGCCCGTCTTCTTCGGCTCCTTCAAGCCATGCGCGTTATGGATCAACCCATCACCGCCGCCTGTCTCGCGCAGGAGACGGAGGTGTCGCATCGCTCGCTCTACCGCGACATCGATAGCCTGCGCGCGGTGGGCGTCCAGATCGAGGGCGAGCGGGGCTACGGCTAGCGGCTGGTGGAGGACTACTCCCTTCCGCCCCAGACCTTCGACCGCACCGAGATCTAGGCGCTCGCGTTGGGCATGGCAGAGGTCCAGCGCATGGGCGATCCGCTCCTGGAGAAGGCGGCCACCTCCGTTTTGGCCAAAGTTGCCGCAACCCTGCCGGACGACCGGGACCAGTTTATGTTCCACGCGATCTCGCGCGTCTACCGGCCGGATGCGCGATATGGCGCGACATCTGGCGTGGAAGCGGTACGCGAAGCCTGCTGGAAAGAGGAAGCGCTGCAAATCCGCTACGCGGACAAGAGCAACGCCGCCACCGGGCGCGTGATCCTGCCACTCGCCGTCATGTCCACCGACCAGACGTTGATGATCCTGGCATCGTGCTGCCTGCGCGAAGCCTTTCGGATGTTCCGCGGTGACCGGATCGCCGAAGTAAAGGCGACGAGGACGAGCTTCCGGTCCAGGCGTGTGGCGCTGCTTCGCAGCTACCTCGGTGAGCTGGAAAGAAGTTCGGGTGGCCGGCCAGCGGCACCGTCAGATTGAGGCGGGCTTGGCAGGTCTGGAATGTGGTCGCCTGCCACCAGCTCGCCCTATGCCGGATATCGCTTCCCGGCCGAGGTGATCAGCCACTCGGTGTGGTCCATCGTTCAGAAGGGAGGTCGCTTACGTCACCCGTCGGCGGGTCGCGGCCAGATGCGCCCGCATGGCGGCCTCCGCCCCACTTCCATCACGAGCCTTGATGGCGGCAACAACCTTCCGATGCTCCGCGACAGCGCTCTCCCGGTGCTCGGGGCGGGTGGCCACCTGTCGGAGCGCCAATGCCATGCGCCCCTCCAATGAAGCAAGGAGACGCTGGAGCTCGGCGTTGTCGCAAGCCGCGGCGACCGCGGCGTGGAAGGCAGCGTTCGTGCGGAAGTACTCATTCTCGTCGGCCGCCGCCGCGGCCGCGGCCTGTTCAGCCAGGATGGCGTCCAGCCGCTCGCCGAGGTCGGCTGGGCCGCGCTCCGCCGCGAGCCGCGCCGCGAAGCCCTCCAGCGACCCCCGCGCCTCGTGGATGGCATCTGCCTCCTTCGGGCCGAGCTCCGTGACAACCACGCCACGGCGCGGGCTCTCCACGGCCAGCCCCGCCGCGGTCAAGGCCAGCACGGCCTCCCGTACGGGGGAGCGGGAAACTCCCAGGCGAAGGGCCAGGGCCGGCACGGAGAGCTTCTGGCCTGGCCGCAGATCCCCCGAGAGGATCGCCCGTCGCAGGGCGGCCACTGTCTCGTCCACCACTCGCGCGGGGCCGATGGTGGGAAGGCTCTCGTCCGTTGTCTCGGGGTGGGGCGTCATCCTTGCGATGTCGGGCATGCCGAGGCGCTCGGCAAGCCCGATCACCCGTCCGGGCGAATGCCGGAGGCCCGCAGAACCTCGCCCCAGCGCGTCACCTCGGCCACCAGGAAAGCAGAAATGGCAGCGGACGCCGCGTCATCCATCGGGCTGTTGCCGAGCGCCTCCAGCAGCGCCCGGAAGGAGGGATCGGCCTTGGCCTTCCCGAGTGCCTCGCTCAGCCGGGCGACCACCGGCTCTGGCGTCTGGGCCGGGCGAGAAGCATGTTCCAGGAGGTCATGGTGTAGCCGGCCAGGCCCGGGAAGCCGCTCTCGGCGACAGTCGGGATGTCAGGCGCCTGGGGCATCCGCCGGGCGGAGGTGACGGCCAGGGCTCTGAGCACGCCGCCGCGGGCCTGGCCGAGGCCTGTCGTGGCGGTATCGCCGACGATCGAGATCGTGCCCGCCATGAGGTCGTTCGTCGCGGGTCTGCATGCCGGTTGGAGATTGAGGCGGGATGGCGGGCGAGGACGATCTCCGGGAGCGGCTCCGCAAGATCGAGGCGGTGATCGTGGGGGCAGGAATGACGGGTGAGCGGGAGGCAGCCGGGGCGGCGCTGGAGCGGGTCAAGGTGGAACTGGAGCGGGCGCTGCGGGCGCATCTGCAGGGCGCGACAGCGCCCATCATCCACGACGCGGTCCATGCCAATACGAGCGACGCGGAGGAGGTGAACCCGGATTTGCCGAGTATCGGCTTCTTAGAGGCTGTTATGGACCTGTGTGCGAGTAAG
>NZ_JACTUZ010000282.1 GCF_014490445.1 Pseudoroseomonas ludipueritiae | reverse complement strand
GCCCGGCCGGCTGCGCGGCGGGGCGGCGGGCCAGCCCGGGCAGCGCCGCCGTGCGGTGCAGCGGGTCGGTCAGGTGCTCCAGCAGCAGGTCCACGCGGGCGAAGTGGTCTTCCCAGTTCGGGGCCCGCCAGCCTTCCATGCGGGCGATCTGCGCCGCGCGGCGGGGGCTGTCGTCCCGCATGTACTCCATCACGGCATGACGCCAGGCGCGGCCATCCAGGGGGTCCAGATAGTCGGGCACGGCGCCACCCACCTCGTGCAGCGCGGGCAGGTCGGAGCAGATGGTGGGCACGCGCAGCGCCAGGGACTCGGCCAGCGGCAGGCCATAGCCCTCGGCGAAGGAGGGGAAGAGCAGGGCGCGGGCGCCGCGCACCAGGTCCGCCACCACCCCGTCGGGCAATTGCCCGGCTTCCTCGACCAGCCCGTCCAGCGCGGTGCAGCGCTCCAGGATGTCGACGACGTTCTCGTTCTCCCAGCCGCGCTTGCCGACGATCACCAGCCGCGGCGCGTTGCTGCCCAGCAACGCCGCCATGTCCCGCCACAGATGCAGCAGCAGCAGGTGGTTCTTGCGCGGCTCGATGGTGCCGAGGGTGACGAAATAAGGCCGCTCGTCTCCCTTGCGCTTCGGGCCCGGCGGCGGCGCCGGCTCGATGCCCAGGGGCGCCACCACGATGGGCGGCTCCTCCGCCCGCTCGGCCAGGAAGGGGCGCAGCGCCTCGGCCGTGGCGGCCGAGTTCACGATGATGCCATCCGCCAGGGCGCCGGTGCTGGACATGCGGCGCCGGTGCGTCTCGGCCTGGCCGGGGCGGGCATATTCCGGGTGGGTGACGGGAATGATGTCGTGGATCAGCGGCACGAAGCTGGCGCCGGCGCGGCGGATCGCCTCGATTGGCCCACGGCGCTCCAGCGCGCGGTGGGAGACCAGCAGGAAGACCATGCGCTGGCCGCTGTGCAGCAGCCGCGCCAGCTCCCGCCGCCCGAGGCCGAGCAGCAGCCGCCCACGTGCCTGGGTGCCCAGGCTGCTCGCCCGCTGCTTGGCCGCCTCCCGCGCCACGCCGCCGGCCCAGGCGGCGGAAAGCGCCGCCACCAGTTCTGCGACCAGGGCCCGGGGCAGCACCGCGAAGCCGCCACGCAGGTCCTGCGCCACAAAGGCACAGGAGCCGGGCGGCGCCTGCAGCCAGCGGCGGGCATAGGCGAGTTCGACACGGTCGATGCCCGAGGGTGTCGGCCGCCGCCCGCAGACCAGCAGCCGGGACACGTCGAGGATCACATGCATCGACACCCTTTCGCCCTTTCCAGCTTTTGAAGGAAATTCAGCCAACGGAAACCGCAGGTTGATTACCTTGCATACTTCGTGCTGCAACTGCGAACACATCTCGCGGAGGTTCTGACCCGAAACGTCCCCCGCGACACCCCCTGTTACATCACAGATACAACAGGTCAGGCCCGCACGGAGGGCATCCGTCCCGGGCCGGTAAATGTATCCCATTGTTTTGGGGCAGGTTTGTGGCGGTGGGGGGAAACCTCCGAGGCAGGAAGGTCAGTCGGTGGCAGGGTCCACCACATTGCTGCGCAGGCCATCCAGCAACACGTCGCGCATGGTCTCCGCACTCTTGATACGGATGTCGTCATATGCGTGGGGCGTAAAAAAGGCGCTGTGCGGCGTGATGATCAGCCGCCCTTCCAGCCACGATTCCCGCGCCCGATAGGCGGCCAGCAGGCGGGGGATGGGCTCCACCGGCGGTTCCTGCGGGATGACATCCAGCCCGGCGCCGGCGATGTGCCCGTCCCGCAGCACGGTATAGAGCGCATCGATATCCAGCATCGGGCCACGGGCGGTGTTCACCACCACGGCGCCAGCAGGCAGGCGGCGCAGCTCGCGCTCGCCCACCAGCCCCTCGGTGGTGCGGGTCAGCGGCGCGTGGAGGGAGAGGATATCCGCCTGCTCCAGCAGCTCTTCCTTGGTGCGGGCGCGGGCGATGCCCAGGGCGCGCTCCACCCCGTTGGGCAGATAAGGATCGTGGAAGACCACGCGGCAGCCGAAGGCCTTCATGCGCAAGGCCACCGCCGTGCCGATGCGCCCCAGCCCCAGCAGCCCCACCGTCTGCTCGCTGAAGCGCTGCAGCAGCGGGCTGGTCACATAGGCCCAGGGGGCGGGCGGCTCGGCACGCTGCATGTCGTGGTGCAGGGTGATGCCGCGCCGGAGCGCCAGGATCAGCGCCACGGCATGGTCGGCCACTTCCGTGGTGCCATAGTCGGGCACGTTGCAGACCGTGACGCCACGCGCCGCCAGGGCCGCGCGGTCCAGCCGGTCGTAGCCCACGCCCATCCGCACCACGACCTTCAGCTTCGGGAAGCGGGCGATGTCAGCGGCGCTGAGCCAGTTGCGGAAGATGAACAGCCCGTCCACCTCGGCGCAGACCGCATCCGGCAGTTGCGCGATGGATTCCTCGCCGCCGCCCTGCAGCAGGCGGACATCGGGGCCGAGGATGCGCTGTTCCTCGCTTGTGTCAGGGTAAAGCCCTTCCGGCTCCAGCACCGTCAGCATCGTCTTCGTTTCCTCCTGTTCCGCCCCAGGCGCATTGGCCGGGCACGGGCGCGCATGGCCAGGCGGAAGCATGAGCGCGGCTGCCGAGGCGTGCAAGATACCCGCCATGGTTGTGCCCTCCACCCCCTGGCGCCCCCGCCGCGGGCGTTTATCCTGAAGCCGCAACAGCAAGGGCTCAGATGATGGCGGAGCGGGCAATCCTGGTGACGGGCGCATCGAGCGGGATCGGGGCCGCCCCCTGTCAGGCGCTGGCCGGGCAGGGGGTGCGGCTGGCCGTGCATGCCCG
>NZ_JACTUZ010000281.1 GCF_014490445.1 Pseudoroseomonas ludipueritiae | reverse complement strand
TGGCCGGCGAATGGGCCAGCGGCGCCCAGCCCGCCGGCGCCACCGCCGGCAGCGCCCGCGCCCTGGCCGAGGGGCCGGTGGCCTTCGTGTTTTCCGGCAATGGCGCGCAATTCGCCGGCATGGCCCAGGAAGCCATGGCGCATAACGCCACCTTCCGCGCCGCCGTCGAGGAAGCCGATGCCGCCCTGGCGCCGCTCACCGGCTGGTCCGGCGCCGCGCTGCTGGCCGAAGGTGTTTCGGCGGAACTGCTGGACGGCACCGACTATGCCCAGCCGCTGCTCTTCCTGGTGCAGCTCGGCATCACCGCCGCCCTGGCGGAACAGGGGCTGCGGCCCGGCCTCTGCCTCGGTCATTCGGTGGGCGAGGTGGCGGCGGCCTGCGTCGCCGGCATCCTCACCGTGCAACAGGCGGCGCGGCTGGTGGTCGCCCGCTCCCGCGCCCAGCACCTGACGCGCGGCCAGGGCCGCATGGCCGCCATCGGCGCCAGCGCCGAGGCCGCAGCACCCCTGCTGGCCGAGGCCGGGCAGGATGCCGCCGGCTGGGCGCCGGAAGTCGCCGCCTTCAATGCGCCCGACGCCATCACCGTGGCCGGCCCGGCCGAGCCGCTGGAAAAGCTGGTGGCCCTGGCCAAGAAGAAGCGCCTGCCCGCCGTGCTGCTGGGCCTGGACTATGCCTTCCATTCCTCTGCCATGGAGCCGGTGCGCGGCTCCCTGATGCGGGAGCTGGAAGGGCTGCAGCCCGCCCAGGGCCGCTTGCCCTTCCTTTCCTCCGTCAACGGCATGCTGGTGCCGGGGCTGGATCTCGATGCCACCTATTGGTGGCACAACCTGCGCGACCCCGTGCGCTTCCAGGCCGCCGTGCAGGCGGCGGTGGATGCCGGCGCGCGCCTGTTCATCGAGATCGGCCCGCATCCGGTGCTGCAATCCTATCTGCGGGACAGCCTGCGCGCCGCCGAGGCCGAGGCCCCGGTGCTCCCCAGCCTTTCCAAGCGCGATGGCGCGGGCGACCCCTTCCCCGCCATGCTGGACCGCGCCTTCGTGCATGGCGCCGACCCGCGCGGCGCCGCCATCTGGTCCGGCCCCGCCACGCGCGGCGGCCTGCCCGCCACGCCCTTCGACCGGCAGCGCCACTGGCATGCCGCGACCCCGGAATCCGCCCGGCTGCACGACCCGGCGCTGGACCACCCGCTGCTGGGCTTCCGCCAGGGCGCCGAGCCCCTGCGCTGGAGCCGCGCGCTGGACAGCACGCTGGAACCCTGGCTGGCCGACCATGCCCTGGGCAGCGAGGCCGTTTTGCCCGCCGCCGGCATGGCCGAGATGGCCCTGGCCGCCGCCGCCCGCCTCTGGCCCGAGGCCCCGGCGCTGGAGCTGCGGGACCTGCAACTGCTGCGCACCCTGCCGGTGGCCAGGGATTCGGCGCGCGAGGTCCGCTTCTCCCTCGACCCCGAGAGCGGCCTTTTCCGCCTGGAAAGCCGCCCGCGCATGTCGGGCGAGGACTGGAGCCTGCATGCCCGCGGGCAGGTCGCCGCCGCCACCCTGGCTGCCCTGCCGGACGCGCCCCTGGCCGCCCTGCGCGGCGCCGAGGCCTCCGCCGCCCTGGCCGTGAGTGGCGAGCAGCTTCAGGCCACCGCCCGCCGCTTCGGCCTGCACTACGGCCCCGCCTTCCGCCCGGTGCGGGAGGTGCGCCTGGCCCCCGGCGGCGAGACCGCCCTGGTGCGGCTGGCCCTGCCGGAGGAAGCCCCGGCGGACGAGCATTTCCTGCTGCACCCGGTGCGGCTGGATGGCGCGCTGCAAGGCCTGCTGGAACTGATGGCGCATGACCGGCCCGATGACGGCCGCGCCATGGTGCCGGTGCGCTTCGGCCGGCTGGTGCTGCGCCGTGGCGGCACGGTGGCGGTGCGGGCCGAGCTGGCTGTGACGCATCGTGGCGAACGCTCCGGCCGCTGTGCCGTGGTGCTGCGCGATGGTGCCGGGCAGGTGGTGGCGCGGCTGGAGGATGCCTGGATGCAGGCCATCCGCCTCGGCCAGCGCGCCCCCGCCGCCGAAGCCGCCTTCCGCGTGGTGGAGCGCCCGGCGCTGGGCGCGCCCCCGGCCGAAGCCGCCCCCGTGCTGGCGGAAGCCCTGGACGTGGCCCTGGCCCACGATGCCACGCTGGAATTGCAGGAAACCAGCCTGCTGCTGGAAGGCCATGTGATCGCCAGCGCCCATGCGGCGCTGCTGGCCAAGGCCGGCGCAGGCGCGGAACTGCCGGCAGCGGGGCTCTCCCCCTATGCCCGCGCCCTGCTGCATGCCCTGGCCGAGGATGGGCTGGCCGAGGCCACCCCCACCGGCTGGCGCCTGCTGCCCGGCGACGAACTGCCCCCGGCCACCGAGATCTGGCGCGCCGTGCTGGCCGAATCCCCCTCGCTGGCGCATGAACTGGCCTGGCTGGCCCTGGCCGCCGAGCGGCTGCCCGCCGCGCTGGACGGCCAGCCGCAGCCTGAATCCCGCCCGTCGCCCGAGGCCGCCGGCTTCGCGCGGCTGGCCGAGGTCATGGGTGCCGCCGTGGCACGCCTCGCCGCCGCATGGCCGGAAGCGCAGCCGCTGCGCGTGCTGGAAGTCGGCGCCCAGGGTGGCCCGCTGACCCGCGCGCTGCTGGCGGCGCTGGAAGGGAGCGGCCGGCAGATCCGCTACACCGCCGTCTCCGCCGAAGCGCGCGCCGCCGCCGTGCCACCGCATGGGGAGCGGGTGGACTTCACCTTCGCCACCTGGGACGGCGCCGCCGCCCTGCCCGGCCCGGCTGACCTTGTGGTGGGCATGGCCGCCGCTGCCCGGGCGCAGGGGGGAGAGGCGCTGCTGCCGGTGCTCGCCGCCGCCCTG
>NZ_JACTUZ010000280.1 GCF_014490445.1 Pseudoroseomonas ludipueritiae | reverse complement strand
GGCGCGGCCGCGCCTGGCGCTGGGCTGGCTGGCCCTGGTGGCGGCGGGTGGCGCCCTGGCCCTGGCGGCGCTGCTGCTGAACCCCGCCGGCGCCAATGGGCTGCGGACGCTGGAGCGCTTCACCCAGGGCGACGTGGAATCCTCCGCCCGCCCTGCGCTCTGGGCGGCGGCGATGCAATGGGGCAGCGAAGCGCTGCCCTTCGGCCTCGGCACCGGCGGCTTCACCCTGGCGGCGGGCTATGGGGAGCGGCGCGGCCTCTACCCGCACAACCACCTGCTGGAAGCCTGGGCGGAAGGCGGCGTGCCCGGGCTGGTGTTCTGGCTGCTCTGCTTCGGCGGGGCGGTGCTGGTGCCGCTGCTGCGGCTGCGGCGGATGCCGCCGGGGCGGCTGGCGCGCGTCGCCGCCCTGGCGCTGCCGGTGCTGCTGGCGGCCATGGTTTCCACCGACCTCGGCAACCGGATGGTCTGGTTCGCCCTGGGTCTGGTGCTGTCCACGGGAGTGGTGGCGCGGCGTGTATAAGCGTTTTGGCAAGCGGGCCCTGGATATCCTGGGGGCGGGGGCGGCGCTGCTGCTGCTCTCTCCCCTCTTTCTGCTGGTGGCGCTGGCGGTGGCGGCCTGCCTGGGGCGCCCGGTGCTGTTCCGGCAGGAACGCGCGGGGCGCGATGGCCTGCCCTTCACGCTGATAAAATTCCGCTCCATGCGGGAAGGGCCAGGGGATGACGCGGCGCGGCTGACCCGCTTCGGCCGGGCCTTGCGCGCCAGCGCGCTGGATGAGCTGCCGCAACTGGTGAATGTGCTGCGGGGCGAGATGAGCCTGGTCGGCCCACGCCCGCTGCCGATGGCCTACCTGGACCGCTACACGCCCCGGCAGCGGCAACGCCTTTCCGTGCGGCCCGGGCTGGCCGGGGCGGCGCAGGCGGCGGGCCGCAATGCTTTGCCATGGGAGGTGCGGCTGGAACTGGATGCTGTCTATGCCGCCGATCCCAGCCTGGAGCGGGACCTGCGCGCCATGGCCGGCACGCTGCGCATCCTGGCCAGCGGCAAGGGGGTTCATGCGCCCGGACATGCAACCATGCCGGCGCTGAATGTGGCTGATTCAACCCAAAGCTGAAAAAACTTCCAAACAATCCACCATACGGTTACGATTTAGCTTGCATCCTAGCCAGGGAACTGTTTCGCTCCCGTTAGTGTTCACAAAATAGTGAGCGTCGTATGCCCCTGGCCCTGAGGCTCGATGCAACCGGCAACGGTGCATTGGGTGAGAATATCCGCCTCTTCCCAGGCCGCCCGGTCACTTCGGCGCAGCCCCGGCAGAGAATCCTGCTTTCCCCACCGCAATTGGCGGGGGGGGAGCTGGCTTCCCTGGACCATACCCTTGCCGCAGGCTGGATCGCGCCTGCCGGGCCGGTGCCCGAGGCTTTCGAGGAAGCGGTGCGCGCCGCCGCCGGCACCGAATACGCGCTCGCCACCTCCTCCGGCACCGCCGCGCTGCACCTGGGCTACCGCGTGCTGGGGGTGGAGCGGGGGGACGAGGTCTGGACCTCCACCCTCACCTTCGTGGCCACCATCGCCCCCGCCGTGCAGATGGGCGCCCGCCCGCGCTTCCTGGACGCCACCGCCGAAAGCTGGACGCTGGACCCCGACATCCTGGAAAGCCGGCTGCGCCAGGCCGCCACCAAGGGCAAGCTGCCCCGCGCCGTGGTGCCGGTGGATCTTTACGGCCAGTCCTGCGACCTCGATGTCATTGTCGGGCTCTGTGGCCGCTGGGGCGTGCCGGTGCTCTGCGACAGCGCCGAGGCCCTGGGCGCCGAATACCGTGGCCGCCCGGTGGGCAAGGGCGCGGCCCTGACGGCCTTTTCCTTCAACGGCAACAAGATCGTCACCGCCGGCGGCGGCGGCGCGCTGGTTTCCGATGACGCGGCGCTGATCGCCCGCGCCCGCCACCTGGCCACCCAGGCCAAGGAAGCCGCGCCGCATTACCAGCATGAGACCACGGGCTATTCCTATGGCCTGTCCTCCGTGCTGGCGGCGGTCGGCCTGGCGCAGATCGGCGCGCTGAAGAACCGCGTGGCGGCCCGCCGTGCCACCTTCGCCCGCTACGCCCTCCGCCTGTCCGATCTGCCCGGCCTGACCTTCATGCCGGAACCGGGCTGGGGCCGTTCCTCCCGCTGGCTCACCACCATCCTGATCGACCCCGCCCGCTTCGGCGCCACGCGGGAGCAGTTGCGCAAGGCGCTGGAGGAGGCGGGGGTGGAAAGCCGCCCGGTCTGGAAGCCGCTGCACCTGCAGCCGGCCTTCCGCGGCGCGCCCTTCCATGGCGGCGGCGTCTCCGGCCAGCTCTTCGACCGCGGGCTCTGCCTGCCCTCCGGCGCCATGACACCGGAGGAACAGGACCGGGTGATCGACACCATCCGCGCCTGCTGCCGGGGCTGAGGGCAGTCCGGTGCGCATCCTCTACCTGCACCAGCATTATTCCGGCCCCGGCGGCGCCACCGCCACCCGCAGCCATGCCATGGCGCGGGCGCTGCTGGCGGCGGGGCATCATGTCACCATCGCCTGCGGGCAATATGCCGGCGCCGTCACCGGCCTGACGGGCGAGATGCGCCACGGCCGGCGGGAGGGCGTGGTGCAGGGGGTGCGGCTGGTGGAATTCGCCATCCCCTGCGGCAACCATCAGGGCTTCTCGAGTCGCAGCCTGGCCTTCGGGCGCTTCGCCGCCGCCGCCTCGCGGCTGGCCCTGGCGGAGCCCTGGGACCTCGTCATCGCCTCCTCGACACCGCTGACCGTCGTGGTCCCGGCGCTGCTGGCGCGGCGCCTGCGCGGCACGCCCTTTGTCTACGAGATCCGCGACCCCTGGCCGGAACTGCCGCGCGCCATGGGCGCCGCGCCGCCGCTGGCCCTCGCCGCCATGGAGCCGCTGGCCACG
>NZ_JACTUZ010000028.1 GCF_014490445.1 Pseudoroseomonas ludipueritiae | reverse complement strand
CCTTCGCCGAACGTTACCTCTCCACCGACCTCTTCCACGGACTGTGAGATGGCAATGGCCTCGCCAGGGGGTGATGCTCCCAGCCAGCGTCGCCATGTAAGGCGGCTAGAGACCGGGAGAAGAACCATGACGCGGCGCCTCGCCACGGCCCTGACATCCTCGATCCTGGCGCTGCCGCTGCTGGCGGCGCCCGCCCTGGCGCAGCAGAGCCCGACCCTGCTGCCCACCCGCGATGTGGCCGTGACCTTCCGCCTGACCGGCAGCGACCGGATGCCCGGGGACATCAATGCCGCCTGGCTGGCCAGCCAGCGGGTGCTGCGGGTGGACAATGCCTCCGCCCCCGGCTGGCTGATGGTGGATCAGCCCAGCCAGCGCGCCTTCATGGTCATGGAAGGCCAGCGGCTGGTGATGCGCCTGCCGCAGGCGCCCGAGATCGCCATGCTGCTGGACCGGCCGGAGTCACAGGGGCGCGTCACACGGCTGGGGCGCCGCACCGTCGCCGGCATGGGCTGCACGGACTGGCGCATCGAGCGGCGGGACGGCAAGGGCGGCACCGCCTGCCTGACGCAGGATGGCGTGCTGCTGCGCGCGCAACAGACCGGGCGGCAGGAAGTGCTGGAGGCCACCCGTGTGAGTTACGGGCCGCAGGACCCTGGCCGCTTCCGCCTGCCGGGCTACCCGCAGTTGCAACTCCCCGCCAGCCTGCGCGGATTGCGCCTGCCGGGCTGAGGATTCAGGCCGGGTCCAGGAAGATGGGCCGGGCCGCCGGGTCCCAGGCGATGCCGGCCTCGGCCAGGGAAGGCGCCAGCGCTGCGGCCGGCAGCCGCAGGTAACGCTCCAGCAATTGCAGGTAGAGGCCCATGAAGCGCGGCCCATGGCCATCCGAGGCACCGTCATGGGTGCTGGTCATGGCATGGGCCAGCTCATGCAGCAGCAGCCAACTCGGCCATTGCGGTGGCAGCCGCAGGCGCAGCCGGTTGGCATCGGCCTGCACGCGGCGGGATTGCGGCGGCAGCGGCTCCACCGCCGGGGGGTAGCGCAGGCCCATCTCGGCCCAAATCGCCTCCACCATCGGCCGGGCGGCGGCGAAGGGCAGCAGGTCCTGGCCATGCGGCGCCACATGCGCGTCTTCCCAGGCATAGACCCGGGCGCGCTGGCGGTCGCGCTTCATTCCAGCAGGCCGCGCCCGTTGCCGGAGACGGGGCGGTTCAGGTTCACCCGCTCCCCCGCCGCCTCGCCATGCCGGAAGGCGGCATTCTGGCGCAGGCTGCGGCGGCCGCCGGAAACCAGCCGCGTGCCGGTCTCGCGGAAGGCATCATCCACCACCCGGTGCTTCACCAGCATCAGCGCGGTGCCGGTCTGCCGCTGCGCCGCCACGCCAGCCTCGCGCTCCGCATGCATGACCTCCAGCCGCTCGGCCAGCCGCGCCGCCATGCCCTGCTGGAAGCTGGTGCTGGCCTGCCGCAGCGGCACGCCACGCAGCGCCGGGCGGGCGGCGCGGAAATGCTCCACTTCCACCACCATGGCGCGGCCGATCACCTGGAACAGATAGGCGGCGAGCGCCGTATCCGTCTCGAAGCCGAAGAAGACATAGCGCGGCCCCACGCCATCCCGCGCCAGCCAGACCTTGCAGTCGCAGAAGCGGGCGATGGCCGGCACGCAGCCATCAATCGGCCGCCGCTGCCGGCCGGGGAGGGGGATCTCGACCTGAACACAGCGGGCTTCCCGCAGGTCGATCTCCTCCATGGAGAGGGCGTAGCGCTCCAGCAGCCGGCCGACCATCTCGGCAGCGGCCATGGCCTCGGCCTCGGTGCAGCCGTTGGAGACGGTACGCTCGGCCAGGGCGCGGATGCGCGCCTTGACGCGCGCGATCTCGGTTTCCTGAGAAGGGGGCATAAAGGTCCGGATCGGATTCGGAAAGGCGCCAACAGCCTAGCTGCGGCGCCGCTGGCGGTCAGGCCACGGCGGGCTGGCGCGCCTCAGAGCCCCAGGCGCTCCAGCGCCTGGCGCAGCTCGGCGTTGGCATAGGGCTTGGGCAGGAAATCCACCTGCTGGTGCTGGATGAAGCGCTGCCGCAATTCCTCCGTGTCCGCGCCACTGGCGATCAGCACCGGCAGGTTGGGGCGGATGGTGCGGATCTCGTCCACCATGTCACGGCCACGGGCACCGGGGATATTGATATCCAGCAGCACGGCTTCCAGCGCGCCCTCGCCAGGGTCCACCTTGGCCAGCACGGCAGCGGCATTGGCGGCCTCGGTGGCGCGGAAGCCCATGTCCTCCAGCATCGCCACGGTGACCATGCGCACAATCGGTTCATCCTCCACCACGAGAATGGTGGGGCGCTGGGACTCGTTCGGCTGGGTAACGCTCATTGGATCTCTCGCCGGGGCAAATGCGACCATCGCAGAGCCTGAGGCTCGCCCCGGATATGGGTTGATGCAGCGCCTGCCAAGATCAGCAAGGCGGCCCATCACAGAAACGTGTGCAGGGCGGGTGAGAAACCCGCCACCTCCCCAGGGGTTGCATGGTGCTGCGCCTTTTTCCGTGAGGTGGCTGGACCCGATAGGGGTATTGGGGGCATGGAGAAGCATCCCCAGCAACGGAATACCAGACCCGTATGACGCCCACCGATATCGCCCGTGTCCAGACCTACCTTCGGCGCCTGCTTGGCTCGGACCGCATCCGCATCGTGCCGCCGGCGCGCAAAGGCCTGTCCGTGGAAGTGGCGGTGGAGGACGAGGTCATCGGCACTCTGCACCAGGACCATGACGAGGGCGAGACCTCCTATTCGGTTCACCTGACCATCCTGGAGGAAGACCTGCCGCCGGCGCCCAAGGAGCCCACCAAGCGGCGGTGACCTCAGGCGGGCTCACGTGCCCGCCTCACCCACCCGCATGAAGGCCAGCGCGTCCCGCAACGTCGGCGCCAGGAAGCGCAGCGTGCCGGACAGCGCGCCTGCGATCGCCGCATGGCCGATGCCGGGGTAGAAGCGCGTCTCCACCGGGCCGCCATTGGCCTGGATGCGTCCGGCCAGGCGCCGGGCATTGCCGGGGTCCACGGTCTCGTCGGCCTCGCCCTGCAACAGCAGCATCGGCGGGTTGGCGCCATCGGCGAAGCTGATGGGCTGCGTCCGCGCCAGTTGCTCCGCCGGGCCGAAGATCGGCCGCAGATCCGCCCGCAGCGGCAGGAAATCGTAAGGGCCGGCAATGCCGATGACCCCGGCGAGGTCCCGCGCCGGGCGCATCCCCACCGCGCCAAGCCATTGCCCGTCCAGCGCCAGCATCGCGGCATTGTAGGCGCCGGCGGAATGGCCCATCAGGAACAGCCGGCCCGGGTCGGCGCCCAGCATCGCGCGGTTGTCGAAGGCCCAGCGCGTTGCCAGCGCGCAGTCCCGCAGAAAGGCGGGGAAGGCCGCGTCTGGGTAAAGCCGGTAATCCGGGATAGCGACGATGCAGCCACGCTCCGCCAGCGCCGCGCCCACGAAGCGGTACATGGCCCGGCTGCCCTCCGTCCAGCCGCCACCATATAGAAACACCACCATGGGTGGCGAGGCGGTTTCCGGCGGCGGCTGGTAAAGGTCGAGCTTCTGCCGGGGCAGATCGCCATAGGGAATGGCCTCGCCCGCCATGCGCTCCGGCGCCAGCCCGTTCAGCAGGCTGGCGGGAGAGCAGCCGGAAGCCAGCAGCAACCCCGCCACCCCCAGCATCCGCCGCCCCATGGCCCCTGGCATCCGGGAAGATGAGGGCAGGGCAGGCTTGGGAGGAAGCGTCATGGCTTGCGCGGTGGCCTTGCACGGGAATGGAAAGGTGACGCCCGCGCTTGCCAAGGGTTGCATCCGGCGCGGGATGGTTGCGCGGCGGCGGCATCCGGCGTGAAGATCGGCCAGACGCGGAAGGGAAGGGACGCCATGCCGCACGACCACGACCACCACGACCACCACCATCACGACCATGGCAGCAGCCTCTCCGAGATGGAGCTGCGCGTGCGGGCCCTGCAGTCGCTGCTGGTGGAAAAAGGCTACGTGGACCCCGCCGCCCTGGACGAGTTCGTCGAGACCTATGAAACCCGTATCGGCCCGCGAAACGGCGCGCAGGTCGTGGCCAAGGCCTGGGCCGACCCCGGGTTCCGCGACTGGCTGCGGCGCGACGCCAGCGCCGCCATCCATTCCCTCGGCTTCACCGGGCGCCAGGGCGAGCACATGGTGGCCGTGGAGAATACGGCGGAGGAGCACAACATGGTCGTCTGCACCCTTTGCTCCTGCTACCCCTGGCCGGTGCTGGGGCTGCCGCCCACCTGGTACAAGTCGCCGGCCTACCGCTCCCGTGCCGTGATCGACCCGCGCGGCGTGCTGCGCGACTTCGGGGTGGAGCTGCCGGAAACCACCCGCATCCGCGTCTGGGATTCCACGGCCGAGATCCGCTACCTGGTCATCCCCCGCCGCCCGGAAGGCACCGAGGGCTGGGACGAGGCCCGGCTTGCCACCTTGGTGACGCGGGATTCCATGATCGGCACCGGCCTGGCGCGGCCCGCGGCATGAACGGCCCGCATGACCTGGGCGGCGCCATGGGCTTCGGCCCCGTGGTGCCGGAGCCGGAAGGCGAGCTGTTCCACGCGGATTGGGAAAAGGGCGCCTTCGCGCTGACCCTGGCCATCGGCGCGCTAGGCCGCTGGAGCCTGGATGCCGCCCGCCATACCCGGGAAAGCATTCCGCCGGCCCGCTATCTTTCCGCCAGCTACTACGAGATCTGGCTGACGGCACTGGAGCGCCTGCTGGTGGCTCATGGCCTCACCACCGAGGCCGAGCTGCGGGAGGGCCGCGGCCTGGAGGCGCCGCAGCCGGTGCGGCCCATCAAGGCGGAGAATGTGCTGCCGGCATTGATGCGCGGCTCGCCCTATCATCGCCCCGCCAGCACCCCCGCCCGCTTCGCGGTGGGTAACCGCGTGCGGACGCGCAACGAGCATCCCACCGGCCATACCCGCCTGCCGCGCTACGCGCGCGACAAGGAGGGCGTGGTGGAAGCGGTCCGTGGCGTCTTCGTCTTTCCCGATACCCTGGCGCATGGGCAGGGGGAGGCGCCGCAATGGCTCTACACCATCCGTTTCGAGGGGCGGGAATTGTGGGGTGAGGCATCCGACCCCACCCTGGCGATCTCCATCGATGCCTGGGAGTCCTACCTTGAGCCGCTCTGACCCCATTCCCGCCGACCTGCCTGGCCTGGACCTGGGACCGGACGGGCCGGTCTTCCGCGAGCCCTGGGAAGCGCAGGCCTTTGCCATGGCCGTGGCGCTGCATGGGGCAGGCTGCTTCAGCTGGAGCGAATGGGCCCAGGCCCTGGGGCGGGAGATCGCCCGGCCGGGCGGCGAGCAGACCGCCTATTACGAGCACTGGCTGGCGGCGCTGGAACACCTGGTGGAGGAGAAGGGCATCCTGGATGCCCCCCTCCTGCTGCGCCGGCGCGAGGAATGGCGCGCGGCGGCCGAAGCCACCCCGCATGGCGAGCCGATCCTACTGCGCTGAATCGGCTCGCTTTTGAGCGGAAGAGACGGGTCGCTTCAGCGCGCCGGACGCACCTCGGTGGCCAGGGTCTGCTCGTCCAGCCGCGGCGTATAGGTCAGGCCGCGCCGGGTCGCCCAGACGCTCTTCTGCGTGTGCAGCGGGATGATCGCGACATCATCCATGGCCATCTTCATGGCATCCTGCAGCATCGTCTCGCGCGCCTTGTCATCCAGCGTGCTCAGCGCCTTCTCCGCCAGCGCATCCATCTCCGGGTTGGAATAGCGCCCGTAGTTGGACAGGCCGAGGCTGCCGCCGCCGCCCTGCGCCCGCGTGCCCATCACGGCACGCAGCGAGGTGGAGGGCTCGCCCGTGCTGTTGCTCCAGCCCAGCATATAGGCCGAGGCATCGAAGCGGTTCAGGCGGCCGATCAGCGTGGCCAGCGGCGTCGCCTCAACCTGTGTCTTGATGCCGATGCGCGCCCACATCTGCGCGATGACCTGCTGCACCTGGGAATCATTGATGTAACGGTCATTGGGGCCGCGCAGCGTGATGCTCAGTCCGTTCGGGTAACCCGCCTCGGCCAGCAGCTTCTTGGCGCGGTCGGCATCGAACTTCGGCACCGGGATCGCGGGGTTATAGCCGAAGGAGCCTTCCGGCATGAACTGCCCGGCCGGCACCGCGACATTCTCCATGATCCGCTGCACAATGGCGGGGCGGTTGATGGCGATCGAGAGCGCCTCGCGAACACGCTTGTCCTGCAGCGGGTTCTTGGCGAGTTCCTCGCCATTCGGGCCGCGCACATCCGGCGTCGGGCCATCGCGGAACACGTCGAGGCCCAGGAAGATCAGCCGCAGGCTGGTGCCTTCCGCGACGGTGACCTTGTCGTTGTTGCGGATCTTGGCGACATCGGCGGTGGGCACGTTGTCGATCATCGCCACGTCGCCGGAGAGCAGCGCCGCGACGCGCGCACCGGAATTGGTGATGATGCGGTAGTTCACCCGGTCCCAGGCCGGCTTCTCGCCCCAATAGGCTTCGTTGCGCGCCATCTCGACCCGGTTGTTGGGGTCGTAGGAGACGAACTTGAAGGGGCCGGTGCCGATGGCCGCCTTGCCGGAGTTGAAGTCCGAGGAAGGCGTGTTCTCGCCGATGCCGCGCGAGACCATGAAGACATTGGCCAGGTCGTTGGGCAGCAGCGGGTAGGGCGCGGCGGTCTTGAAGCGAACCGTATGCGCATCCACCACCTGCACGTCCGTGATGGCACGGGTATAGACGGCGAAGGAGCTGGGGCTCTGCACCCAGGGCACGCGCTTCAGCGAGAAGGCCACGTCCTCGGCCGTGAAATCGGCGCCGTTGTGGAACTTCACGCCGGGCCGCAGCTTGAATTCCCAGGTGGTGTCATCCACCAGCTTCCAGGATTCCGCCAGCGCCGGCTGCACGCGCGCATTCTCGTCGCGCTGCGTCAGCCCCTCGAACATATGGGCGGAAAGCTGAATGCTCGGCGTCAGCGTGTAGTAATGCGGGTCGATGCTGGCCGGCGGCGCGCTGACGGCCAGCGACAGCGGCTCGGCCTGCGCGGCCGCGAAGGGCGCCAGCAGGGCGCAGCCCAGCAGGGCCGCGCGGAGGGAACGGGTCATGATGCTCATCGGTCTTCCAGGCTCAGTTCCTGCTGCACCAGGCTCGCCCAATAGGCGGCTCCAAGGGCCAGGGTATCGTCGTTGAAGTCATATTTCGGCGTGTGGACATTGTGGAAGCTGCCATCGGCATTGGCGCCATTGCCGATACGCATGAACACGCCGGGCTTCTGCTGCAGCATGAAGGCGAAATCCTCGCCGCCCGTGCTCATCGGGAAGTCCCCCACCGCCTGCTGGCCCACCAGCGCGGCGGCGGCGGCATTGGCCACCGGCACCTTCTCCGGCGCATTCACGGTGGGCGGGCAAAGCGCCTCGTAGGTCAGCTCGGCCTCGCAGCCATGCGCGGCCGCGAGGGTCCTGGCCAGTTCCTCCAGCCGCTGGCGGATCACCGCCTGCGCCTCGGGGCGGAAATAGCGCGCGGTGCCGCGCACCACGACGCGCGCCGGCATCACGTTGGGCGAACCATAGGTGCCGCCGGAGACATGGCCGACGGAAAGGGCTGCCGGTTCGGTCGGCTTCAGGTTGCGCGGCAGGATGGTATGCACCGCCAGCAGGAAATGGCCCAGCACCACCGTGACATCGGTCGCCAGATGCGGCGCGGAGCCGCCATGGCCACCGGTGCCGGTGAAGGTGACGCCCCAGAAGTCGGCGCCGGCCAAGATCGGCCCGGGACGGGTGGCGAACTGCCCCACCGGCAGGCCGGGGGTATTGTGCATGCCGTAGACCGCATCCACCGGGAAGCGGTCGAAGAGCCCGTCGGCGATCATGGCGGCGGCGCCGGTGCCGGCCTCCTCGGCCGGCTGGAAGATGAAATGCACCGTGCCGGCGAAATCGGGGTTGCGCGCCAGGTACTTGGCGGCGCCTAGCAGCATGGTCGTATGCCCGTCATGGCCGCAGGCATGCATCTTGCCCGGCACCTTGGAGGCATGCGGAAAGTCATTTTCCTCCTGGATGAAGAGCGCATCCATGTCGGCCCGCAGCCCAATGGCGCGCTGGCCCGGCCGGCGCCCCTGCAGGGTGCCGACCACGCCGGTCTTGCCGATGCCTTCCTCCACCGTCAGACCCCATTCGCGCAGCTTGCTGGCGACCAGAGCGGCGGTGCGCACCTCCTCGAAACGGGTTTCGGGGTGCTCATGGATATCGCGCCGGATGGCGACGAGTTCCGGTTCGAACTCTTTGATCGCCTCAAGCATGCTCTGCCGCATCACGGGTACCTCTTAGGCTTGCGGGATGTTGCGCACAGTGATCCGGCGGCCGGGGTGGGTCAATGCATTGACCTCAAGATCCTGCGAGCCGGAATGGAAGGGTCGCTTTGCGGCGGCGATTCCGCCCCCGACCTTTCTGGCCGCTCGGCTGGCGGGGCCGGCGGAATGAAGGGGTCGCTTTTCGATGCCTCCATCGAGGCCAAAAGCGCCGGAGTCGCGCCGAAACGGGAATCAAGGGGTCGCAATTCGGAGGTTCGGCGAGGCTCTGCGGGCTCTGGCGACCTCCGGCTTCGGCTTTATCCACGAAAAAGCCCACAGGACCGGTCAATCAGTGTCTGATTCAGAGTCTATTAGAAGAGTCTATTCCGAGAAAAACCGGCTAAAATCAGATAGTTAATTCAGCCTAGTGACCCCTTCCTTCCCGTTTCCGACCTCTTCTCTCCCAAACCCGACCCCGCCATTCCCAAATCCGACCCCTTGCTTCACTTCTCCCCCGTCTCATCCACCGTGGCGGGGGCCGGGGCCGGACCGCAGCCGCCAAAACGACCCCTTGATTCCCTGATGATGCGAAAGCTGTCTCGCGGTGCTAGTCTGCCTGCACCCGCCGGAATCAAAGGGTCGATATTGTGGTGACGAATACAGGCAGCCAGGAGCTGACGGAAGCCGAGCGGAAGCGCCTGGAACGCTTTGAGCGCGCCAAGGCCAATCGCCGTGGCCGCAAGGCGCCAACCGTCATGCCTTCCCGTCTCGCACGGACTTCTGCCTTTGCCCCGCGCAAGAAAGGGCTGATCACCGATAGCGGCTTTCAGCGTCTTTACGTCGTCCGGCCGCATACGGTGGTGGAAGTCCGGGGCCGCGAGCTTGGCTCGCAGCACCGGGACGCGCTTTACGCATTGTTCCGCATGCGCGCGAAGCGGACCGAAATGGCGCCCCAGAACGGCGCCCGCCCCTTGCCCTATTACCATACCGAGACGACCTGGCGTGCCCTGCTGGCCGCCACCGGCCGCACGGCGCATGTGAACAACCTCGGCACCATGTTGCGGGTCTTTGAAGAATTGCGTTCCGTGTCCTTCCGCTTCTACCAGGGCGACTTCGCGCAATACGAGGCCGCGACGCAGAGCGGGCGCCTCGCCGCGGCCGGTTACTCGGACAATCTGCTGGGCCGCATCGAATGGGATGGCGTGACCCTCGATTCCCGGGTCAAGGTCGCCTATGGCGAATGGGTGCGCGACATGTTCGAGAGCCGCACCCTCGCCAGCATCGATGGCGAGACCTATTTCAAGCTGCGCTCGGACTATGCCAAGGCCTTCTGGCCCTTCATCGATTCCCAGCCGGACTATACCTGGGTGCCGGTGGAAACCCTCGCCGAGCTGGCCGGTCGTGACTACAAGGCCGAGACCACGCGCCAGCGCCTGAAATTCCGCGAGGAATGCCGCCAAGCCTTCGAGGACATGACGAATGCCGGCGGCCTGGCCTCCTGGACCTGCGAGGAGACCGGCAGCGGCCGCGCCAAGTCCTACCGCTACCGCTATGTCCATGCCTTGCCGAAGCAGGGTTCGCTCGCCCTGCAGACACCCGGAATAGAAGGGTCGGAAACGACCTGAACGTTGGAATGAACGGGTCGTTTCCGCCGCTGGCGCCTTAGCTGGCCACCCGGACCAGCAGCTTGCCGAAGTTGCGCCCTTCCAGCAGGCCCGCGAAGGCCTCCGGGGCCTTCTCCAGCCCTTCCACCACATCCTCCCGATAACGAACCTTCCCTTCCGCCACCCAGGCCGACATCTCCCGCAGGAAATCCGGCCGATGCGCGGCGAACTCCCGCTGAATGAAACCGCGGATGGTCAGGCTGCGGGACAGCACCTCCCGCATCAGGCCGGGCAGGCGGTCAGCGCCGCTGGTATTGGCGCCGTTGTATTGCGACACCAGCCCGCAGACCGGCACGCGGGCGAATTCGTTCAGCAGTGGGAAGACCGCGTCCCAGACCGGGCCGCCAACATTCTCGAAATAGACATCAATGCCATCGGGGCAGGCGGCGGCCAGTTGCTCGGCGAAATCTGGCGCGCGGTGGTCGATGGCAACATCGAAGCCGAATTCCTCGCGCAGCGCGGCGCATTTGCGCGGCCCGCCGGCGATGCCAACCGCCCGGGCGCCCTTGATCCGCGCGATCTGCCCCACCGCCGAGCCGACCGGTCCGGTCGCGGCGGCTACCACCACCGTCTCACCCGGCTTGGGCTGGCCCAGCAGCAGCAGCCCGGACCAGGCGGTGAAGCCTGGCATGCCTAGCACACCCAGTGCGGTGCTGACCGGCGCCACCGAAGGGGCCAGCTTGCGCAGGCCCTCGCCCGAGGCCACCGAATGGCTCTGCCAGCCGGAATAGGAGAGCACGGTATCGCCCGGCGCGAAGCCTGGGTGGCGCGATTCCAGCACGCGGCAGACGGTGCCGCCCTCCATCACCTCACCGATGCCGACCGGCTTGGCGTAGGATCTCCCGGCATTCATCCGCCCGCGCATATAGGGGTCGAGCGAAAGGTAGAGCGTCTGCAGCAGCACCTCGCCCTCCGCCGGTGGCGGCACCGGATGTTCCTCCAGGCGGAAATGCTCTGGCCCGGGGCGTCCTTCCGGCCGCGCGGCAAGACGGATCTGGCGGCTGACGGTCTGTGGCATCGGTATGCTCCTTCTTGGCTGGTGGCTGAGATGGGGCCGCCGCGCCAGGATGGAACCGCCGCTTATTCCGGCAGGAGGCTCTGGACGCTTTCGAAACCCTCGAACTGCGGTGGGCCGACATAGAGCGGCTTGCGCTCTCCGGCGCCGCGATGCGCCGCGCGGAAAGCTTCCGACCGCGTCCAGTTCTCGAAATCCTCGCGTGAGCGCCAGGTGGTGTGGGAGGCGTAGAGGACATGGTCCTCCGCCGCCGGGCCGCGCAGCAGGTGGAAGGCGACGAAGCCCGGCACTTCCCGCAGCCGGGAGTCGCGGCTGGCCCAGACCTGCTCGAACTCCGCTTCATTCCCCAGGGCGACACGGAAGCGGTTCATGGCAATGAAGGGCATGGCGCTGCTCCTGCTGTTTGCGAATGCTTCTCATTCATGGTAGGGCCTTGCGTCACGGCCTGTCGAGCCGGACCCTCCGCATCCCAGGATAGCCGCCTGTGATCCCGCCCGATATCGCCACCCTGACCGATTACGAGCCGCACGCGCGCCGGCGGATGGGGGAGAATGCCTGGGCCTATGTCTCCGGCGGCGCCGCGGATGAGCTGACGCTGGCCGAGAACCGCGCCGCCTTTATCCGCCTGAAGCTGAACCAGGGCGTGCTGGCCGATATGGAGGGCGCGAGCACCGGGCTGGAGCTGTTCGGGCAGCAACTGGCGCACCCCGTTCTGGTGGCGCCCACGGCCTTCCACCGCCTGCTGCACCCGGAAGGGGAGATCGCCACGGCCACCGGCGCCAGCGCCATGCAGGCGGGCATGGTGGTCAGCGCCCAGGCCAGCCTGCCGCTGGAGGCCATTGCCGCCCGTGCCACGCCACGCCCCTGGTTCCAGCTCTATATCCAGCCTGACCGCGATTTCACCTGGTCTCTCGCCCGCAGGGCGGAGGAGGCCGGCTATGCCGCCATTGTCGTCACCGTCGATGCACCGGTCAGCCTGCGCAACCGGGAACAGCGTGCCGGCTTCCGCCTGCCGCCGGGGGTGGAGGCGGTGAACCTGCGCGGCGCCGGAGCGCAGCCGGGCGGCGACGCCGTCTTCGGCGGCCTGCTGCAAGGCATGGCCAGCTGGGCCGATATCGGGGCGCTGCGCCAGAGGACGCGCCTGCCGCTGCTGCTGAAGGGCATCACCACACCCGCCGACGCGCGACGCGCATTGGAGGCCGGGGCGGATGGGCTGGTGGTCTCCAACCACGGTGGACGGGTGCTGGACGGCCAGCCCGCCAGCATTGAAGTGCTGCCCGCCGTGGCTCAGGCGGTGGCAGGCCGCGTGCCGCTGCTGCTGGATGGTGGCATTCGCCGCGGCACCGATGTGCTGAAGGCCCTGGCCCTTGGCGCCCGCGCCGTGATGGTGGGGCGACCCGTTCTTTACGGCTTGGCCTTGGCCGGCGCGACGGGTGTCGCGCATGTGCTGAAGCTGCTGCGCACTGAGCTTGAGGTCGCCATGGCCCAGACCGGCTGCCCGCGCCTGGACAGCATCACCCCCGATATCCTGTGGCAGCCGGGGAACGGCCAGTGATCCACAGTCTCAACCCCGTCCTCCAGGGCCCCCTGTCCTTTGCGCAGGATGCGCTGTGCCTGCCCTGCGACAGGCCGGAAGGTGAGGCACTGCCCTGTGCCGCCCTGACGGAACCGGGCGTGCTCTGCGGGCTGCTGGACCGTTTCGCTGCCCGCCACGGCGGCGCCGACCGCCGTGCGGTGGTCTCCATGTGGACGCAGTATTACGCGGTTCGTCTGGTCTATCCGGTGTTGGCCGCCAACCTGCTGCTGGGGCGCGACCTGCCGATCGCGCCAGAAGATACGCTGCTGCTGGTGGGCCCCGATGGTGAGCCGCGCGGCTTCTGCCTGGCGCATGAGGGTGGTGAGGTGGCGGCCGGCGGGGTGGAGCGCTTCGCGCCGCTGCTGCGCGGCCATTTCGCCCCCTTGGTGGCGGCGGTGGTCGCGGAAGGCCGCATCGCACCCCGCCTGGCCTGGAGCAATATCGGCGTGCGCTTCGCCAGCGCCGCCGAGATGGCGGAACAGCAGGGCCTGCTCTCCGACGCCGCCCGCGCCGATATAGATGCGGTGCTGGAGCAGAGCTGCTGGCCCGATGGCTCTCCCAACCCGATCTGCGGCGTCTATGGCGCCCCCTGCGGCGAGGCCGGGCGCCGCCGCCGCGTCTGCTGCCTGCGCTACCTGCTGCCGGATATGGCCGGCTGCGGCTGCACCTGCCCATTGCCGGCCGGGCGGGGCGAGGCGCTGACGCGGCATTGAGCGGCGGCGCGGTTGCACGCCGCGCCCGCCCCCCATAAACCCTGGCGCCTTGATCGAGGAGCGCCCAGGGCATGACCACCATCGCCGCTGCCGGCACTGCCGGTGGCTGGGGGCGGGAACTGCGCGCCATGCTGGCCCTGGCTTGGCCGCTGGCACTGACCAATCTGTCGCAGGTCGCCCTGGTGGTGACGGACACGCTGTTCCTGGGCCATCTGGGGGAGATCCCGCTGGCGGCGGCCACGCTGGGCGGCAATCTCTACTTCATCGCCATGTCGCTGCCCTTCGGCCTCGCCTTCGCGGCCTCGGCCATGATGGCGCAGGAGAAGGGGCGGGTGCGCCACCATGTGCGGGAGATGCGCCGCACCTTCCGCCAGGCGATGTGGCTGGGGCTGCTGTCCTTCCCGCCCATCGCCCTGCTGCTGTGGCACAGCGCCATCTTCCTGCGCGCCACGGGCCAGGACCCCGAGCTGGCCGAGGCGGCCCAGACCTTCGTGCGCGCCATGATGTGGGGGCTGGTGCCCTTCTACGGCTTCCTGCTGCTGCGCGGCTTCCTTTCCGCGCTGGAGCGGCCGAATGCCGCGCTCTGGGTTTCCACCGCCTGCATCGGCATCAATGTGGTGCTGGATTACGCGCTGGTGGCGGGGGGCTTCGGCGTCCCCTCCCTGGGCGTGGTGGGGGCGGGGGTGGCCAGCGCCAGCTCCAACCTCTTCATGTTCCTGGGGCTGGTGGGGGTGATGGCGCTGGACCGGCGCGTGTCCCGCTTTCAGCTCGCCGGCCGCTTCTGGCGCACCGACTTCCGGCGCATGGTGGAGATCGTGCGGATCGGCCTGCCGATCGCCGGCACCATGCTGCTGGAAATCGGCGTCTTCAGCGGCACGGCCCTGGTGATGGGCTGGTTCGGCCCTTCCGCCGTCGCCGCCCATGCCGTGGCGCTCCAGGTGGCCAGTTCCTGCTTCATGGTGCCCATGGGCATCGGGCAGGCGGCCACCGCGCGGGTTGGCCTGGCGGCAGGGGCGGAAGACCCGGAAGGGGTTCATCGCGCCGGCTGGATGGCCATCGGCCTTGCCGCCGGCTTCATGGCCAGCACGGCACTGGTGCTGCTGCTGGTGCCGGGCTTCCTCGCCGCGCTCTTCTTGCCGCCGGATCTGGGGGAGACCCGTCGGCTGGCCGCGACGC
The DNA here is from genome assembly GCF_014490445.1 of Pseudoroseomonas ludipueritiae. Lineage (GTDB taxonomy): Bacteria > Pseudomonadota > Alphaproteobacteria > Acetobacterales > Acetobacteraceae > Pseudoroseomonas > Pseudoroseomonas ludipueritiae. The sequence goes on along the minus strand of NZ_JACTUZ010000028.1, from coordinate 23,430 downwards.
TGCTGATGGTGGCTGGGTTGTTCCAGCTGGCCGATGGCGTGCAGGTGGCGGCGGCCGGCGCGCTGCGCGGGCTGAAGGACACACGCCTGCCGCTGCTCTTCGCCGCCCTGGGCTACTGGGTGCTGGGGTTGCCGGTGGGAATGCTGCTGGGCTTTCCGGCTGGGCTGGGGCCGGTGGGTGTCTGGTTTGGCCTGGCGGCCGGGCTGGCGGTTGTCGCGGTGCTGATGACGCTGCGCTGGAGGCGTCTCGTGGTGCTGGCGCCTGGCTGAGCGCGCGGCGCAACCGCCGCCGCGCCCGCGCTTTCTATGGGAACGGAAAGGGCGGCTTCACCGCCCGCCGCATCCATGGGGTGAGCCATGCCATCCGAGGGCGCACTCGACCGCTACAACGCCAAGCGCGACTTCACGCGCACCGCCGAGCCACGCGGCAAGGCCACCCGCCGCAAGAAGGGCGCGCTGAGCTTCGTGGTGCAGAAGCACGATGCGACGCGGCTGCATTTCGACTTCCGGCTGGAACTGGACGGCACGCTGAAAAGCTGGGCGGTGACCCGCGGCCCTAGCCTGGACCCCGCCGACAAGCGCCTGGCGGTGCAGGTGGAAGACCATCCGCTGGATTACGGCACATTCGAGGGCACCATCCCCCAGGGTGAATATGGCGGCGGCACGGTGATGCTGTGGGATCGCGGCACCTGGGAAAGCCTGGACGAAGACCCCGGCAGGGCGCTCGCCGCCGGCAAGCTGAAGTTCCAACTGCATGGGGAACGGATGCACGGCGGCTGGACCCTGGTGAAGATGCGGCCGCGCGGACGCGAGACCAAGCCGCAATGGCTGCTGATCAAGGAAAAGGACGAGGAAGCCCGCCCCGGAGAAGGGGAAAGCCTGATCGAGGCGGAAACCACGTCCGTCCAGTCCGGCCGCTCCATGGAGGAGATCGCGGGCAAGGCGGCAGCCAAGCCGCAGCCCAGGAAGGCCGCGAAGAAGCGCGCCCCGCGCCGCGAACCCGCCGCACCGGAACCCCCCGCCAAGGCCGGCGAGTTCATTCCGCCGCAGCTTTGCAGCAGCGCCGCCCAGGCACCGTCCGGCGCCGAATGGGCGCATGAGGTGAAGCTGGATGGCTATCGCCTGCAGGCGCATGTAGCGGGGGGCAAGGCAAGGCTGCTGACCCGCAGCGGCCAGGATTGGACCTATCGCTTCCCGGAAACCGCTGCCGTGCTGGGTAAGCTGCCGGATTGCGTGCTGGATGGCGAATTGGTGGCCAATGACGCCGAGGGCCACCCCGATTTCGCCGCGCTGATCTCCGCCATGGACCGCAAGCGCACGGATGAACTGCGCTTCTTCGCCTTTGACCTGCTCTTCGCCAATGGGCAGGACTGGCGTGCGCAGGCCCTGCGGGACCGCAAGGCGGCCCTGAAGGCATTGCTGGCCGATGCACCGCCCGAGATCACCTATGTCGAGCATTTCCAGGCCACGGGTGAGGCCATCCTGCGCTCCGCCTGCCAGGTGGGGCTGGAGGGCGTGGTCTCGAAGCGGCTGGATGCGCCCTATCGTTCCGGGCGGGGCGAGGACTGGGTCAAGACCAAGTGCCGCGGCAACGACGAGTTCGTCATCGGCGGCCACGGGGTCGGCCCCAAGGGCAATATGACGCTGCTGCTGGGCGCCTGGCGGGATGGCGGGCTGGTGTATCTCGGCCGCGTCGGCTCCGGCATTTCCGCCGCGCGGACGCGGGAGCTGACGAGGCTGCTGAAGCCACTGGCGCGCGGCACCTCGCCCTTCTGCAACAAGCCCGACCCTTCCGACCGCCGCCGCGCCCAATGGGTGGAGCCGAAGCTGGTGGCCGAGGTGGATTACGCCGGCTGGACCGGGGAAGGCCGCATTCGTCAGGCCTCCTTCAAGGGCCTGCGGGAGGACAAGCCAGCCGAGACGGTGACCCCTCCGGGACCTCTGGCGGGCCAAAACGACCCGTCCATTCCAAACCCAGAGACACGCCCGCGCGTGGTTTCCACCGGCAACAGCGTGGCCGGCGTGCGGCTGAGCCATCCGGACAAGCTGCTCTGGCCGAAGGAGGGCGTCTCGAAGCGCCAACTGGCCGAGTACTACGCCACCGTGGCGCCGAAGCTGCTGGATTATGCCGGCGGCCGGCTGGTGGCGCTGCTGCGGGCGCCGGATGGCATCGAAGGACCGCGCTTCCTGCAACGCCACCCCGGCGCCGGCACTTCCGCCCTGCTCCAGCGCGTGCCGCTGAAGGGCGAGGAGGAACCTTTCCTGGCCGTGGACAGTGCCGAGGCCCTGGTGGCCCTGGCGCAATCGGCGGTGCTGGAGATCCACCCCGGCGGCGCCCTGGCCAGGGATGCCGAGCGGCCGGACCGGCTGGTCTTCGACATCGACCCGGATGAGGGACTGGGTTTCGCCGCGGTGGTCGAGGCGGCTCGGGAGGTGCGGCGGCAATTGGAGGCGCTGGGCCTCGGCGCCTTCGTGAAGACCACGGGCGGCAAGGGCCTGCACGTGGTCGCGCCCCTGAAGCCCGATGCCGGATGGCCGGAGGCCAAGGTATTCTGCGAGGCGCTCTGCACCGTCATGGCGCAGGCGGCGCCGGAGAAATACACCACCACGCTCTCCAAGCGCGCGCGGAAGGGCAAGATCTTCCTCGACTATCTGCGCAATGACCGCACGGCGACGGCGGTGGCCGCTTGGTCGCCGCGCGCGCGTCCTGGCGCCACCGTCTCCATGCCCCTGGCCTGGGAGGAACTGGGCCCGAAGCTGGACCCCAAGGCCTTCACCGTGGAGACCGCCCCGGCGCGGCTGGATATCCCTGACCCCTGGGCCGGCTATGCCGATGCCGCCCGCCCGCTGCCCCGGCCGGGCGGCAGGAAGCGCCGCAGCAAGGATAAGACATGAGCGAACGCCCGATCTGGCGCGGCACCCTGCGCCTGGCGCTGGTTTCCTGCCGCATCGCACTGGTGACCGCGCATCACGAGCGGAACAACCTGCATTTCCACCTGATCAACCCCAAGACCGGCAACCGCATCCGCACCCAGACGGTGGATGCCGAGACGGGCAAGGAGGTGGAGCGCGGCGACCTCGCGCGCGGCTACGAATACGAGAAGGGCGAGTATGTCATCCTGACCGAGGAGGATTTCGACAGCGCCCGGGTGGAAAGCACCAGCACGCTGAACATCGCGAAATTCGTGCCGGGGGATTCAGTCGGGTCGCTGTATGTCGATAACAGCTACTACGTCGTGCCGGACGACGACGACAGCGCGGATGTCTACGCCGTGCTGCGGGATGCCTTGCAGGAAAGCGGCATGATGGCGCTCTCCCGCCTCGTGCTGTTCCGGCGGGAAAGGGCGGTGGGCATTGTTCCCCTGGGCAAGGGGCTGGTGCTGCATACGCTGCACGAGGAGAGCGACCTGCGCCCGGCGAAATCCGCCTTCGAGGATGTGCCGAAAGCGGCGCCCGACAAGGAGATGGTGAAACTCGCCCGCCAGTTGATCGAACGGCAGGTGGATGAATTCGACCCGTCCGATACCGAGGACCGCTACGAGGCGCGGCTGCGCGAGGTGATCGAGGCGCGCAAGCAGGGCAAGCCTGCCGAGCCGGAGCCGGAGGAGCAGCCTGACCGTGGCAATGTCATTGACCTGATGGCGGCTTTGCTGAACAGCCTGAAGCAGGGCGCGCCGCGCAAGGCCCCGGCCAGCAAGCCGGCGCCACGCAAGGCGCCAGCCCGGAAGGCCACGCCGGCCAGAAAGAAGCGCGCCTGAACCCAGGTGCTGGCGGGAGTTTACATGGCGGATTTCGATGGGCGGGAAAGCCGCCGGCGCACGACCTTGCTTGGCATCCCGATGGATGCGGGCACCAGCGTGCCCGGTGCCCGCATGGGGCCTGCGGCGCTGCGGATCGCCGGGCTGACGACATTGCTGCGCGAACTGGGGCATGAAGTGGAGGATGCCGGCGACCTGCCGCCGCCGGAACACCCCTTCGTGGACATGGCGCCGCAGGATGTCGCCGGCTGCCGGAACCTGGAGGAAGTGGCGGGCTGGACGCAATCGATCCATGACCGCGCCCATGCGCTGGCAGAGCAGGGCAGGCTGCCGATCTTCCTGGGCGGCGATCACGCGCTCTCCATGGGCAGCGTCAGCGGCATCGCCCGCCACTGCAAGGATGCGGGGCGGCAACTGGCGGTGCTCTGGATCGACGCGCATGCCGATTTCAACACGCCGGCCACCACGCCCTCGCGCAACATGCACGGCATGTCGCTGGCTTTCCTTTCCGGCGAGGAAAGCCTGCGCCCGCTGCTGGGCGACCGCCCGCTGGTGCCATTGCCGCCGGAAGCCATCCATATCTTCGGCCTGCGTTCCATCGACACGGAGGAGCGGCGGCAGGTGCAGGCGCATGGCGTGCGCGCCATCGACATGCGCGCCATCGACGAGCAGGGCGTGGCCGCGCTGATGCGGCCGTTGATCGAGCAATGGCAGGCGCGGGACGTGCACCTGCATGTCAGCTTGGACGTGGACATGCTGGACCCGTCGCTGGCCCCGGGCGTCGGCACCACGGTGCCCGGCGGCGCCACCTACCGGGAGGCGCATCTGATCATGGAGATGTTGCATGACAGCGGCCTGGTCGGCTCGCTCGATATCGTGGAGCTGAATCCCTTCCTGGATGAGCGCGGCCGCAGCGCCCGGCTGCTGGTGGAGCTGGTGGCCAGCCTCTTCGGCCGCACGGTGCTGGACCGGCCGCCGGTGCGGATGCGGGCCTTCTGACGATCACGGATGCACGCCTTCTGATCTGGCGCGCAACCTTGCGCCCCTTCGGCGCATAGGACATCACGGGACTGGTGGCCGGCCTCCGGTCCCGTGTGTTTCCTCCCGCAGCCGGTGGTGTATCGCATGACCTTCGCTTCTCTCTACCGCCACGGTTTCGCCCGCATCGCCGCCTGCACGACGCGCTGCACCTTGGCGGACCCGGGCGCGAATGCCGAAGCCGTGCTGGCCGCGGCGCGCGAATGCCATGAGGCCGGCGCGGCGGTGGCAGTGTTCCCGGAACTGGCGCTCTCCGGCTACTCCATCGACGACCTGCACCTGCAGGACACGCTGCTGGATGCGGTGGAGGAAGCGGCGGCGCGCCTGATCTCGGAATCGGCCTCGCTGCGCCCCCTGCTGTTGGTGGGCGCGCCGCTGCGCCATGCCGGGCGGGTCTATAACACCGCCCTCGCCATCCAGGGCGGCCGGCTTCTTGGCGTGGTGCCGAAGCAGCACCTGCCCAACTATCGTGAATTCTACGAACGCCGCTACTTCGCCAGCGGCGCCGGCACCGAGGGCGGCCGCATTCGCCTCGCCGGCCAGGAAGCGCCCTTCGGACCCGACCAGCTCTTCGCGGCCGAGGACCTGCCGGGCCTCATCGTCCATGCCGAGATCTGCGAGGACCTTTGGGTTCCCATGCCGCCGAGCGCGCGGGGCGCGCTGGCGGGGGCGGCGGTGCTGGCCAATCTCTCCGCCAGCAACATCACCGTTGGCAAGGCGGATACGCGGCGGCTGCTCTGCCAATCGCAGTCCGCGCGCTGCCTCGCTGTCTATGTCTATGCCGCCGCTGGCACCGGGGAGAGCACCACCGACCTCGCCTGGGACGGCCAGGTCTCGATCTTCGAGAACGGCCTGATCCTGGCGGAAAGCGAGCGTTTCCCCTCCGAAGGCCAGACCGTCTTCGCCGATGTGGACCTGGACCTGCTGCGGCAGGAGCGCGCGCGCCAGGGCACCTTTGATGACAACCGGCGCATCGTTGAAGGCACCGCCTTCCGCACTGTCACCTTCCACCTCGATCCGCCCACCCAGGATCTCGGGCTGCGGCGGCCGGTGGAGCGCTTCCCCTTCGTTCCCGCCGATCCGGCGCGGCTGCACCAGGATTGCTACGAGGCCTACAACATCCAGGTCTCCGGCCTGATCCAGCGGCTGCGGGCCACCAAGGGGCGCATCGTCATCGGCGTCTCGGGCGGGCTGGATTCCACCCAGGCGCTGATCGTCGCCGCCAAGGCCATGGATCTGCTGGGGCGGCCGCGCACCGATATCCTCGCCTTCACCATGCCGGGCTTCGGCACCAGCGAGGGCACGCGCACCAATGCCCATGCGCTGATGGAATCCCTTGGCGTCACCGCGCAGGAGCTGGATATCCGCCCGGCGGCGACGCAGATGCTGAAGGACCTTGGCCATCCCTTCGGGCGCGGCGAGCCGGTTTATGACGTGACCTTCGAGAATGTGCAGGCGGGCCTGCGCACCGACTACCTCTTCCGCGCCGCCAACCACCACGGCGGCATGGTGCTGGGCACCGGCGACCTGTCGGAACTGGCGCTGGGCTGGTGCACCTACGGCGTCGGCGACCAGATGTCGCATTACAACGTCAATTCCGGCGTGCCGAAGACGCTGATTCAGCACCTGATCCGCTGGGTCGTCTCCTCCCGCCAGTTCGACGATGCGGTGGGCGCGACGCTGACCTCCATCCTGGGCACCGAGATCTCTCCGGAACTGGTGCCGGCGGAAGGGCAGGCGCTGCAAAGCACGGAGCAGAAGATCGGCCCCTACGCGCTGCAGGATTTCCACCTGTTCTACACGCTGCGCTACGGCTTCCGGCCTTCCAAGATCGCCTTCCTGGCCTGGCACGCCTGGCACGATGCCTCGCGGGGCCGTTGGCCCGCCGGCTTCCCGGAGGATGCCCGGCCGCAATACGACCTGCGCATCATCCGGCATTGGCTGGAAGTGTTCCTGGCGCGTTACTTCGGCTTCAGCCAGTTCAAGCGCTCCGCCATGCCGAATGGGCCGAAGGTCTCGGGTGGCGGATCGCTGTCGCCGCGTGGCGACTGGCGCGCGCCCTCCGACGGCACGGCCACGGCCTGGCTGGAGGAATTGCGGCGGAACGTACCCACCGAGTGAGCAGGACAGGAGGAAAACGCGATGGCAAGAGGCGACGGACTCCGGGACAAGCCGCTCGGCTCCGATTGTGTCCATCTTTGCGTGGACATGCAGAACCTCTTCGCCGAGGGCTCTGAATGGCATACGCCCTGGATGAAGCGCGTGCTGCCCTTCGTGGAGCAACTGGTGGAGGCGCATCCGGCGGAAACCATTTTCACCCGCTTCATTCCCGTCGCGCATCCGGGAGAAGGCGAGGGCACCTGGAAGGAGTATTACCAGCGCTGGTCGAAGATGACGCTGGAGGCCCTGCCGCCCAGCATGGTCGATCTGGTGCCGCAGCTCGCACGCTTCGTGCCGCCGGCCACGGTGATCGACAAGGGTGTCTATTCGCCGTGGCTGGAAACCGGCCTGGATGAAATGCTGCGGGAGCGTGGCACCAACACGCTGGTCATCAGCGGCGCCGAGACCGATGTCTGCGTGCTGGCGGCGGTGATGGGCGCGGTGGACCGCGGTTATCGCATCGTGGTGCCGAAGGATGCGCTCTGCTCCTCCTCCGACGCGATGCATGACGCGTTGCTCGGCCTTTATAGCCAGCGCTATGGCGGGCAGGTGGAAGTCGGCACGGTGGAGCAGATCCTGCGGCTCTGGAAATGACGGCGGACCCGTCGCACCGAAGCGTCGCCAGCAACCGGGATTACGCCATCGGCTTGGCGCGTGCCTTTGCCGGCGCGTTGATCTTCGCCTTTCCACTCGTGATGACGATGGAGATGTGGTGGATCGGCTTTTCCATCACGCCGGCACGGCTTCTGGTGTTTCTGTTGCTGGGCCTCGGCATTCTCGTCGGTCTTGCCTATTACAGCGGCTTCGAGCCGGCGGACCGTGTCTCGGATGCGGTGCTGGATGGATTCACGGCCTATGGCGTCGGCTTCCTGGGCCTGGGGCTGCTCCTGTGGCTGCTCGGCGTGGGGACGGAGGACATGGGCTGGCGCGGCTGGATAGGCATGATCGCCGTCCAGGCCATTCCGGCGGGCATGGGCGCTGGGGCCGCCCGCAAGCAGTTCGGGGGCGGCGAATCCCGGGGGCGGGACGACCGTGCTGGCTACCCGGCGCAGTTGTTCCTGATGGTGGCCGGTGCCTTGTTCACGGCCTTCAACGTGGCGCCGACCGAGGAGATGATCCTGATCACCTACCAGATGAGTGCCGCGCAGGTGCTGGGGCTGGCGGCGCTCTCCCTGCTGCTGCTGCATCTGCTGGTCTATACGGTGGGCTTCGCGGGGCAGGAGCAGTGGCCGGAGGGTGTCGGCTTCTGGCCGGTCTTCCTGCACTACACGGTGGTGGGCTATGCGCTGGCGCTGCTGGTCAGCGTCTGGGCGCTTTGGACCTTCGGCCGCACGGATGGTGCCGCGCTGCCGCTGGTGGCGATGATGGCGGTGGTGCTGGGCTTCCCGGCAGCATTGGGCGCGGCCATCGCGCGGCTGGTGGTTTGAGCCATGCGCAGGCCGTTGCTGGAATGGATCTGCGCTGCCATCGGGGCGGCACTGGTGGCCGCGACGCTGGTGACCGTGGCCCTGCAGATCCCACGGGAGGATGGGGCACCGCCCCTGCTGCGGGTGCGGGCAACGGATGTGGTGGCGGGAGAGGAGGGGCACCTGGTCCGCTTCACCGTGACTAATGCCTCCCAGGCCACGGCCGCGGCGGTGGATATCGAGGGCCGGCTCTCCGAGGATGGGCAGGTGGTGGAGACCAGCCGCGTGACGTTGGACTATGCCCCACGCGGCTCCGCCGCCCGAGGCGGGCTGTGGTTCACGCGGGACCCCGCCTGCTGCAGCCTCTCCCTCCGCGCCACGGGATACCAGGAGCCATGAGGGCTGGAGCCCTTCCGCGATAGGAGAAGCGCGGGCGGCCCTTAGCCGAAGCACGCCCGCGCTCTGGCCTCTCAGCCAGCTTCCGCTGCCAGCGCCGCGGCGACCCGGCTGGCGAAGGCCACCGGGTCACGCGGCGTGTCGCCATCCTGCACGCGGGCGAGGTCCAGGAGCAGGCCCGCCGTCTCCGCCAGGTCGGCGCCCGCGCCGGCGCGCTCCGCCAGGCGCCGGATCAGGGGATGGCGCGGGTTCAACTGCAGCACGGCCCGGTCGGGGCCGAAGGCACGGCCCGCCCGGCGCAGCAGCCGCTGCATCTGCAGGTCCGGCCCGCCAGCCTCGGCCGCCAGCACCACCGCGCTGCCCACCAGCCGATCCGTGGCCTGCACGTCCGCCACTTCGTCCTTCAGCGCCTCTTTCAGCAATGGCAGGAGCGGGGCGAGGTCGGCTGCCTCCGCGGCAGCCTCTCCCTCCAGCGGCAGCTTGGAGAGGTCGATATCGCCCTGGGTGATGCTGCGCAGCTTCTTGCCCTCGAAGCTCTCCACCCGCTCCGGCCAGAAGGCGTCGATCTGGTCTGCCAGCAGCAGCACCTCGACACCACGGGCCTTGAAGCCCTCCAGCTGTGGCGATTTGGCCAGAGCCTCCGCGCTGTCACCGGCGAGGAAATAGATCGCTTCCTGTTCCGGCTTCATCCGGCCGACGTAATCGGCCAGCGAGGTCCAGCCCTCCACCGCCGAGGAACGGAAGCGCAGCAGCCTGGCCACGTCCTGCCGGTGCTCGGCATCCTCCCAGACGCCTTCCTTCAGCACCACGCCGAAGTTCTCCCAGAACTTGGCGTAATCCTCGGCATCCTTGGCGCGGGACTTCAACTCGGAGAGCACGCGGCTGGTCACCGCCTTGCGGATGCGGCCCAGCACCGGCGTCGCCTGCAGCATCTCGCGCGATACGTTCAGCGGCAGGTCCTCGGTATCCACCACGCCATGCACGAAGCGCAGCCAGGGTGGCAGCAGCTTGGCATCCTCGGTGATGAACATGCGGCGGACATGCAGGCGCAGGCGGCTCTCCCGCTCCCCTTCCACCACCTGGAAGGGCTTCATGCCGGGGATGAAGAGCAGCGCGCTGAAATCCACCGTGCCTTCGGCGCGCCAGTGCAGCGTGGCCCAGGGCTCATCGAAGGCATGGGCCACATGGCGGTAGAAGTCGGCGTATTGTTCCTCTGTGATCTCCGACTTCGGCTTGCGCCAGAGCGCCGTGCCCTCGTTGGCCGGCTGCTCCTCCCCGTCCCGCACCACGGTGATGGGGATGGTGATGTGGTCGGCCCATTTGCGGATGATGGTCTGCAGCCGGATCGGCTCCAGGAACTCCTCCGCGTCCGGCTTGATGTGCAGCACGATGTCGGTGCCGGCTTCCTCGCGGCTGGCGGGGGCCAGGGTATATTCTCCCCGGCCTTCGGAGGCCCAGGTCCAGGCCTCCTCCGTGCCGGCGCGGCGGGAGGTCACCTCCACCCGGTCCGCCACCATGAAGGCCGAATAGAAGCCGACGCCGAACTGGCCGATCAGGCTGGGCTTCTCCGCCGCCGGTGCCTCGGCCAGCGACTTGGCGAAGGCCAGGGTGCCGGAGCGCGCGATGGTGCCGAGGTGCTGCGCCAGCTCCGCCTTGCTCATGCCGATGCCAGGGTCGGAGAGGGTCAGGGTGCGGGCGGTCTTGTCCGGGACAATGCGCAGCTTGGCTTCGCCCGGCAGCATCAGGCCCGGCTCCGTCAGGGCCTCGAACCGGCGGCGGTCCACCGCGTCGGCGGCATTGGCAACCAGCTCGCGCAGGAAGATCTCACGTTCCGAGTATAGCGCGTGGACAACGAGATCGAGCAGGCGCCCCACTTCGGCGCCGAATTCATGCCGCTCCAAGGCTTCGCTCACAATGCATCTCCCTCAAGGGTCAGGCTCAGCGAGGCGCGATATGTAGGATCGGCCCGCATCTTTCAACGACCGCCGCGCCGTCCCACGCCGCGGGGCCGAGCTGGGGCCACGGGCCACTTCTCCACGGACCGCCGGACTGCTCCAATACGCGGATGGCACAGCTCCGTTTGCAGCATCGACAGTTGGAGGTCTTTCGCGCGGTTGTGCGCACCGGCAGCATCACCGGGGCCAGCCGGGTCCTTGGGATGAGCCAGCCGGGCGTCAGCAAGATCCTGGCGCAGACGGAGGATCTCTGTGGCTTCTGCCTGTTCGAGCGCCTGCATGGCCGGCTGGTCCCTACCCAACGCGGCCTCAACCTGTTCGAGGAAACCGAGCGCCTTTTCGTGGGCATGGAGGAGATCGGGCATCTGGTGGAGCGCCTGCGGGCGGAGCAGCCACGCCGCGCCGTGATCGCCTCCATCCCGGTGTTGGCGCAGGAGTTGATGCCCCCCGTAACCGGACGCTGGCTGCGGCATGGCGGGCCGGAGCGGCTGGCGGTTACCACCCGCGACGCGGGAGGCGTGATGGCCATGGCCGCCTCCCGCCGGGCGGAGCTGGGCCTGTCCTGCGCGCCGGCGCGGGTGCCGGGCATGCGCTCCTTCCTGCTGGCGCGCGCGCGGGCGCTTTGCGCCCTGCCACCCGGCCATGCCCTGGCGGAGCGGGACACGATCCGGCCGGCCGACCTCCACGGCCAGCCCTTCGTGGCCATCTCCCGCCACGAAGGGCCGCAGGCGCTGGTGGACCGGGTGCTGCAGGATGAGGGCGTGCGGCCGGTGGAGATGGCGGAATGCCCTCTCATCATCGGCGCGGCGGGCATGGCCCATGCGGGGGTGGGCATCGCTTTCACCGATGCCTTCGCAGCCCGTCCCTTCATTCCGCGCGGGCTGGTGCTGCGCGACTTCGAGCCCGCCCTGGTCTTCGAATACCGGGCGATCTGGTCCGAGGGGATGAACAACCAGTTCGACCGGGCCGCCTTTCTCAGGCTGCTGGGCCAATGCGCCGAGGAAATCCTGTCCGAGACGCCGCCTGGACGTGTCACCCGCCTGTCATAACCAGCGCTGGGTGGCATAACCAGAGTTGGGATGGATGCCCGCGCCGGGCGCATGCCAGAGTTCCGGCGTGAGCATGAAAACCGACCTCCTCGCCCCTGACTTCATTGAGCGGCCGTATTGGTGGGACCTGGCCCCGCCACCACCCGCCGGAAGTCCGCAGCCTCTGCCCGATACGGCCGATGTCGTGATCATCGGCGGCGGCATCGCCGGCCTGTCCACCGCCATCGAGCTGGGCCGGAGCGGGGTGAAGGCCCTGGTCCTGGACCGCGAGGCCATCGGCTGGGGCGCATCCTCGCGCAATGGCGGGGCGCTGTCCGGGGCGGGCAGCCTTGGGCGCGCACGCTCCGACCTGCATACCCTCGATGCCAGGCTGCTGAAAGAGATGGTGGAGGAAGCGGAGGGCTCCTTCGACGAGTTCGAGACCTTTCTCCAGCGCGAAGGCGTGCAGTGCTTCTTTCGCAAGACGGGGCGCTTCGTCGGCGCGCATGCGCCCAAGGCGCTGGACACGCTGAAACGCCGCGCGGAGATGCTGAACCGCACCGGCCGCGACACCGCCACCATCCTGGAGCGGGCGCGTGTCCAGGAGGAGGTGGCCACCGACCTCTACCACGGCGGGCTGCTGATCGAGCGGGCCGGATCGCTCCATCCCGGGCTCTACGTCCAGGGGCTGGCCAAGGCGGCCGCCGGGCTGGGGGCCGAGTTGCGCGGCGGGGTCAGCGTGACCGGGCTGGAGAAGGACGGCACCCGGCACCGGGTCCGCACCAGCCTTGGGGATGTATCGGCGGCGCAGGTCATGGTCGCCACCAACGGCTATACCGGGGAAGCGACGCCCTGGCACCGCCGCCGCCTGGTGCCGGTGGCGAGCTACATGATCGCGACCGAGCCGCTGGGTGAGGAGCGTGTGCGCAGGCTGCTGCCCCGGCTGCGCGTCTATGGCGACACCAAGAAGGTTCTCTACTACTTCCGCCCCTCGCCGGACTTCACCCGCATCCTGTTCGGTGGCCGCGCCAGCTTCATCGATGCCGATGCCACGCGTGCCGCCACGCGGCTGCATGGTTTCCTGACGGGACTGCTGCCGGACCTCGCTGGGGTGCGGATCACCCATGGCTGGAAGGGCAATGTTGCCTTCGCCTTCGACTACCTGCCGCATGTAGGCCAGCAGGATGGCGTTCATTACGCGCTGGGCTGCAATGGCAGCGGCGTCGTCACCATGACCCATCTCGGGCGCTGCGCCGCACGGCAGATGCTGGGGGCTTCCAACCGCGCCTCCGCCTTTTCCCGCATGCCCTTCCCGACCATGCCCGGCTATTCCGGCCGGCCTTGGTTCCTGCCCCTGGTGGGCGCTTCCTACCAGATCCGGGACCGGATGGACGGTTGGCGCTCCACCCCCGCCAAGGCACGCCAATGACGGGCGATACCCCGTTCCCCACCAAGGAATACGCCGACCGGCTGGCCGCGCTGCGGTATCGCATGGAGGCTACCGGCATCGGCGTCGCCCTGCTCGACGAGATCGAGGCGATGACCTGGCTGTCGGGCTATGGCAGCTCGCTCAACCGCTGGCGCTGCGTCGTGGTGCCGCTGGATGCCGAGCCCTTCTTCCTGATCCGTGCGCTGGACGCCGCACCCTGCCGGCAGCGCACCTGGATCAAGGACATCCCGACCTATCGCGACTGGGAGGACCCGATGCCGGTCCTCGCTGCCGCCCTCGCCGAAAGGGGACTGTCGCGCGCTAGGCTTGGCCTCGACTTCAATTCTTATGCCATGTCGGTCCGCCGCTTCGGGCAATTGCGCGCCGCGCTGCCGGAGATGGAACTGGCGGACATGGGCCCGGTGGTGAACGAACTCCGGCTCATCAAGTCGCCGGCCGAGATCGCGCTGCTGCGCCGCTGCTCCGCGGTCGCCGACGAGGCGCTGCGCCGCGCCGCCGCTGCCTGCATCCCCGGCGGCACGCAGCGCGACGCCGCCCGCATCGCGGTCTCGGCCTATGTGGAACTCGGCGCGGACCCGGGCCCGCCCGGCCCGATCAGCGCCGGAACCGGCTGGGACTTCCTGCATGGCCATCTCAGCGACGTGCCGCTTTCCGCCGGCGATGTGGTGCATATCGAGCTGACGCCGCGCATCGCCGGCTACAGCGCCCGCATCATGCGCTGCGTCAGCCTCGGCCGGCCCTCGGCCAGCCTGGCGGCGGCGGCGGAAACGCTTGTTGCCTTGCAGGACGAGCAGATCGCCGCGCTCAGGCCGGGCGCGGTCGCTTCCGAGGTGGATGCCATCCTGCGGGAAGGGGTCATCCGCTCCGGCCTGCGGCCCGCTTATGACAATATCACCGGCTACACGCTGGGCCTCTATGCGCCGCAAACGCCGCGCACCAGCGACTTCACCCGCATCCTGCATCCCGGCGCTGGCTGGAAGGTCGAGGCCGGCATGGTCTTCCACATCTATGCCTCGGCCGGCGGCGCCTCGATCAGCGAGACCGTGCTGGTGCGGGAAGACGGGCCAGAACGCCTGACCCGCTTCCCGCGCGGCCTCATCATCAACGACATCGGAGACTGAGCATGTTCGAAGCCGTCAAGACCGGGCTGGTCGCTTCCAAGGGGCCGATTTCCGGCGTGGTGCGCAAGGGACCGCTCGTCCTTACCGCGCAGATCCCAAAGGACCCTGTCACCGGCGAGATCGTCCAGGGCGACATCACGGTGCAGACCCGCCGCACGCTGGAGAACCTGCGGATCGCCATGGAAGGGGCGGGCGGCTCCCTCGCCGATGTCATGATGCTGCAGGTGTTCCTGGTGGATGGCGCCGACGCCCCCGCGATGAATGCCGTGTGGCGCGAAGTCTTCACCGAGCCCTTCCCCTGCCGCGCCACCGTGGTGGTGAAGGAACTGCTGGCGCCGGGCATGCGCATCGAGATGATCGCCACGGCGCATCTGGGAGCCGCCTGACATGCCCGTGGAGGCGCCCTCCGGCGTCATCGTGGTGGGTGGCGGCGTGGCGGGGCTGTCCGCGGCGCTGAACCTGCTGCGGATGGGGCAGGCCGTCACGCTGATCGATCCCCTGCCTTCCCCGGGCGGCGCTTCCTTCGGCAATGCCGGACTGCTCTCCGCGGATACGGTGGTGCCGATCGCCATGCCGGGCATGCTGCGCCAGGTGCCGGGCTGGCTCAACGACCCGCTGGGCCCGCTGTCCATCCGCCCGGCCTATATGCCCAAGGCCACGCCCTGGCTCATGAAGTGGGTGCGGGCGGGCCGCATGGAGCGCGTCCGTGAGATCGCGAAGGCGATGCGCGCCCTGCATGTGAACGCCTTCCAGGACTGGAAGGAGTTGCTGGGCGACGCCGCCTATCACGACCTGATCCGGCAGTCCGGGCAGGTGCAGATGTGGGATTCGGCGACGGAAACCGCCACCGGCCGGATCGAGCGCGGCCTGCGCGAGGAACATGGCATCCGCAGCGAGGAACTCGGCGCGGACGACCTCCGGCAGATGTTCCCCGGCCTGGCGCGGGAAGTGGTTCGCGGCGTCCTCATCCCCGGCAATGGCCATACCGTCAGCCCGCCCCGCCTGCTTCGCACCCTGGCGGAGATGTTCCGCGCCGAAGGCGGGGCAATGCTGCCCGAGCGCGTGCTGAAGCTGATCCCCGAGGAAGGGCGCGGCTGGATGGTCTTCACCAATGTGGGCAACCACCGCGCGGAGAAGGTGGTCCTCGCCGGCGGTGCCTGGTCGGGCAGGCTGCTGGAGCCCCTGGGGCTGCGGGTGCCGCTGGAAACCGAGCGTGGATACCACGCGATGCTGCCCAGCCCCTCCATCTCCCTGCGCTTCCCGATCCTGCAGAAGAGCCGCAGCTTCGGCATGACACCGATGGAAGAGGGCATCCGCGTCGCCGGCACGGTGGAGATCGCCGGGCTGGAGGCGGCGCCGGACGAGAGGCGTGCCAAGGTCCTCTACGACCAGGCCAGACGCCTCTTCCCGGACCTGCGGACGGAGGAGCCGAAGCTGTGGATGGGCCACCGCCCCTCAACGCCGGACAGCCTGCCGGTGCTCGGGCCCGCGCCGGGCCATCGCGGCCTCTTTCTCTGCTTCGGCCACAGCCATTTCGGCATGACTGGCGGGCCGCCGAGCGGCAAGCTTGTGGCGCAGCTCGCCACCGGGCGGCCCCCGGGCATCGATCCCGCGCCCTATTCGGCAGCCCGATTCTGACCATGGGCGCCAAACGCCCGCCGCACGCCAATGCCGTGAAACCTGACAGGAGTTCCGTCATGCGAAACGACAGGTTGATGCTTTCCCCCTCCAGGCGCCGCTTCCTTGCCATGGGTGGTGCCGCCCTGGCCGCGCCCTATGTCATCGCCGGTCCCGCCCGGGCCGCTGGGCAGGTGATCGTCCGCACACCAGGCGGCGCTTATGACGACATCATGCGCCGCCATGTCTACGACCCCTTCACCCGGGAAACCGGCGTCACGGTGATGCCCGTGGCCGCGACCGTGGCCAAGCTGCTGGCCATGTTCCGCGCCAACAATGTGGAGCTTGACCTCATCGACACCGGCGACGGCCCCCTGGTCACGCTCGGCCGCATGGGTGCCCTCGCGCCGATCGACTACGGTAGCTGGAAGTGGAGCAAGCCCGAGGATGTCGGCGCGGATTACCGCCACGACACCCGCGTCGCCAACTTCGTCTATTCCACCGTCCTCGCCTTCAACAAGACCAAGTTCCCCGAAGGTCAGCACCCCAGGAGCTGGGCCGAGTTCTGGGACGCCGGCAAGTTCCCCGGCCCGCGCATGCTGGCGGACATGGCCTCCGGCCAGCCGGACCTTGAGCTCGCCCTGCTCGCGGATGGCGTGCCGCGCGACCAGATCTACCCCATCGACATTGACCGCGCCTTCAAGTCCCTCGGTCGCATCCGGCCCCAGATCCGCAAGTTCTGGGATACCGGCGCGCTTTCGGCGCAGATGCTCTCGGACCAGGAGGTGGTGCTGGGCTCCATCTGGAACGGGCGGCTGCAGACCCTGATCGACAAAGGGGCGCCGCTGGGCTTCGACTGGAACGAGAACATGATCCAGGTCCAGGCGCTCAGCGTGTTCAAGGGCTCCCCCAACCAGGCCAATGCGCAGAAGCTGATCGATTTCATGATGCAGCCCGAGGTGCAGGCGAAGTATTCGGTGGACCTGCAATACGGCCCGACCAACCAGAAGGCCTTCGGGCATGTCCCGGCCGAGCATCTCACGCGCATGCCGGGCGGCCCCAATTCGAAGCAGATCGGCTTCATGCGCGATGTAAGCTGGTGGGAATCGAACCGCGAGCGGGTCAACCGCCAGTGGTCGCGCTGGATTCTCGGATGAGCACATCCGCGTCCCAGGGCGTCCGCCTGGAGTCAGTCAGCAAGACCTATGGCTTGGAGACGGTGGTCAGGGACATTTCCCTGACCATTCCGCAGGGCGAGTTCTTCACCCTGCTCGGGCCGTCCGGCAGCGGAAAGACCACAACGCTGTCGATGATCGCGGGCTTCACGCTGCCCGATGGCGGCCGCATCCATATCGACGGCAAGGACGCGACGCGCGCGCCGCCACGCGACCGTGGGCTTGGCATGGTGTTCCAGAACTACGCCATCTTCCCGCATCTCGATGTCTTCGGAAACGTCGCCTTTCCGCTGAATGTGCGCAAGGTGCCGAAGCCGGAGGTAGCGAAGCGCGTGGCCGCCGCGCTGGAGATGGTGAAGCTGACCGGCTTCGAGAAACGCTTCGCGCGGGAGCTTTCGGGCGGCCAGCAGCAGCGCGTCGCGCTCGCCCGCGCCATTGTGGGGCACCCGCGCGTGGTGCTGATGGATGAGCCGCTCGGCGCGCTCGACAAGAACCTCCGCTACCACATGCAGGTGGAGATCAAGGAGATCTCCCGCCGCCTGGGCATGACCGTGATCTATGTCACGCACGACCAGGAAGAGGCGCTGACCATGTCGGACCGCATCGCCATCATGAACCGCGGCAGCATCGCGCAGATGGGCCCGCCGCGTGAGGTCTACGAGCGCCCCGGCAGCGCCTTCGTCGCCAAGTTCCTGGGCGAGGCGAACCTCATCCGGGCGCGGCGCGAAGGCGGCGCGCTGCGCGGCGCCAGCGGCGCCTGGTTCGAGGTGGCGTCCGATCCGGGGCAGGCCGCGGAAGGGCAGGTCTTCGTGCGGCCGGAAAAGGTGTCCGTCTTGCCCGACCAGGGCGAGCCATCCGCCAACCAGGTGGCGGGAACGGTGCGGCACACGGCCTTTCTCGGCAATGTGGTGCGCTATGAGGTGACGCTTCCTGACGGGCAGATCGTGCTGTGCGACGCGACCAATGCATCCGGCACCGTTCTGCGGCAGCCCGGGGAGAAGGTCCGCCTCGGCTGGCAAAGGGCCGACGCCCTGCTTCTGGAGGCGTGAGCCGATGCCGCTACGCCATGCCGCCAAATGGGCGCTGATCGCGCCCGCCCTGGCGCTCCTCCTTCTGCTGTTCATCACGCCCATCGGCTGGTTCATCTGGGAATCCCTGCTGGAACTCGGCAGCCTGGAGGAGGTTTGGCTCGAAACCCGGGCCGTGCTGGGCTCGCGCGCCATTCTGGGCGCCATCCTCAACACCAATGGCATCGCGCTGACAGTGACCGTGATGGTCCTCGTCATCGGCTATCCGCTGTCCTATGCCTTGTCGCGCGCCAGGGGGCTTGCCTTCTCCCTCGTGCTGCTCTGCATCGTCATCCCCTATTTCACCAGTGTCATCGTCCGCACCTATGCCTGGATGGTGATCCTGGGGCGCAATGGTTTGATCAACCAGATCCTGCTCGGCCTCGGCTTCGCCTCGGAGCCGGTGGACCTGCTCTACAACCGCACCGGCGTCATCATCGGCATGACCTATGTGCTGCTGCCCTACATGGTGCTGACGCTCTACGCCGCCATGAAGGCCGTGGACCAGCGGCTGCTGCAGGCGGCGGAAGGGATGGGCGCGCGGCCGCTGGCGGTCTTCGCCAAGGTCTTCCTGCCCCTGACCCTGCATGGCGTTACCGCCGGGTCGCTGATCGTCTTCATCCTGGCACTGGGCTTCTTCATCACCCCGGCGCTGATGGGCGGTCCGGGCGATGTCATGATGGCCATGCTCATCGAGCGTGAGATCGAGCTTTCGCACAACTGGCCGGTCGCGGCGCTGATGACCATCGTGCTGCTGGGCATCACCCTGGCGCTCTATGCCATCTATGGGCGTGTCTCGGACAAGGCCGAGGGAGGCTTCGCGCGATGATCGGGCCGACACTCCGCACGGCGGCGCTGCAACTCCTCGTCGTTGTGCTGTGCACGGCGATGCTGGCGCCCATCCTGATCGTCGTCATCGCCTCCTTCAGCGGCGACGGTTATCTGAAGTTCCCGCCCGATACGCTGTCCCTGCGCTGGTATGTCCGCTTCCTGGGCGACCCGCGCTGGCTGGCATCGCTCTGGAACTCCTTCCTGATCGCGGCGATGACCTGCGTGCTTTCCACGGTGCTCGGCTTCCTGGCGGCCTATGCCATGGCGCGCGGCACCTTCAGCATCCGCAAGACCATCACCGCGCTGCTGCTGATGCCGCTTATCGTACCGCATGTGGTGACGGCCATCGCGCTTTACTTCCTGTCCGCGCGCTTCGGGCTCATCGGCTTCAAGCCCTGGATCGCCGTGGCGCATAGCGTGGTCGCGCTGCCCATCGTGCTGGTCATCCTGCAATCCGCGCTGAAGGTGGTGGACCCGAATCTGGAGCGCGCGGCCATGATCTTCGGCTGCACGCGCATGGAGGTGTTCCGGCGGGTGGTGCTGCCGCTGGTGCTGCCGGGGCTGGTTTCAGCCATGCTCTTCTCCTTCCTCACCTCTTTCGACGAACTGGTCATCTCGCTCTTCCTCGCCGGCATCCGGGCGGAAACTTTGCCGGTGCGGATCTGGAACAGCCTTCTGCTGGAAGTGGAGCCCACCATCGCGGCCGTGAGCAGCCTGCTGATCGCGCTGACCTGCATCGCCCTGCTGCTAGAATGGGGGGTGCGCCGCGCGCGGGAGCGTACCCTTTCCAGGAGCTGAAGGTCCGTTGGATCACGGCTCTGCTTTTCCGGAAGCGCAGCGGCCATGGGTTTGAAGCATTCCGGCCCGTGCTGAACGCCAAGCGGGCTGGAGGCCGTGGCCGATTGCCTGTTCAAGCATCCTCACCCGCGTCGCGCGCGGGGAGACAGCAAGGGTACCGCCATGCAGCAGGGCTGGCGGGGGCAGGTCCTGCCGGAGTTGCCTTAGGCTCCGATGCAGGGGAGTCCGCTCTCCCGCATCAATGCTTATCCCCAGATTGCGGGGACAGAGCTGTGGATCACCGGGTGGATAGTCTGTGCAGGACGGCAGGGGGCTGCGCCGGCACCCGGCGGGTGATGCCGTCATGCGACATCACCCGCCTGGGCAGAAGAACCGGCGGCTGCCTGCCTGGCATGGAACAGCGCCGGTGGCGGAGGTGGAGGTAGCCCGCTCCTTACGCCCCCGGCTTGGTCAGCCAGTGCTTGGAGATGCGGCAGGCAACCGTGAAGGCCGGATTGAAGACATTGCCGACATCGTAGCGGACAACCTGGCCCATCAGGTGGCTGGCGGCACGGGCATCGAGCCCGTAGTCCTCGCCCAGCCACCGCATCATTTCGGTTGTCGCGTGCTGCAGCGCTTGATCCAGCGGCCGGGCATTGCCGATGGTGAATATATCCTCCGCCGTCTCGCCCCGGGGCCAGGTGATCGTCCGCTTCAGGACACGGAAGGTGACCTCCATCTCGAAGGAGGTCTCGATGCCGGTGCCGACGATCTCGCCATCGCCCTGGCAGGCATGGCCGTCACCCAGGTAGAAGAGCGCGCCGGGCACCGAGACCGGGAACCAGGCTGTGGTTCCCGGCGCGAAGAGGCGGTAGTCCATGTTCCCGCCATTCTGCGCGCTGGTGGAGGTGGAGAGCGCCTGCCCGCCCGCCGGCGCCACCCCGAAGCAGCCGATCATGGGCTGCAGCGGTGGGGAGAAGGCCTCCAGGCCCGGGGCAGGCTCCTGCAACCGCACGGTTCCGGCCTTGCTGTCGATCTCCCAGACGGCGCGCTGCTGCTGCGGCCGCTCGGCCATGGCGGCGGGGTCGAGCACGGTGGGGGCGAGGGGCGAGTAGGTCCAGCCGGTCGCGCGGCTCGGGGTCAGCCGGTCGATGCGGACGGCGAGCGTATCCCCAGGCTCCGCACCCTCGATGAAGAACGGCCCCGTCATCGGGTTCGGCCGCCCCGCGACGGCCACCTCGCGCGCATCCAGGCCGGAAGCGTCGATGGTGTCCGTGATCACCGTGTCGCCATCGGCGATCCGAAGGCATGGCTCGGCGGTGCCGATCACGTTGAAGTAGCGGGTGGGACGAAAGCGGTGCGTGGCCATGCTGGCTCCCCGGGAAGGCTTCTTCTGATGCCAGGCGTGTCGTCGGTCGGCCTACGCCAAAGCTGTAACCGGCACGCTAGGAAGCGCGCCCGGGGTGGTCAAGAGTGGCCAGAGGATGCGGTCCGGGAGCGGACAGGGGCAGGGAATCGGCAGCCATGGCGCCGGATCAGACGGCATTCCCGTGCATCGCCGGGCTCGCTCCGGCCCCGGATGAGGGGACCCGGCGCCGCGACCGGCTTCCTCTCTTGTCACCATGCCTGTTGCCGCCGAGAGTTCCTGCCGCGTCAGCAGGCTGAAATGGGGGAAAGAACGACCATGGAGATCAAGCTCGACGGCCGCGTGGCCGTGGTGACGGGCGGCAGCAAGGGCCTCGGGCTGGCGATCGCGGCCCGCATGGCGGCCAGCGGCGCGGATGTGGCGCTGCTGGCGCGCCGCAAGGAGGTGCTCGAAGCAGCGCGGGAAGCGGTTGGCGCGACCGCGCGCGGCCGCATCCTGACGGTGGCCTGCGATGTCTCCAAGGCGGAGGACGTGACGCGCGCCCATGAAGAGGTCATGGCAGGGCTGGGGCGGGTCGATATCCTGGTGAACAATGCCGGCACCTCGCAGACCGGCGCCTTCACGACCATCACGGACGAGGTGTGGCAGGCCGATCTCGACCTCAAGCTCTTCGCCGCCATCCGCCTGGCGCGGCTGGTCTGGCCGCAGATGGCGGAGCGGCGCTGGGGGCGGATCATCAACGTGCTCAACATCGGTGCCAAGGCACCCAAGGCCGGTGGCGCTCCCACGGCTGTTTCGCGGGCGGCGGGCATGGCCCTCACCAAGGTGCTGGCGGGGGAAGGCGCGCCTCACAACATTCTGGTCAACTCGCTCCATGTCGGCCTGATCGAGAGTGACCAGTGGGTCCGCCGCCATGCCAAGGCGCGGAACGGCCAGTCCTATGAGGAATTCCTCGCCGACATGGGCAGGGGCATTCCCATGGGCCGCGTCGGCACCGCCGAGGAATTCGCCAATCTCGCCTGCTTCCTGGCATCGGATGCCGCCGGCTACATCACGGGAACAGCGATCAACGTGGACGGCAACCTGTCGCCGGTGATGTAGGCACGCGGAGCCTGCCCCGGCGCCGGCGGGTGGCCCGCAGCCCGTCAGGATGCTCAGCCGCGTGCCGGCGCCGCGCGGTCCCGCTCCGCCGCGCGGCCGCGCATATAGACCTGGGGGCTGCATCCCATGTCGGTGCGGAAGGCATAGACAAAGGCGGAGGTCGAGCCGTAGCCGAGCTCCATGGCCGTGCGCGTCACGCCCAGGCCGCCGCCCAGCAACTCGACCGCCTTGAAGAGCCGCAGCCTCCGCCGCCAGGAGCGGAGGCTCATGCCCAGCTCCGCCTCGAAGCGCCGGGTCAGCGTCCGTCCCGACATCCCGAGGTGCCGGCCCCATTCCTCCGGGCCGCGTGAATCGTCCGGCTTGGCGTAGAGGGCCTCGCATATTGTCGCCAGGGAGCCGCCACGTGGCCAGGGAAGGGCGCCCGGCAGGGGCTTCGCGCGCCAGAGCTGGTCGAGGATCAGCCGGGTGACCCGGCCGGCATAGCCGTCGGGGTCGTCCCGGCCTTCCATCTCCGCCGCCTCGACAATCAAGGCCTGGAGCAAGGGCGAGACGGCGAAGACCGTGGGGCTCTGCGGCAGGCCCGCCCCGGCCTCGTCGGCGATCCAGAGGCTGCGGAACTCCGCCCCCAGCAGCGAGCCGACCCGGTGCGGCAGGCCGGTCGGCAGCCACACCGCCTGCTCCGGCGAGATCACGAAGGAGCGTCCCTCCACGGCGACCGTCAGCACGCCGGAGATGGCGTAGACCACCTGGTTCCAGCCGTGCGCGTGTTCCGGGAAGGTATGGCGGGCGGGAATGGACTGCGCGCGCACCGTCATCGGGTTCGGGGGCGCGGCGTCAGGCGGCGTCGTGATCGTTTCCCAGATCATGGCCATGCTCGATGCTTGTCCGGAATTCTACATGGATTGGCATCCCGTCGAAAGACGGCCAGTATGCGGGGCGATATTCTGGGTGAGACTGGCATCGGTGGGCTGCTGCCCACCCGCCGGGCTCTCAGCGCAAGGACCCAGCCATGGCCCGCTTCGACCGCCGCGGCCTGCCGCTCTCGACCAGCTCCGACCTCGCGGCCGGGCGGTACCGCGACGGCATCGACCTCCTGCTTTCGGCCTGGCCCGGCGCCGCCGAGGCGCTGGAGGAGGCGATCGCGGCCGACCCGGGCTTCGCCCTGGCCCACGCGGCCCGCGCCCG
>NZ_JACTUZ010000279.1 GCF_014490445.1 Pseudoroseomonas ludipueritiae | reverse complement strand
CGTGGCCGGCGTGCTGGGCGGCACCTGGCGCGCGAAGGCGGCGGCGGCCTCGCCCCCCCGGCGCAATGCCTCCGGCGCCACCTCGGCCCGGGCGGCGGTGGCGAGCAGCAGGGCGAAGAACAGGGGCAGCAGGCGCGGCATCGGATCTTCCCCGTGGATCAAACGCAGATGCGCGGCGCTGCGGCCGGATGCAAGCACGGCCCTGGCCGCCCCCTTGCGGCGCGCCAGTCTTTCGCCTCTGCTGCGCGGAAGCGAGGAGATGCACATGTTTGATTTTTCCGGCCGTCGGGCCGTGGTGATGGGTGGCAGCCGCGGCATCGGGCGCGCCATTGCCCTGGGCTTCGCCCAGGCCGGCGCGCGGGTGGCGATCTGCGCCCGCGGCCAGGCATCCCTGGATGCGACGCGGGGCGAGCTGGGCGAGGGCGCCTTCGCCGCCCCCTGCGACCTGGCCGACCCCGCCGCCATTGCCCGCTTCATCCCCGAGGCCGCCGCCGCGCTGGGCGGCATCGACATCCTGGTGAACAATGCCTCCGGCTTCGGGTCCGAGGATGACGAGGAAGGCTGGGCTGCCTCCTTCCAGGTGGACATCATGGCCATCGTGCGCGCCAGCCACGCCGCCGAGCCCTTCCTGGCCGAGGCCGCGCCGCGCCTGCCGGGCGGCAGCAGCATCGTCAATGTGTCCTCGATCTCGGCGCTGCGGGCGGCGGCGCGCTCGCTGCCCTATGGCGCGGCCAAGGCGGCGGTGGACCACTACACCATGAGCCAGGCCCGCGTGCTGGGCCGCAAGCAGATCCGCGTCAACGGCGTCGCCCCCGGCTCCATCGAATTCCCCGGCGGGCGGTGGGAGGAGCGGCGGCTGGAAGGCTCGCCGGTCTACCAGTCCGTGCTCGCCTCCATGCCGCAGGGCCGGCTGGGCGTGCCGGAGGAAGTGGCGGATGTGGTGCTCTTCCTGGCTTCCCCCGCCGCGCGCTGGGTGACGGGCCAGACCCTGGCGGTGGATGGCGGCCAGCTCCTGGGCCTGTGACCCCCATCGAGATCGCATTGGAGGAAGCCCGCGCGGCGGCGGCGCGCGGGGAGGTGCCGGTGGGCGCGGTGGTGACCGACCCCGCCGGCACCGTGCTGGGCCGCGCCGGCAACCGGGTGGAGGAATTGCACGACCCCAGCGCCCATGCCGAGATCCTGGCCCTGCGCGCCGCCGCCCAGGCGCGCCGGAGCCCGCGCCTGCCGGACTGCACCCTGACCGTGACGCTGGAGCCCTGCCCGATGTGCGCCCAGGCTTCCAGCTTCTTCCGGGTGCGGCGCGTGGTCTTCGGCGCCTATGACCCCAAGGGGGGTGGCGTGGAGCATGGGGCGCGGATCTTCCAGGCCGCCTCCTGCCACCATGCGCCGGAAGTGGTGGGCGGGGTGCGGGAAGCGGAATGCGCCGGGCTGCTGCGGGATTTCTTTGCGCGGTTGCGCTGAGCCGGGTGAGTGGCCGGGGCCAAAGAGGGCTCCGCCCTCTCTGGACGCTCCCACCGGGGTGGAAAGTCCACCCCGGACCCCGCTGTCAGTTTGAGATTAGGGCTTGAGGACGCGGCACCGCGCAGCAGCCCGCGTTGGAACAGAAAAAGGCCACGCGGGCTGAACCCGCGGTCGCCGGAGGTCATGGACCTCCGGCGGAACCACCGTGCCACCGAACTGATGGCGGGGTCTGGGGTGACCCTGTCACCCCAGCGGGGAAGGTCCGGAAGGGGCGGAGCCCCTTCTGGCCCCGGCCTGCCGCCTCAGAAATCGCTGACGCGGCCTTTGCGTTCCCAGTCGCCGAAGCGGGTCGGCTCCGGCCCTGCCGGCCCGCCGATCTCCACCGGCTTGGTGGCCGGCTTGGGCTGTTGGGTGGTCTCCGGCTGGGTGTCTGCCTCGGCCGGGGTGGGGGTGGCCGGCGTGGCGGCCTCTTGTTCGGGCTTCGTCATGCGCAACATCTGGGGTGTGAAGGCCGGAACAGGGAAGGGGGTCATGAGCGGATATCTGCGGACAACGGTTCTGCTGGCGGCGATGACGGCCTTGTTCGTGGCGGTGGGCGGGCTGCTGGGTGGCCGTGGCGGCATGATGGTGGCGCTGGGCGTCGCCTGCGTCACCAATCTCTTTGCCTGGTGGGGCAGCGACCGGATGGTGCTGCGGATGCACAATGCCCAGCCCATCGGACCGCAGGACGCGCCCGCGCTCTGGCGCATGACGGAGGCCATGGCGGCCCGCGCCGGGCTGCCGATGCCGGCGCTCTACCTGATCCATGAGCGGCAGCCCAATGCCTTCGCCACCGGCCGCAACCCGCAGAACGCGGCGGTGGCGGTGAATACCGGCTTGCTGGAGCTGATGCCGGAGGAGGAAGTGGCCGGCGTCATCGCGCATGAGCTGGCGCATATCCGCAACCGCGACACGCTGATCATGACCGTCACCGCCTGCCTGGCGGGTGCCATCGGCATGCTGGCGCAATTCGGCTTTCTCTTCGGCGGGCGGGACCGGGAGCGGGGGCCGGGGCCGGTGGTGGGGCTGCTGGTCATGCTGCTGGCGCCGCTGGGGGCGGCCATCGTGCAGATGGCCATCAGCCGTGCCCGGGAATACGAGGCCGACCGGGGCGCCGCCGAGATCACCGGCAACCCCGCCGGGCTGGCCAATGCCCTGATGCGGCTGGAGCAGGGGCGGGGCGTGTTCCTGAACCCGGCGGCGGAAGCCAATCCGGCCACGGCGCATCTGTTCATCGTCAACCCGCTCTCCGGCGCGCGGCTGGACGGGCTGTTCTCCACTCACCCCCGCACCGAGAACCGGGTGGCGGCGCTGATGGAGCTGGCGCAGCGGATGGGCGGTGGCCGGGGCGGCTGGAGCGTGCCGGGCGGGGCGCCCATGGCTTCCGCCGTGCCGCGGACGCGTGGCGCGGGGCAGGGGCCCTGGTCGCGCG
>NZ_JACTUZ010000278.1 GCF_014490445.1 Pseudoroseomonas ludipueritiae | reverse complement strand
CTGGGGGCAGCCGCGGCGGGCGCGGGCGCCGGTGCGGCGGCCGGGCGGGAGCCTCCGCCTCCGCCATTCTCCAGCTGCTGCAGCCGGTAATCCATGTCGCCCTGCAGCTTCTCGACCTGCTGCTGCAGCGTGCGGTTGCGGTACTCGGCCTCGTCGGCACGGCCACGCAGGCGGCGCACTTCCTCATCGAGCTGGTTCACGCGGTCGAGCAACTGGCCCGTCAACTCCGAGGCCCCGCCGGCAGGCGCGCGGCCGGAGGGCACCGGCGCCGGCACATAGCCGCCGCCCCCGCCGCTGCGCCGCAGCTGCTCGACCTCGTTGCGGAGCTGCAGGATCTGGTTCTGCAGCGCGATGCCTTCGCGGCTGTCCATCTGCGCCACGGCCGGGGCGGCCATCAGCAGCGGCAGCAACGGCGCGGCGAGAAGAAGCGTGCGGAGCATGGTTCCATCCTTGGCAAGCGGCAGCACACAAATGCGAAGCGGCGGCCCCGTGCACGGAAGCCGCCGCTTCTTTCTCAGCCCATGCCGCCCCGCGTCAACACGCGGGGCGAAACAGGATCAGCGCACCACCGTGACGGCGCGGCGGTTCTGCGCCCAGGCTTCCTCGTTGGAGCCGAGGGCGGCCGGGCGGTCCTTGCCGTAGGAGATGGTGGAGATGCGGCTGCCGGAAACGCCCTGGGAGACCAGGATGTCGCGGGCGGCGTTGGCGCGGCGCTGGCCGAGGGCCAGGTTGTACTCGCGGGTGCCGCGCTCGTCGGCATGGCCTTCCATCGCGACCGTCACCTGCGGGTACTGCGCCAGCCAGGCGGCCTGACGCTCCAGCACCGGGCGCTGGTCGGCGCCGACGGAGGAGCTGTCCAGGGCGAAGAAGACGCGGTCGCCGACATTGGCCACCAGGTCTTCCTGGCTGCCGGGGCGCACGCTGCCGGCCAGGCCGGAACCCGCACCCAGGCCGCCCGCGGCGCCCGCGCCGGTCGCGGCACCCGAGGTGTCCTCGCTGGCGCAGGCGGTCAGCATGGCGGCGGCGGCCAGCGCGCTCAGAAGCTTGATGTTCATCGTTTCGATTCCTCTATGGCAGATCGAATTGGCGGCGCGGGTACCCTGAGATTGAGGCGGGTTCAAGGCACCTAATCGTCAAGGTTGCGACGGGTTGCACTTCTTTATCTTTTTAGGCGTCAACACCACCGTTCCGAAGGCTCAGGAGGAGAGCAGCGGCGACCAGTTGGGGTCGCTCGCATCGGTGGGCGTCACCACCTGCCGCTCGTTGAAGCCGGCGATATCGATCATCGACAGGCGGGAGGAATAGCCGCCGCCGCGCGAGTCCCGCGCCTGGCTTTCACGGTAGAAGGTCAGCACGCGGCCATTCGGCGCGAAGCTCGGCCCTTCCATGCTCCAGCCCTCGGAGAGGATGCGCTCGCCCGAGCCATCAGGGCGCATCACGCCGATGGCGAAGCGGCCGCCGCCCATGCGGGTGAAGGCGATCAGGTCGCCGCGCGGGGACCAGACCGGAGTCGCGTAGCGGCCATTGCCGAAGGAGATGCGCCGCGCGCCGCCCCCATTCGCGTCCATGACATAGAGCTGCTGGTCGCCGCCCCGGTCGGAGTTGAAGACGATCTGCGAGCCGTCCGGCGAATAGCACGGCGAGACATCCAGCCCGCCGCCGGAGGTGAGCTGCCGCTCCCGCCGCGAGGCCAGGTCCACCACATAGATATTGGCGTCGCCGCCCCGCGCGGAGGAGAGCACCACGCTACGGCCATCCGGCGAGAAGCGCGGGGAGAGCGTCATGCCCTGGAAGTTGCCCAGCGCTTCCTGCCGGCCGCTGTCCAGGTTGAACAGGAAGACACGCGGGTTGTTGTCCGCGTAGGACATGAAGGCGATCTGCCGCGCATTCGGATGGAAGCGCGGGGACAGCGCCTGCACACGGCCATCGGTCAGGAAGCGGTGGTTCTCGCCATCCTGGTCCATGATGGCGAGGCGGCGGGTCCGGCGGTCGCGCGGGCCAGACTCGGCGACATAGACGATTCGGGTGTCGAAATAGCCCTTCTCGCCCAGCATCCGCTCATAGATCACGTCGGAGATCACATGCGCGATCTGCCGCCAGTTGGCGGCGGCGGCGGTATAGGCGGTGCCCTGGAGCTGCTGCTCCGAATTCACTTCCCACAGCCGGAACTCGATGCGCGCGCGGTCACCCTGCTGCTCGGCGCGGCCGGTGACCAGCGCCTGCGCGCCCACCACGCGCCAGTCCTGGAAGCGCGGCGCGCCGGAGGCGGCCTCAGCGGACTGGATATAGGCGGCGTTGTTCACCACGCGGAACAGGCCGGAGTTACGCAGGTTGTTGGCGATGACCTGGGTGATGTTCTGCCCCAGCGGCCCACCGGCCAGGTTGGGCAGCGCGATCGGAATCGGGTCGGTGCGGGCGCGGTTGATGTCGATCACCTGCCCGGTCGGCTGGGCGGGCGCCGCACCCTGGGCACGCGCGATGGCAGGCGCAGCCAGCAGGCCAGCGCCGCCCAGCAGGGCAAGGCGGCGGGAGAAGAGCTGATTGGTCATCGGACAAGCCCCTTCGGATTGAAGCGGAAGGTCGAGTTGTTGATCGCTTGGATCTTCTCTCGGGGGATAGGCAGCGGGCTGCATTTCGGATCCAGCAGGGCACGACGCGCGCTCTCGAACACCGCGCGCGCGCGGGGGTCCGAGGGAACGCCGCTGGGCGCCCTGACGTTGCGGATCGTTCCGCTTGGGTCCATGTCGACCTGCAGCAGCACCACGATCTGGTCCAGGCCCATCATCCCGGCATCCACCGACCAGCACTCGCTGATGCGGTCGGCGACGCCGCGAATCTCACCCTGGCTCAGCATCGCATTGCCGTTCGGCGCACCGCCACCGGCGGCCGGACGCCCGGCGGGCGAGCTGGCGCGGGCGCGCGGCGCTTCCTGCTGCGCCTGGGCGGCGCGCAGGC
>NZ_JACTUZ010000277.1 GCF_014490445.1 Pseudoroseomonas ludipueritiae | reverse complement strand
CGGCTGCCGGCGCCGCTGCCGGCCCAGGCACTGGCCGAGCCCGCGCCACCACCGCCCGCCCCGCCGGAGGAGCAGCCACTCGGCCGCCCGCTGGCGCAGTTGCTGGACACCTATATCCTGGCCGAGGGCCCCGATGGCGCCCTGGTGCTGGTGGACCAGCACGCGGCGCATGAGCGGCTGATGCATGAGCAACTGCGCGCCCAGTTCCTGGAAGGCGAGGTGCGCAGCCAGCCGCTGCTGCTGCCAGCCGTGGTGGAAATGCCGGCGCTGGACGCCGCCCGGCTCGCCGAGGCCGCCCCCGCCCTGGCCCGGCTGGGGCTGGAGATCGAGGGCTTCGGTGGCGGCGCGCTGCTGGTGCGGGCCATGCCGGCACTGCTCGGCAACCCGGACCCGGCGCCGCTGCTGCGCGACCTCGCCGCCGAGCTGGCGGAATGGGAGGAAGCCACCGCCCTGGACCGCCGGCTGGATGCCGCCATCGCCCGCATGGCCTGCCATGGCTCCATCCGCGCCGGCCGCCGTCTCAAGACCGAGGAAATGAGCGCCCTGCTGCGCCAGATGGAGGCGACGCCGCGCGCCGCCACCTGCTCCCACGGCCGCCCCACCTTTTTGCGCTTCGGCAAGGCGGAATTCGAGAAGCTCTTCGGGCGGCGCTAGGCGCGCCCGCCGGCATTGCCCGCGGCGGGAAAGACCTCTCCATTTCCAGCGCCGCGCACGGTGGCGGCGCGGCCTTCCGCCCCGCGCGGGGCGAAATCGCCGTCCTGCCTTGAATGCATTGCAACATAAGGTTGGTGGTCAAGCGCCGGGTCAGGCGCTACGCCGGAACAGAACCGCTGTGGAGCAAGCCAGGCGATGCAAGCCACCCTTCCCGCCGAAACCACCCGGATCGCGCCCGGCCTCTTCCGGCTGCGCATGGCCCTGCCCTTCCCCCCTGGCCACGTGAACTGCTGGCTGCTGCGGGATGGCGAAGGCTGGCTGGTGGTGGATGCGGGCGCCAATATCGAAGGCGCCAAGCAGCTTTGGGAAGACAGTTTCGCCAGCGTGCTGGAAGGCCGCCCCATCACCCGCGTGCTGATCACGCATTTTCATTACGACCATGTCGGCCTGGCCGGCTGGATGTGCGAGCGCTGGCAGGCGCCGCTGCTGATGAGCCGCACGGAATACCTGCTGGCCCGCCTGCTGCTGGCCGAGGACAGCGCGAACCTGACGGCGCAGATGCTGCACCAGGGCCGCACCGCCGGCGCGCCGGAGAGCTACCTGCACCACCTGACCCGCCGCCGCCCGCTCTACCGTAGCGAGGTGGCGCCGCTGCCGCCGCATTACCAGCGGCTCGTGGCCGGGGAGACGCTGGTGGTGGATGGCCGCCCGTGGCAGGTCCGCATCGGCCGCGGCCATGCGCCGGAAATGGTCTGCCTGTATTCGGCCGAGCAGGGCGTGCTGATCGGCGCCGATCAGATCCTGCCGCGCATCTCCCCTTATATCGGCGTAGTAAGTTGGGAGCCGGATGGCGACCCGCTGGCCGCCTTCCTGGCCAGCAATCAGACCTTCCGCGACCTGCCGCGCGACACGCTGGTGCTGCCTTCGCATGGCGAGCCCTTCACCGGCCTGCATGAGCGCATCGACGCGCTGGACGCCCATCATGCCGAGCGGCTGGACACGCTGGCCCGCGCCCTGACCATGCCCGTGACAGCTTATGAGGCGGCCCGCGTGCTCTTCCCCCGTGTGGTGGAGGACAGCCAGATCGGCTTTGTCATCGGCGAGGGACTGGCGCATCTGAACCGGCTGGTGGCCACCGGCGTGCTGCTGCGCGAAGATGGCGCCGACGGCCTGCCGCGCTACCGCCGCGCGCCGGAAGCCGCCCTGCCCCGCAACCCGGCCTGAGCTAGCCGGCGGTGCCGCGAACGGCCCAGGCGCGGGCCGAGAGCGGGATGCTGCCATCCGCCGCCACCGGCAGAGTGGCACGGAGCCTTTCCCGCAGCGCGGCGCGCCGGTCCTCCGGCAAGGCGGCGCAATAGGCGGGCGCGGGCGCGCCACCGCGCAGGAAGGGCGTCCAGTAATCCTCGAAGTCGCGAAAGCGGGTGGGGATCTCGATCGCCGCCACCTCCACCCCGAGCAACCCGGCCTGCTCGAACAAGGCCCGCAGCGGTTCGGGGCGGCACCGGGCGAAGCGCAGGGCCTCATCCTTGCCACTGGCGCCGGCGGGGTCCAGCGCGGCAGCGGCATCCCAGAAGCGGCGCATCATCTGCATGCCCTCGGCATAATCCCAGACATAGGCGGCAATGGCGGCACCCGGGCGGGCGGCGCGGCGCATCTCCGCCAGGGCCTTCGGCTGGTCCGGCACGAAGTTCAGCACCAGCCCGCTGACCAGGGCATCGAAGGCGGCATCGGGCACGGGCAGCGCCTGGGCATCGCCCTGGCGGAAGGAAAGGCGCGGGTCGGACAGGCCGCGCCGGGCATAGGCGAGGAAAGCCTCCGACGGGTCCACCCCGAGGATGGAGGCGGGGGCGTGGTGCTGCAGGATCAGCCCGCTTAGCGCCCCGGTGCCGCAGCCGATATCGAGCCAGTCGGCGCCGCGCGGGATACCGAGACGGCGCAGGAATTCCGCCGCAACCAGGCGGCTCCAGCGCCCGACATAAGGCTCATAGGCCTCGCCCACTGCCCAGAGACTAGGCTCGCCGCTGTTCTGGCCGGGGGCTGCCATGCCTGCCATCCCGCCTGTTGCCGAGGCGGCGAGTAGCGCAGGCGCCAGCGGCACCGGCAAGGCAAATCGCCGGGATCAGCCTCCTCTCCCATCAAGCGGGAAATGGCAGCGCGCCTGCTGGCCGGGCGCCACCACCCGCAATGCCGGTGGATTGGTGGCGCAGAACCCGGTGCCGCGCGGGCAGCGGCCATGCAGGCGGCAGGCGCGCGGGTCGGGGTCCACCGGGCTCCGCGGCTCGCCCTCCAGCCGCAGCGGCCGGGG
>NZ_JACTUZ010000276.1 GCF_014490445.1 Pseudoroseomonas ludipueritiae | reverse complement strand
CGCGGCGGTGGCGGCGCTGATGCCGGCGGGCAGCGGCACCGCCTGTTGCGCCAGGATGGCGCCGGCATCGATGCGCGGCGCCAGCCGGTGCAGCGTGACCCCGGTGGCGGGCGCCGCGCGGGGGTGTTGCGGCTGGTCCAGCAGTGCCCAGAAGGTGGGCAATGGCCCCCGGTGGCGCGGCAGCAGGGAAGGATGCAGGTTCACCCCGCCCAGGGGCGCCGTGGCCAGGGCGGCTTCGCCAAAGATCTGGTCGAAGTGGAAGGAGAGGATGAGGTCCGGCTTCGCCGCCCGCAGCGCCGCCAGGGCGGGTTCGGCGTTGATGTCCTCCACCTCCAGCAGCGGGATGCCATGGGCGCGGGCCAGCCGTGTCAGCGCCCCGCCGCCCCAGAGGCGCCGCAGCCGCCCCAGGGCCTGCGGGATGGCATAGCCCAGCAGCAGGAAGGGCAGCATGCGCCAGCCGGAATGGCGCCAGTGCTTCCGCAACTGGCCCATCATGCCGCCCGCCGCCGCGCGATAGGGGTCGGAACGGCCGATCAGCACGATCTCCCCCAGCCGCGCCTTGGCCAGCGCCAGCACCGCCTCGCTGCTCAAGGCGCTGTCCAGCGTGAAAAGCGCGATGCGCATCAGCCGAGGCCCGGCAGCGCCTCCACCGCACCGAGGCCGGCGGAAGCCTCGGCCAGGGTTTCGGCCGCGCGCAGCAGGTCGGCCTCGGTATGCTCGGCGCAGACAAAGAAGCGCAGCCGCGCCGATTGCTCCGGCACCGCCGGGAAGGTGACGGTCTGCAAGGCCACGCCGCGCGCCAGCATGGCATTGGCCAGCCGCGCCGTGCGGATGGAGGAGCCGATGATCACCGGCACGATGGCCGAGCCCTGGCTGAAGCCGGTGTCGAAGCCGCGTTCCCGCAGCAGCTCCCGCAGCCGGCGGCCATTGGCCTGGAGGCGCGTCACCCGCTCCGGCTCCGCGCGCAGGATGCGCAGGGATTCCAGCGCGGCGGCGGCCAGCGGCGGCGCGAGGCCCACGGAATAGACGCTGCCCGGCGCGGTGTGGCGCAGCCAGTCGATCACGTCCCGCCGCGCCGCGATATAGCCGCCCGAGCCCGACAGGGTTTTTGACAATGTGCCCATCCACAGGTCCACGCCCGTGGGGTCCACGCCCTGCGCTTCCGCCACGCCGCGCCCGGTGGCGCCCAGCACGCCCAGGCCATGCGCCTCATCCACCATCAGCCAGGCATCGTGGCGGCGGGCGATGGCGACGGCGCGGGCGAGGTCCGGGCTGTCGCCGTCCATGGAATAATGGCCTTCCAGCAGCAGCAGCGCGCGCTGGGCGCCCCGGCGGGCGGCGGCCATCTCCTTCTCGGCGGCGGCCATGTCGTTATGGGCGAAGGGCAGGCGGCGGGCGCCGGAAAGGCGCACGCCCTCGGTGCAGGAATTGTGGATGGCGGCGTCATGCACCACCACGTCCCGCGGGCCCATCAGATGGCCGATCACGGTGACATTGGTGGCATGGCCGGAGACGAAGGTCAGCGCCGCTTCCGTGCCGTGCCATTCGGCCAGCGCCGCTTCCAGTTCCTGGTGCAGGTCGCGCTCGCCCGCCGTGATGCGAGCGCCGGAGACGGAAACGCCATAGCGGTCGATCGCCGCCTTGGCCGCCGCCTGCACGCGCGGGTCGTTGTTCAGGTTGAGGTAGTTGTAGGAGGCGAAATTGACGACATCCCGGCCATCGACGCGGCTATGCGCGCCTGCCAGCCCGTCATGCTTCTGGAACAGCGGGGAGGGCAGGTCCAGCGAGGCCAGCGCCGTTTGCAGCATGCCGTAATCCCGCATGCCCGGCAGCGTGGAAAAATCCCGCGCGGAGCCCGCATCCGGGCGCGGCGCCGCATCCTCGGCGCTGCGCCGTTTGGAGAGGCGGGCGAGCAGGGCAAGGCGGGCGGTGGCGGAAAGGCCGCCGCTCATTCCGCGGCCTCGGCCGGGGGCGTCATGCGCTGGCTGGGCTCGAACTGCTCGACAATATCGGCCACGGTCTCCTCCTCAGCCCGGTTGCCGGAAAGGCCTTCCGACAGGCGGCGGGCAAGCAGGTCCACGGTCAGATCCTCCGTCACGGAAGCCAGCGGCACGGACATGCCGAGGCGTTGTTCCAGCGCGCCGCGCAGTTCCAGCCCGCCCAGGCTGTCCAGCCCCATACCGGCCACGGGGGCATCGGTGGGGATGGCCTCGGCAGGCAGGCGCAGGATGCGCGCCGCTTCCTCCCGCACCACCTGGCGCAGCAGGGCGCGGGCCTCCTCGGGCGGCAGGGTCAGCAGATGGGCGCGCAGGTCGCCGCTACCCGTGGAGGCCTCTCGCTGGCCGCGCACGGCGTCGAAGAGCGGCTCCTCCAGGATCGGCAGGGCCATGCCGGCCTGCCGCCAGCCGATGCGCGCCAGAGACAGCACCGGGGCGCCGCTGCGCAGCAGGGCCGGCAGGGCGTCCAGGGATTCGGTGGCGGTCATGGCCTCCACGCCCAGGCGGCGGGCCAGGGTCTCGGCGGTGGTGGCATTCTCCGCCAGCACGCCGGCATCGGCGATGGGACCCCAGCCGACCGCCAGCGCCGGCAGCCCTTCCGCCTGGCGGCGGCGCGCCAGGGCCTCCAGCGCCGCATTGGCGGCCACGTAATTGGCCTGGCCCGGATTGCCCATGGCCGTGGTGGCCGAGGAGAACATCAGGAACAGCGCCACCGGGTCCTGCCGCGTCAGGCGGTCCAGGTTCAGCGCGGCATCCAGCTTCGGCGCCAGCACGCGGGCGAAGCGGCCGGCATCCATGGCGCTGGCGGCACCGTCGTCGAACACGGCGGCGGCATGCACCACGCCCACCAGCGGCGGGCCTTCCGCGCGGATTTCCGCCAATGCGGCCTGCAAGGCGCGGGCATCGGCGGCATCGGCGGCATGCACGGTGGCGGCGGCGCCCAGGGCGGCCAGGGTGCGCACGGCGGCCTCCG
>NZ_JACTUZ010000275.1 GCF_014490445.1 Pseudoroseomonas ludipueritiae | reverse complement strand
CGCGGCACCGCCGCCCGCCGCCGCGCCGCCGGCCTCGGCGCCGAAGCCGCCCAGCAGCACGTTGATGATGCTGCGGTTCATGCCCTTGCACATGATGTAGGACAGGATCGCGCCCGAGGCGCCGACGAGGGCGCCCGTGACAACCAGCAGCAGGTTCTGAAGAGTAAAACCGATGCCCGCCGCCGCCCAGCCGGAATAGCTGTTCAGCATGGAGACCACGACCGGCATGTCGGCGCCGCCGATCGGGATGATCAGCAGGAAGCCCAGCGCCAGCGCCAGGATGGCGATCAGCCAGAACAGCACGCCGCTGCCGGTGGCGACAAAGGCGATGACCAGCACCACCAGCAGGATGCCGAGGCCGAGGTTCAGCCAGTGCTGACCCTTGAAGGTGATGGGCGCCCCGGACATCAGCGCCTGCAACTTGGCGAAGGCGATGACGGAGCCGGAGAAGGTGATGGCGCCGATCGCCACGCCCAGCGACATTTCTACAAGTGACCCGCCATGGATGGCGCCGGCATGGCCGATGCCGAAGCTCTCGGGATTGTAGAAGGCAGCGGCGGCGACAAAAACCGCCGCGAGGCCCACCAGCGAGTGGAAGGCGGCCACAAGCTGCGGCAGCGCCGTCATCTGGATGCGGCTGGCGAGCACGGTGCCGACCGTGCCGCCAATGGCCAGCCCCGCCAGCACGATGACGATGCCGGAGACTTCCATCCCCGGCCGCAGCAGCGTCGCCACAATGGCGATGCCCATGCCGATCATGCCGTAGAGATTGCCGCGCCGGCTGGTGGTGGGATGCGACAGCCCACGCAGCGCCAGGATGAAGAGGACGGAGGCGACGAGGTAAGCCAGCGTCGACAGGGACTGTGCCATCCGCTCAGCCCTTCTTCTTGCCGGCGAACATGGCCAGCATCCGCCGTGTCACCAGGAAGCCGCCGAAGATATTCACCGCCGCCAGCGTCGCCGCCAGGAAGCCGAAGAACTTGGCGATCCAGCTATCCCCCAGGCCCGTGGCCAGGATGGCGCCGACGATGATCACGGAGGAAATGGCATTGGTGACGCCCATCAGCGGCGAATGCAGCGCCGGCGTCACGTTCCAGACCACGTAATAGCCGACAAAGCAGGCCAGCAGGAAAATGGTCAGCAGCATCAGGAAGGGTTCGGCGGCCTGGGCCACCGGCGCCATGGGGGCCAGCGTGTTCTCGGCCATCATGCGGGCCTGGGCGGCCATGGCGAGCGCACGCTCGGCGGTGGCCGTCGCCTGGTTGACGAGGTCGGTCGGGTTCATCTCTCGCCCTCCTCAGGCGGCCTGGCTCAGTTGCGGGTGCACCAAGGCCCCGCCGCGCGTCAGCACCACGCCGCGCACGATCTCGTCCTCCTCCGGCAGGCGGGGCGCCTTGGCGTCCTTGTCCCAGAAGGTGGTCAGGAAGGTCAGCAGGTTGCGGGCATAGAGCGCGCTGGCGGCGCCCGCGATGCGGCCCGGCCAGTTGCTGTAGCCCAGGATCTTCACGCCATGGCCGGTGACGATGGCCTGTCCCGGTACCGTCAGGGCGCAGTTGCCGCCGGCATCGGAGGCAATGTCCACGATCACGCTGCCGGGCTTCATGCTGGCCACCATGGCTTCCGTCACCAGGGTCGGCGCCTTGCGGCCCTGCACCAGCGCGGTGGTCACCACCACATCCTGCTTGGCGATATGCGTGGCCACCACTTCCGCCTGCTTGGCGTAGAACTCGGCGGAAAGCTGCTTGGCATAGCCGCCGGCGGTCTGGGCCGCGCGGCTTTCCTCATCCTCGTAGCCGACGAAGCTGGCGCCGAGGGACTTGATCTCCTCCTTCGCCGCCGGGCGCACATCGGTGGCCGAGACGCGGCCGCCCAGGCGCCGCGCGGTGGCGATGGCCTGCAAGCCCGCCACGCCCGCGCCCATGACAAAGACATTGGCGGCCGGGATGGTGCCCGCCGCCGTCATCAGCATGGGGAAGCCCTTGTCGAAGGCCGCCGCGCCCTCGATCACCGCGCGGTAGCCCGCGAGATTGGCCTGGGAGGACAGGATGTCCATGCTCTGCGCCCGGGTGATGCGCGGCAGCAGCTCCATGGAACAGGCCTGGAGCCCGGCATCGGCATAGGCCTTGGCGCGCCCGGGGTTGCCCAGCGCCTCCAGCGTGCCCAGCAGCAATGTGTCGCGGGGGATGAGGGACAGCTCGTCCACCTCGCCCTCCCCGGCGGCCAGCGGCGCACGCACCTTCAGCAGGATGGCGGCACCGGCCAGAGCGGCAGCGGCATCGGGGGCGATCTCAGCGCCCGCCTCGCCATAGGCGGCATCAGGGTAGCCGGAAGCCAGCCCGGCCCCGCTTTCCACCGCCACCACCGTGATGCCGAGGCCGATCAGTTTCTTCACCGTCTCCGGTGTCGCGGCGACGCGGGTTTCTCCCGCACGCCGTTCCTTGAGCACAGCAAGGCGCATCGGCCCCTCCTCCCTCGAACCAAAGGGAGGATGAAGGCCGCATGGACATCCGGCAAGGCGAAGCTGTTTCAGCTCAGGTTCGAACCGCCTGCGGCATGGCGGGCGGGCGCTCCGGCAGCGCCTGGTCGAAGCCCTGGTAGCAGACCAGCGGCCGCTCCGCCCGCGCTTCCGGCGGCAGGGCCATGATGGCCGAGAACTGTTGCAGCACGCAGGCGGTGATGGGCGCCAGCGCGGCGCCCGCCGCTTCCTCCAGGGTCATCCAGGCCAGGGTTTCCAGCTCGCCGCAGCCGGCCAGCGTGCCGCGCGCTGCCTCGGCGGGGGCGGACAGGAAGCGGGCATTGAAGCGGATGGGGCTGTAGCGCGGCGTCACGGCGCGGCAGACGTAGTCCAGCACCTCCAGCGCCGGGGCGGATTGGCCGGGGGGCGCCAGGGTGAGGCCGGTTTCCTCCTCCAGCTCCCGCGCCGCCGCCACCGCCAGGGCGCGCGCCAGCCGGGGCGGCGCGGCGCGTTCCAGGGC
>NZ_JACTUZ010000274.1 GCF_014490445.1 Pseudoroseomonas ludipueritiae | reverse complement strand
CGCGGGCGGCACGCCGTTCAGCACCAGCCGGCGGGCACCCGCGCCCCAGGCGGCACGCAGCAGCGGCGCCAGGGCCTGCGGATGCGCCAGGGGCGCGTTATGCTCGATGAAGGGCGCGTCCATGCCGGCATCGCCGCTTTCGGCCAGATGCAGCCGGCGGCGGCGGCGGTTGAACAGCGCCAGCCCCAGCAGCCGGCCATCGGCCTCGGCGCGCAGCAGCACGGGGTCGGGGTAGCGTTCCTCCGCCAGGCAGCCCACCCAGCTCCAGGACTGGAAGAAGGATGGG
Source organism: Pseudoroseomonas ludipueritiae (assembly GCF_014490445.1). Classification (GTDB taxonomy): domain Bacteria; phylum Pseudomonadota; class Alphaproteobacteria; order Acetobacterales; family Acetobacteraceae; genus Pseudoroseomonas; species Pseudoroseomonas ludipueritiae. The sequence goes on along the minus strand of NZ_JACTUZ010000274.1, from coordinate 2,716 downwards.
GCGGGCAGCTCTGCCTCCAGGGTGCGCCATTCCCCTTCAAGCTCAGCAAAACTCTGGACCGGCGCGAGACGGACCTGCACAGCCATGATCTAGTCCCGGAGGCACGCGGATGGGAACCGGGAATCCCGCAGGTGGAGGCCGGCCGATGAGCAAGCGCCGCGTTTTGCACGTGCTCAAATACTATCGCCCCTCCTTTACCGGGGAAGGCGTGTTTCTGGAACGCTCCTCCGCCGTGATGCAGGAGCTGGCGCCGGATGTGGAGCACGACCTGCTGGTGACGGAAACGCCCAGCCCGGCCGAGCCCCCCGCCGCCTGCTCCACCCTGCGGCGCGTCTTCTACCTGACCCGCAAGCCCCGGGGCACGGTGGCGCATCATGTCGCCCTCGTGGGCTGGTTCCTGCGCAACCTGCGCCACTACGACACGGTGCATATCCGCACGCATGTGGACTGGTATTTCCTGACCTACCTGCTCTCCGCCCTGGCGGGGCGGCGGCTGGTGATCTCCGCCACGCTGGACGACAGCGTGCCGGTGCTGGTGGGGAACTACCGCGCCAGCCTGCGGCCACTGGTGCAGCGCGGCTTCAAGGTCTTCGATGCCTTTGTCAGCATCAGCCCCAAGCTGTTCCGCGAGACCAGCGCTTCGGGGGTCGATCCGGCGCGCTGCCATCTCGTGCCCTGCGGCATCAGCCTGCCGCAGGCCGCGCCGGGTGAGCGCGGGCGCATCCGGGCGGAACTGGGGATCGGCGCCGAGGACCCGGTGCTGCTCTTCGTCGGCGGGCTCTGCGTGCGGAAGGACCCGCGCTTCCTGATCGATGCCATGCCCGCCATCCTGGCGAAGCACCCGCGCGCGCGCCTGCTGCTGGTGGGGCCGGAGCTGGAGGCGGAATATGTCGCGGGCATGCGGCAGGCCGTGGCCGCCGCCGGCATGGAACAGGCCGTCTTCTTCCTGGGGGAACAACTGAACCCCCACCCCTATTTCGAAGCCGCCGACATGCTGGCCTTCGCCTCCCGCCTGGAAGGCTTCGGCACGGTGGTGCCGGAGGGCATGGCGCATGGCCTGCCGGTGGTGGTGCGCCACCTGCCCGGCGTCAACGACGACTTCGTGCTGGATGGCGAGACGGGCTATCTCTTCAACGACGAGGCCGGCTTCCTCCAGGCCGCCGACCGCCTGGCGGGCGACCCGGCGCTGCGGCGGCGGATCGGCGCGGCGGCGCGGCACCTGGCCACCACGCGCTTCGGCATGCGGCAGGTGGCGGCGCGCTACCTCGGCATCTATGGCTTCGCCGACCGTGTCGCCGATGCGCCGGAAGCGCAACCCACCGGCCTTGGCTGCACCGCCTCCATCGCCGACCGCCGCTTCCATACGCCGGTGGCACCGACCCCGGACCCCACCCCCCTGCTGCTGACCACCGTGGATGCCGAGGAAGCCTTCGACTGGTCCGACGCCTTCTCCCGCACCGCCGCGGATGTGAGCTCGATGCGCAGCCAGCATCTGGCGCATCGCGTCTTCTCCCGGCACGGCGTGGTGCCGCTCTACATGGCGGATTACCCGGTGGTGGCGCAGGATATCGGCTGCGGCCCCTTGCGGGAGCTGTTGCAGGATGGGCTCTGCGACATCGGCGCCCAGATGCACCCCTGGGTCACGCCGCCCTTCGCGGAGGATGTCTGCGAGCGCAACAGCTATGCCGGCAACCTGCCGGTATCGCTGGAACTGGCCAAGGCGCGCCACCTGACCGAGGTGATCTCGGAAAAGCTGGGCATCACGCCGCGTATCTACCGCACCGGCCGCTACGGTTTCGGGCCGCGCACGGCCGATATCCTGAAGTCGCTCGGCTATGTGGCCGATAGCAGCCTCGCCCCCTGCTGGCCCACCCCCGCACGCCATGACGACCCCGCCGCCTGGGCCAGCGCCCCCGGCCCCTATTGGGTGGACAAGGACCAGACGCTGATGGAGATCCCGGTCTCCGCCGCGCTGGTCGGGCATCTCGCCGGCTGGCGGGAGGAGCAACTGGCTTGCTTTGCCTTCCATCCCCGCCGGCGCCACCGCCGCGTGGCTGGCGCGCTCTCCCGCCTCGGGCTGCTGGAGCGTATCCGGCTGACGCCGGAAGGCATGACGGTGCCGGAGGCGAAGCGGCTGGTGCGCCACATGCTGGCTCATGGCCACCGCGTCTTCACGCTGACCTATCATTCGCCGTCGCTGGAGCCGGGCAATACGCCCTATGTCCGTGACCTGGCGCAGCGTGACCGCTTCCTGGACTGGCTGGACGAATTCTACACCTTCTTCCGCGAGGAAGCCGGTGGCCGCAACGCCACCTGGCAGGAGGTGCGCTTCGGTGCCGCCACCGCCCAGGCTGGCGGGCTGCCCGGCGGGCCGCTGGAGCGGCCGATGCATGCCCTGCCCACCGGCCCGGCGGTGGTGCCCGCGAGCCGGATGCCGTGACAGGCGGTGCCACCCTGGTGATCCAGCAGGTTCTGACGGCGCTGTTGCTGCCGCCCCTGCTGCTGGTGCTGGCCAGCCTGCTCTTCGGCGTGCTGGCCTGGCGCGGCTGGCGGCCCGGCGGGCTTTGGGCGGCGGTGGCGGTCACCGGCGTGACGCTGCTGGCCACGCCTTCCGCTTCTGGCCGCCTGATGGCCTCGCTGGAGCGGGAAGTGCCGCTGGCCACGCCGCGGCAGGCCGCCGACGGCACGCTGCCCGGCGCCATCGTGATCCTGGGCG
>NZ_JACTUZ010000273.1 GCF_014490445.1 Pseudoroseomonas ludipueritiae | reverse complement strand
TGGAAGGGCTGATGGCGCTGGCCGGCGCCGCCCGCCCCGCCCCGGCCACCGGCCCGCGCGACTCGGCGCTGCGGCAGGCCCGCACCTGCTACGACCATCTGGCCGGGCGGCTGGCGGTGGCCATCGCCGATTCGCTGGTGACGCGCGGGCACCTGCTGCTGGAAGGGGATGGCGCGGAGATCACGCCCGCCGGCACCGAATTCCTGCATGGGCTGGGGGTGGAGGCCAAACCCTCCCGCCGCCTGCTCTGCCGCCCCTGCCTGGACTGGAGCGAGCGGCGCCCGCATCTGGCCGGGGCGATCGGCGCCGCGCTCTGCGCCCGCTGCCTGGACATGGGCTGGCTGCGGCGGCGGGAAGGCACCCGGGCGCTGCTGATCACCCCGGCCGGGGAGCAGGGCTTCCGCGCCCGCTTCGGGGTGGAGTTGCGGCCTGGCTGAAAGCGCGCTCTTGCCATTTGCCCCGCGCTGGTCCTACCACGCCGCGCGCCATGCTGTAGGCGCGGTGCCACAGGAAGGATGCTTGCCATGAACTGGATCAGCGAATGGGCGCTGCCGAAGATCCAGACCTGGCTCGGCCGCAAGGAAGTGCCGGACAACCTCTGGCACCAGTGCCCGGCCTGCAACCAGATGATCTTCCACAAGGATCTGGAGCGCAGCCTGCATGTCTGCCCGCATTGCGGCCACCACATGCGCATCGCGGCCAGCCAGCGCATCGAGTACACGCTGGACGAGGGCTTCCAGCGCATCGAGCTGCCCCGCGCGCCCGCGGACCCGCTGCGCTTCCGCGACCAGCGCCGCTACGCGGACCGGTTGAAGGAAGCCCAGGCGAAAGCCGGCATGGATGACGCGGTGGTGGTGGCCCATGGCGCCATCGACGGCCACCGTGCCGTGGTCGCGGCCTTCGAATTCGGCTTCATGGGCGGCTCCATGGGCGCCGGCGTGGGCGAGGCCATCGTCACCGCCGCCAAGCTGGCCGTGCTGCAGGACGCACCGCTGATCGTTTTCACCGCCTCCGGCGGCGCGCGCATGCAGGAAGGCGCCGTGAGCCTGATGCAGATGCCGCGCACGGTCATCGCGACGCAGATGGTCAAGGAAGCCGGCCTGCCCTTCATCGTGGTGATGGCGGACCCGACCACCGGCGGCGTCACCGCCTCCTTCGCCATGCTGGGCGACATCCATATCGCCGAGCCCAATGCGTTGATCGGCTTCGCCGGCGCCCGCGTGATCGAGCAGACGGTGCGGGAAAAGCTGCCCGAAGGCTTCCAGCGCGCCGAATACCTGCTGGAGCACGGTATCCTGGACATGGTGGTGCACCGTGGCGAGATGCGCGCCTCCCTGGCGCGGGTCATCTCCCTGCTGCGGGACAAGCGCCCGGCCGAGCCTGCCGAGGCCGCCGAGGAACCGGCCGCCCCGCCCGCCGCCAACGCCTGAACGGACCGACCATGGGGCGCTCGGAAGCCATCATCGACCGGCTGCACAGCCTGCACCCGAAGCTGATCGACCTCAGCCTGGAGCGGCTGCAACGCCTGCTGGCGGCATTGGGCCACCCGGAGCGGAACCTGCCGCCGGTGATCCATGTCGCCGGCACCAATGGCAAGGGCTCGGTCTGCGCCTTCCTGCGCGCCATCGCCGAGGCGGCGGGGCAGCGGGTGCATGTCTATACCTCGCCGCATCTGGTGCGCTTCCATGAGCGCTTCCGCCTCGCCGGCCGGCTGGTGACGGAAGAAGCCCTGGCGGCGGCGCTGGAGGAGGTGGAGGCTGTCAATGCCGGCCAGCCCATCACGGTCTTCGAGGTGACGACGGCGGTGGGCATCCTGCTCTTCAGCCGGGTGCCGGCAGACCTGCTGGTGCTGGAGGTCGGGCTCGGCGGCCGCTACGACGCCACCAATGTGGTGGACCACCCCGTGGCCTGCGCCATCGCCAGCATCTCCATGGACCACATGGACTTCCTGGGGAACACGCTGGCCGCCATCGCGGCCGAGAAGGCCGGCATCATCAAGCCCGGCGTGCCCGTGGTCACCGGCTATCAGGAACCCGAAGCCCGGGCCGAGCTGGATGCCGAGGCCACCGCCCAGGGTGCCCCGCTGCATGAGCGCGGCGGCGCCTGGACCGTGCAGCTCAACGAGGACGGGCTGCGCTATGCCGACCCGCGCGGCGTGCTGCACCTGCCGCCGCCCGCCCTGCCCGGCCCGCACCAGGCGGAGAATGCCGGGATCGCCATTGCCGCCCTGCGCGCCTGGAACCCTTCCTGGCTGAGTGACGCGGCCATCGCCGCCGGCCTTTCCACCGCCGCCTGGCCCGCCCGCCTGCAACGCCTGCACGGTGCCCTGGCCGCGCTGCTGCCGCCCGGCTGGGAGCTGTGGCTGGATGGCGGCCATAATGCCGGGGCTGGGCAGGCACTGGCCGCCCATCTGCCCAACTGGGCCGACCGCCCGCGCCACCTCGTGGTGGGCATGAAGAAGGGCAAGGAATCGGGCGCCTTCCTGCGCCCGCTGCTGCCGCTCGCCGAGTCGCTCTGGGCCGTGGCCGAGCCCGGCCAGCACCTGGCCATGACGGTGGAGGAGATCGTCGCCGCATCCGGCGGCATGGCGCACCCTGGGCCACATGTGGCGGATGCCCTGCGCGCCATCGCCGCTTCAGGCGGAGAGCCGGGGCGCGTGCTGATCTGCGGCAGCCTGTATCTGGCGGGCGAAGTGCTCAAGGCGGACGGGACAGCCGTCGATTGAAGAGGTTGGGGGAATGAATTCCCCCCCGCAAACGTATACGTTTGCGCCCCTTCTTTATCTTTTCCAGTTCTCGGATGCGCCTGCGGCGGCACCCTTGCACGCCAAAGGGCTGAGCCCTCCGGCGGCTGCGGGTTCAGCCCGCATGGCCTTCATTGAAAAAGCCCAGGCGACCGACCGGTCGTCTGGGCTCCAACTCGAAAAAAGAAGATAGGGGTCCGGGGGAATTCCTTCCCCCGGCCTTTCCTCAGCCCTGCGCGTCCGGCGAGACGATGATGCAGGCGCCCTGCGTCCGCAGCTTCTCGCAGGCCG
>NZ_JACTUZ010000272.1 GCF_014490445.1 Pseudoroseomonas ludipueritiae | reverse complement strand
GATGGGCCCGGTCAGCGGTTGCGCGTAATAGAGATTGGCCACCAGCAGGCCGCAGGCGGTGGCGAGCACCAGCGTCAGCCAGAGGGGCATGGTGCGCGGCACGGCTTCGGCCGGGGCTGCGGATGCGGACATGAAGGGGTCTCCGGCTTTTGCTGCGGCGCAGCGGAGTTAGCGCCCCCGGCCCTTCACCACCACATCTTCGCCAAACTTTGCCCGCAACGCCTCGATGGCCTGCCAGCGCGCGGCGCGGCGCGGGGCCTCGGCATCCAGCAGGTCGCCGCGGTCGGCGCCCTCGCCATCCACCAGCGGCTGGGCGCCGATGCCGATCAGGCGGAAGGCGGTGCCGTCAGCCTCCTTCGCCAGCAGCGGCCGGGCGGCGGCGAAGAGCGTGTCCGGCAGCCTTGTCGCGGCATGCAGCCGGGCATGGCGGGTGCGCAGCGCGAAGCCGGCGGTCTTCAGCTTCAGCACCACGCCGCCGGCGGCGAAGCCCTGCTGCCGCAGCCGCCGCGCCAGCTTCTCGCACATCCGCCACAGCGGCACCTCCAGCGCGGCGAGGTCGGCGATGTCTGTCTCGAAGGTGGTCTCGGCGCTGATGGACTTGGTTTCGCGGTTGGGGTCCACCGGGCGGCTGTCCTCGCCCCGCGCGCGGGCGGCGAGTGCCGGCCCGTCCTCCCCGAAGCGCTGGGCCGCCTCCCGCACCGAAAGCTGCTGGAGCTGCCCCAGCGTGGAAAAGCCCTGCGCCGCCAGCTTGCGCGCCAGCACGGGGCCGACGCCGGGCAACACCGTCACCGGCTCCGGCGCCAGGATGGCGGCGGCCTCGGCGGCGCCGATGACGGCGAAGCCGCGCGGCTTGTCCCGCTCCACCGCCAGCTTGGCCAGCAGGCGGTTGGGCGCCAGGCCCACCGAGATGGTCACGCCCACCTCCCGCTCCACCCGCAACGCCAGCCCGGCCAGCACGGCGGCGGGGGGCGCCTTGTGCAGCGCCTCGGTGCCCGAGAGGTCCAGCACCGCCTCGTCGATCGACATGGGCTGCACCAGCGGCGTCAGGTCCTGCATCATGCGGCGGATGCGGTGCCCGGCCTCGGAATACTTGGCCATCTCGGGCTTCACCACCACGGCGTCGGGGCAGAGGGAGAGCGCCTTGAACATCGGCATGGCGGAGCGCACGCCGCGCGTGCGGGCGATGTAGCAACAGGCCGCCACCACCCCGCGCTTGCCGCCGCCCACGATCAGGGGCTTGGCGCGCAGCTCCGGCCGGTCCCGCTTCTCCACGCTGGCGAAAAAGGCGTCGCAGTCGATATGGGCGATGGAAAGCCTGGCCAATTCCGCATGCGCCACGCGCCGGCGGCTGCCGCAACCCGCGCAGGCCGGGCCGGCGGTATCCGACAGGCGCAGGCAGTCGCGGCAAAGGGCGGGCATGGCGGCAGAATAGCATGCGGCCGGGGGCGGGGAACGGATGTTCCGGCAGGGATAAGGCCGGGGGAGTGAATTCCCCCGGGCCCCCTTCTTTTTTCTTCGGGTTTGGGGTGGAACGAGGTGGGCGGCGGGATGCTGTGGTGGTTGATGACGGGCGGTGCGGCTACCCAGTATCCTGTGGCAGCATGGAGCGCGGCTGATGTGGCGGCGGATCAGGAACCGGGCCCGGGCGATCGGGCGGGACGTGCATGCGCTCTCCCTCGCGGCCCGTGACCCGCGCACGCCCTGGTATGCCAAGGCCTTCGCGCTGGCGATCGCCGCTTATGCGCTTTCTCCCATCGACCTCATCCCGGATTTCATCCCCGTGCTGGGATATCTCGATGAGGTGATCCTGCTGCCCCCGCTCATCCTGCTGGCCATCCGGCTGGTGCCGCCGGAGGTCATGGCCGAGCATCGGGCCGCCGCGGCAAGGGTGCGGGAACGACCTGTCAGCCGCGCGGGCGCCGCCCTCATCGTGGCCATCTGGCTGCTGGCGGCGGCGGCGCTGCTCTGGTGGCTGTGGCCGCATGCCGCGCGATAGGTCCGCGATGCACTGAAGCGCCCAGGCAAAACTCGCAGAAAAAAGATGTGGTCCGGGGCATTCATTCCCCCGGCCTCGCTACCCGAAGTGCTTCCGCCACACCGGTCCCGCGCCCGGCCGTGCCGCCACGGCCCGCGCCAGCGCATCCAGGCGCGGGCAATGGCCGGGAAGCCATTCGTCGCCATGCATCCAGCGCGTCAGGGCGGAGAGGTAGATATCCGCCAGGGAAAAGCGCTCGCCCAGGATGAAGGGATCGGGCGCGGCCTCGCGTTCCACCACCGTCCAGATCTCCCGCCCCATCTCCTGCGCCCGCTGGCGCAGCGCATCGGCCTGGGCGGGGTCGGGGTGGAAGCGTTCGGGGTAATCGTAGCGGGTGACATGGGGATAGAATTCGGCGGCGGCCAGGGTCATCCAGCGCAGGGCGCGGGCGCGGCCGGCATCGCCGGGGGGCGGCAGCAGGCCAGCCTCCGGGTGGCGGTCGGCCAGGGTCAGCAGGATGGCCAGGCTTTCCGTCATCACCGTGCCGTCGGGCAGCACCAGGGTGGGGATGCGGCCCATCGGGTTGATGCGGCGGTATTCCCCGGCCAGCTGGTGGTCCCCTTCCAGCGGCACGGGGCGCAGTTCGAAGGGCGCGCCGATCTCGGCCAGCGCCATCTCCACCGTGGAGGAGCCGGAGCGGTGGTCGCCATAGAGGATGTAAGGGGCCATGCGCCGCATCCTGCGGGGCGTGGCGGCGGCGCGGCCATTCACATCCCGGCTAGCGGCAGGCTGTTCCAGCCTTTGTCCCAGAGCCGCGCGGCGCCGAAGACGCCGGAGGAATCGCCATGCTTGGCCCGCAGCAGCCGGGTGCGGCCGACATCGCCGAAGATAAAGGGCGCCATCAGCCCTGGCACGTCATCGTAGATGCGCTGGAGGTTGCTCAGGCCTCCGCCCAGCACGATGGCATCGGGGTCCAGCAGGTTGGTCACGCCAGCCAGCGCGCGGGCGAGGCGGCTGGTGAAGCGCGCCAGCGCCGCCTCCGCCGCGGCATCGCCGGCGGCGGCCGCGGCGGTGATG
>NZ_JACTUZ010000271.1 GCF_014490445.1 Pseudoroseomonas ludipueritiae | reverse complement strand
GGAAGGCGGGCCGCGCTTCGATGTCGCGCGCATCGGCGCCAAGGGCGCCGCCGTGGTGGCCGGCCGCGCCACCCCCGGCGCCGAGGTGGTGCTGCATGACAGCGGGCGGGAACTGGGCCGCGCCCGCGCCGATTCCCGCGGTGAATTCGTGATCCTGCCTTCCGAGCCGCTGGCGCCCGGCGCGCATGAGCTGTCGCTGCGGGCGCGGGACGCGCAGGGGCAGGAGCGGCAGGGCGAGGAATCGGTCGTGGTGATGGTGCCCGAGGCCGCCACGGCGCCGGAGGCTCCGGTGGCCGTGCTGCTGCCGCAGGCCGCCGCGCCGCGCCTGCTGCAGGGCGGCGTGCCGGCCGCGAACGGGCGCCTCGGCCTCGATGTCGTCGATTACGACGAGGGTGGCGCCATGCGCTTTGCCGGCACCGCGCCGGCGGGCGGCACCGTGCGGGTCTATGTGGACCAGCACCATGCCGGCGATGCCGTCGCCGACCAGAGCGGCCGTTGGGTGCTGCGGCCCGAGCCGGTGCCGGAGCCGGGGCGGCATGTCCTCCGCCTCGACCAGATCGGGCCGCGCGGCAAGGTGGCGGCGCGGCTGGAGCTGCCCTTCCAGCGCGACAGCGGCGGTGCGCCGGCCCTGGCCGCGGACCGCATCGTGGTGCAGCCGGGCAACAATCTCTGGCGCATCGCCCGCGCGACCTATGGCCGGGGCATCCGCTACACGGTCATCCACCGCGCCAATTCCGATCAGATCCGCGACCCGGCCCGGATTTACCCCGGCCAAATTTTTACGCTTCCCAACCCCTGATCCGGGGGCCGCCGGTTGTCCGGGGGCCTCCCCCGGACCATAACCAACGGCATCATGGCGCTTATCGAGAGCATCCAGCTGGTCGTTGCCAAGCCGCATCCGGCTGGCAAGCCTTTCATTGTCGGCGGCATCGTGGTGGCGGTGGCGGGCGGCATCGCGGTGGGCACCTGGCTGTTCTGGCTGGCGGCGGCCTTCACGGCCTTCTGCTTCTATTTCTTCCGTGACCCCGAGCGGGTGGTGCCCACGCGTCCCGGCGTCATCGTTGCCCCGGCGGATGGCCGCGTCACCATGGTCAGCCCGGCCGTGCCGCCGGAAGAGCTGGGCCTCGGCCCCCATCCGCGCTGGCGGGTGTCGATCTTCCTCTCGGTCGCCGATGTGCATGTCAACCGCAGCCCCTTTGAAGGCGTTGTGACCCGCGTGGCCTACCGGCCTGGCAAGTTCCTCAATGCCAGCCTGGACAAGGCCAGCGTGGACAACGAGCGCAACGGGCTGGCGCTGCGCCTGCCGGATGGAAAGGACCTCGGTGTGGTGCAGATCGCCGGGCTGATCGCCCGCCGCATCGTCTGCCAGGTGAAGGAGGGCGATCGCCTGGAGCGCGGTGAGCGCTTCGGCATCATCCGCTTCGGCAGCCGCACCGACCTCTACCTGCCGGAGGGCATCCGCCCGCTGGTGGCCGAGCACCAGCTCATGATCGGCGGCGAGACGGTGGTCGCCGAGATGGGGCGCGACGAGACGCACCAGCCGGTGCTGCACACCGATACGGGATTCTGATGCCGAACACTGCCCTTGGGGACCATTCCGGAGAACCTCGCCGCCGCTTCCGCTTCGCGCCCCGGCGGCGCCCCCGCTTCCAGGGGCAGTCCTTCAACAAGCTGATCCCGAATATCATGACCATGCTCGGCCTTTGCGCCGGGCTCATGGCCATGCGCTTCGCCCTGGATGAGCGCTGGGCCCCGGCGGCGGCCCTGATCATCGGCGCCGCCGTGATCGACGGGCTGGATGGCCGCCTCGCGCGGCTGCTGAAGGCCACCAGCCGCTTCGGCGCCGAGTTCGACAGCCTGGCGGACTTCCTCTCCTTCGGCGTGGCGCCGGCCATGGTGCTCTACATGTGGACCATGGATTCCTGGCGCGGCATCGGCTTCGTGCCCTGCGTGCTCTTCGCTGTCTGCATGTCGCTGCGCCTGGCGCGCTTCAACGCGGCGCTGGATGTCGGGCTGGCGCCGAAGCCGGCCTATGCGCAGAGCTTCTTCACCGGCGTCCCGGCTCCGGCGGGCGCGGGCCTCGCGCTTTTCCCCATGTTCCTGTCCCTGGCCTTCGAGGGCTGGGGCTGGCACGGCATGGCGCATGGCATGCGGCACCCGGCCTTTGTGGGCCTGCTGCTGATCGTGGTGGCGCTGATGCTGGTCTCCACCCTGCCCACTTGGTCCTTCAAGAACTTCAAGGTGCGGCGGGAGGTGGTGCTGCCGCTGCTGATCTCGGTCGGCGCCTATGCCGCGTTGCTGGTGAGCGAGCCCTGGGCGGCGCTGGCGGCGGCGGGGTTGATCTATATCGGCATGCTGCCCTTTTCCGTGCGCTCCTATATCCGCCTGAAGCGGGAGGCCGAGGCGCTGCGCGAGCCCGTGCCGGCGCCCGAGGCTCCCGCCGCGCCCTAGCCGGCAACGGGCAGGGCCATGCCTGGCCTCCACATGGGCGGGCCCCGCCCATGTGGACACATCCTGTTGAGGGCCGCCGCCTAGCCGCGCTGCCCGGAAGCAGCCAGAATGCGCCGCCATCGCCGGTCGAGACAATTCCATCAACAGGCTGTCATGCGCCTCCCAGCTTCCGCAGGCTTTCCGCCCTTGTCCGCCAATACCGGTCGCACCGGCTCTGCCCGTCGGGCGGCGGCTCGGCTGGTGCCGGCTCGCGGGGTTGCCGGGTTGCCTCTCTGATGCGGCCCATGGGGCAGGTGGCCCGCGCCGCATGAACGCACCGGCGGGCCGCCCGGCATGATGATCCCCTGGATGCTGTCCGGGCTGCTGGCCATCCTGGCGCTGCTGGCGGCGCTGGGGGCGGCCGGGCAGGCGCGCGTGGTGCAGGGTGGCGTCGCGCTGGTCTGCGCCGGATTCGTGCTGCTGGGGCTGGCGGACCTGCTCTCGGGCGAAAGCCTGCCGGTTCTGCTGCCCTTTGGCCCGCCCTGGGCACCGCTGAGCCTGGGGCCCGATGGTCTTTCCGCCTGGTTCCTGGTGCTGCTGGGCCTGGCCGGGCTGCCGGCCGCCCTGGCCGGCTGGGCCGCCGCGGACCGCGCGCCG
>NZ_JACTUZ010000270.1 GCF_014490445.1 Pseudoroseomonas ludipueritiae | reverse complement strand
CAGCGGCGGCAGCACCGGCCCCGCGACCGTGCCCGCCAGGCGGCTCAGCCACTGGCCCCAGTTCATGCGCGGTGGCTCATACGCAGCGGGCTTCCGGCGCCGGGCGGCCGGCGGCCCAGGCATCGGCGGTGTCGCAGGCCTCCGTCAGCGCGGCGCCGATGGCGGCCAGCACCGCCTCATCCGCCGTTTCCACGATCACGGCGGGACCGCAGACCAGCACGCCGCGCGAGAAGGGCAGGGGCAGCATCATGCGGTCCCAGCTCGGCAGCAGGCGGTGGCGGGTGGTGGCGGCCGCCGTGGGCATCACCGGCACCTTGGCGAAGGCGGCGAGCTGGGCCACGCCTTCCGCCGGCACCCGGCGCGGGCCGCGCGGGCCATCCGGCGTGATGGCCACCGGGCTGCCGCCACGCAGCACCCGCGTCAGCGAGCGCAGCGCCGCCGCGCCGCCGCGGGAGGTGGAGCCATGCACCATCACCAGCCGGAAGCGCGCCACGATCTCGCCGATGAAGCGGCCGTCCCGGTGGCGGGAGACCAGCACATGCGGCTGCCAGTGCGCCGCCTCGGGGAAGATCCTGGACACGGTGGTCCAGAGCATCGGCATCATCGGCAGGCGTTCGTGCCAGAAGGCGATGATGACCGGGGCGCCGCGCTCGGCAAAGGGGCGCATATGTTCCTCGCCGATCAGGGACCAGCGGGTGGTGCGGTAACAGAAGGCGAGGTAACGCCCGATCAGTCCCGCCAGGAAAGCCTGGGTGGCAGGGCGGCGAATCAGCGCGCGGAGCATGGGTGCAGGATCATGGGAATGCGCGCCCTAGCACGGCTGAGGCCGTGGCGGAACTGAAGGCACCTTGAGCGCGGCCCCGGGGGGCGAGCGGAGCCCCGGCGGGGTGGCGGCGGCGGCCGTGGCAGGTAATCTGCATCGCAACATGCCGAATCGCCCTTCCTTCCTTCGCGCGCCGCCATCCTTCTCTTGGCGCGGGCTGGGCATGCACCTGCTGTGCTACCTGCTGGCGGCGCTGGGCGGGCTGGCTTTCTTTTCCATCGGCACGCCGCTGCCCTGGCTGCTGGGGGCGCTGGCCTTCGTGGCGGCGGGGCGGCTCTCCGGGCTGCCGGTGCAGGCCAGCCAGCCGCTGCGCAACACCGGCATGCTGGTGGTGGGCTGCGCGCTGGGGCTGTTCTTCACGCCCGAGGCCTCAGGCCATATCGCGCGGCACGGGCCGCTGGTGGTGGCCAGTGCCCTGCTGACCCTGGCGCTCGGCGTGCTGCTGTCCCCCCTGCTGGGGCGGCTGGCGCGGATGGACCGGCCCAGCGCCCTCTTCGGCTCCATCCCGGGCGGCGTGGCGGAGATGAGCCTGATCGGCGAGGCCTATGGCGCCCGCCCCACGGCGGTGGCCATCGCGCAACTGCTGCGGGTGGTGGGGGTGGTGGTGATGGTGCCCACCGCCTTCGCGCTGCTGGGGGTGCAGGGCGCCTCGGCCCTGGCGGGCAATGCGGTGGCGCAGGAATTCCGCCCGGGCGGCTTCGCGCTGCTGCTGGCCGCCGGGGCGGTGGCGGCGGTGGTGCTGCGGCGCATCGGCATGCGCAATTCCTGGATGCTGGGCGGGCTGCTGGTCAGCGTCGGGCTCACCGCCACGGGCAACAGCATCACCGGCATTCCCGTGGTGCTGACGGCGGCGGCGCAGGTGCTGCTGGGCGCCCAGCTCGGCGTGCAGTTCGAGCGCGCGGCCTTTCTCGGCGGCGGGCGGCTGCTGGCGGGGGCCATGCTGCATGTGCTGCTGCTGACCTCCCTCTGCGCGCTGCTGGGGCTGGCGCTGGGCCACGCCTTCGGCTTGGACCCGGCGACCATGGTGCTGGCCACCGCGCCCGGCGGCGTGGCCGAGATGTCCATCACCGCCAAGGCGCTGCTGCTGGAAGTGCCGGTGGTGGTGGCCTTCCATCTCGTGCGCATCTTCCTGACCATGGCGCTGGTGCAGCCGGCCAGCCTGCTGCTGCGGCGGGTCGGCTTCCTCTAGGGCCGCCAGGCGCGGTGATAGGGATGCCCGGCGCGGATGGCCTGGGCGCGGTAGAGCTGCTCGGCCAGCAGCCCGCGCACCAGGAAATGGGGCCAGGTCAGCCGCCCCAGGGAAAGCTTGTGCTCCGCCCGCGCCAGCACCGAGGGGTCCAGCCCCTCGGCGCCGCCGATGACGAAAGCGACCACCCGGCCGCTTTCGTCCCATTTCGCCGTCAGCGCCGCCAGTTCCTCGCTATCCGGCGTGGCGCCGCCGAGGTCCATGGCCACCGCCAGCGCGCCTTCCGGCAGCGCCGCCAGCAGCGCCGCGCCTTCCCGCCGCCGGATCTCGGCGGCGGAGCCGCGCGCTTCCGGAATTTCCTTCACGGTCAGCGGCGGGCGCAGGCGGGCATTGTGCTGGGCGAAGAGCGCCGCCTCCGGCCCCGGCTTCAGCCGGCCCACGGCCAGCAGAAGGGGGACGCGGCTCACTCCTCGATCACGTCGTCGCCGAGGTCGTCGCTCAGGTCGTCCTCGCCCAGGTCCTCGCCGGAGACATGGTCCTCGTCCTCGACCTGCATGCCCTCGTCATCGAAGTCGAGGCCGGTGCGGCCCATGTCGGCGGCGATCTCGGCGGCATCCTCGTCGCTCAGCGGCGGCATGGTGCTATCCTCGCCCAGCGGGCCATCCACCGGGCTGTCGGGGCCCCACATCTTCTCCAGCCGGTAATTGGCGCGCGCTTCCGGGCGGAAGAGGTGCACCACCAGGTCGCCGGCATCCAGCAGCACCCAGTCGGGCGAGCTTTCGGTGCGGATGCGCTTGATGCCCAACTCGCCCAGCGCCCGGTCCACATGGCCGGCCATGGCCTGGATCTGGCGCTCCACCAGGCCGGTGGCGATCACCATGCGGTCGGCGAAGGTGGCGCGGGTGGCCACATCCAGCACCACGATATCCTCGGCCTTGTCATCCTCCAGGCTGGCCACGACCACCTGCACCAGACGATCCACCTCGGGCGGGGAGAGCTTCTTGCGCGGCGCGGCCGGCTTGGCGGCGCGGGCCGGGCCGGCCTTGGCGGCGGTGGCCTTGGCCGCCGTGGCGCGGGCA
>NZ_JACTUZ010000027.1 GCF_014490445.1 Pseudoroseomonas ludipueritiae | reverse complement strand
CCTCCCGCAGCGCATCCAGCCCTTCCCCGCTGCGGGCCGAGACCGCCAGCGGCGCCACGCCGCCGATCTCCGCCGGGGCGGACGCCAGGTCGGTCTTGTTGGCCACCACCACCGTGCCCGGCGCCACCATGGCCCGGGTGCCGGCATCCGGCGGCACATCGGCGGCGAAGACCGCGATCACCAGGTCCGCCTCCTCCGCCCGCCGCCGCGCCCGCCGAACGCCCTCGGCCTCGATCTCATCCGCCGTCTCCCGCAGCCCGGCGGTATCGGCCAGCAGCACCGGCACGCCGCCCAGTTCCAGCCGCACCTCCACCACGTCCCGCGTGGTGCCGGCGGTGGCGGAGACAATGGCGGCCTCCCGCCCCGCCAGGGCATTCAGCAGCGAGCTTTTGCCCGCATTGGGCGCGCCCAGGATGGCGGCCCAGAGCCCTTCCCGCAGCCGCTCCCCCCGCCCGCCATCATCCAGATGCCGGCGGATCTCGGCGGCCAGGGCGGCGGCACCGGCGCGCATCTCGTCCTCCAGGCTGTTGGGCAGCCCGTCCTCGGCGAATTCGATGGCGGCTTCCTGATGCGCCAGCAGCCGGGTCAGGCGCGTGGCCCAGCCGGCATAGCGCTCCGCCAGCGCGCCCCCGGCCTGCCGCAGCGCCTGCCGCCGCTGGGCGGCGGTCTCGGCATCGATCAGGTCAGCGATGCCCTCCGCTGCCGTCAGGTCCAGCCGGTTGTTCAGGAAGGCACGGCGGGTGAATTCCCCCGGCTCGGCCGGGCGGGCCCCGCAAACCAGCAGGGCGGCGCTGACGCCCTCCAGCACCGCGCGGCCGCCATGCAGGTGCAGTTCCGCCGAATCCTCACCCGTGTAGCTGCGCGGGCCGGGGAACCAGAGCACCAGCGCCTCGTCCAGCACTTCGCCGCTGGCGGGGGCGCGCAGCCGTCGCAGGCTGGCCATACGGGGCGGCGGCAGTCGCCCGGCCAGCCGTTGCAGCACCGCGCCGCAGCCGGTGCCGGACAGCCGCAGCACCGCGATGGCGGCCCGGCCCGCGCCGGAAGCCAGGGCGAAGATGGTATCGGTCATGCAGCTCCGTCCGCGCGAAAGGCCCGGGGGAGGCAGCGGCGGAAGGCAACCCGCCTCCCCTCCCCGCGCGGCCGGGCTGGATGGCGCGGGATGTGGGCCGGCCGGCCGCCGCTGGCAACCGGCGGCGGCTCAGTCCTTGGGCGGCTTGGGGGGCGGCACGTCCCGCTCGGTCAGCATCAGCCGCCGGGCGCGGCCGCCGCGCACCAGATGCGCCGTCAGGATCTCATCCACGTCATCCCGCGTTTCGGCGCGGTACCAGATGCCTTCGGGGTAGATCACCATGGTGGGGCCGAATTCGCAGCGGTCCAGGCAGCCGGCGGTGTTCACCCGCACGCCCTTCAGGCCGAGTTCCTTGGCGCGGGCCTTCATGTAGTCCTTCAGCGCCTCGCTGCCGCGCGCGGCGCAGGAGCCACGGCGGTGCCCCTCGGGCCGCCGGTTGCAGCAGACAAAGACATGCGCCTGGAACCAGGGCGGCGGATCGGCTTCGGGCGCGGGCTCGATATCGGCCATGCGGCATTCTCCTTGGCAGGGGCGCGGAGACTAGCACCGCCTGCCCGGCGGCGCTGCCGGCGGCGGAAGCGCAAAGGGCCGCCCGGTGATCCCGGGCGGCCCTGCTGCAGCGGCAGGCTGGCGGCGGTGCCGCGCAGGCCTGGATCAGTAGCCGCCGGAGCTGTTGCCGGTGGCGCGGTCCAGCGCCCGGCCGGCGGCGGTGCCCGGCGGGTTGGCGCGCGTGCCATCGGACTGGGAAGGATAGGCGCCCGAGGTGTTGGTGCCCGCGGCGCGGTCCAGCGCCCGGGTGGTGGCGGTGCCCGGCGGGTTGGCGCGCGTGCCATCGGACTGGGAAGGATAGGCGCCCGAGGTGTTGGTGCCCGCGGCGCGGTCCAGCGCCCGGGTGCTCTCGGTGCCCGGCGGGTTGCCGGGAGTGCCGTCGGACTGCGCCGGGTAAGCGCCGGAAGTATTGGTGCCCGCGGCGCGGTCCACCGCGCGGGTGGCGGAATTGTTGGTGTTGTCGCAGGCCGCCAAGCCCAGCATCAGGGCAGAAGCGGCAATGGTGGACAGGATCGCGCGCTGGCGCAGCATGGCGAGAACTCCCTCTGATATGGCCTGTCATCGTACGGCCGTGCTTCCGACAACGCCGTCATCTGGCGTGGGTTCCACCATGGCAGTGAAAAATGCAGCGCTTACGCAGCAGGAAACCCGGCGTCGGGCGAGGCGTTGCTTGCCCGCAACAGCTCCGCCACGCGCCTGAAACAAGGGTGGGCGCAGCAGGGGCTTTCATTTGTTCCAGTTCACGCCTGCCAAGAACCGTCGAGGAGTTTCTTCATGACGATCCAACGCCGTACCCTGCTCGGTGCCACCTTAGGCGCGACGCTCGCCGCCCCCGCCGTGCTGCGCGCGCAGGTCGCTTCCATGAGCGACATCGCCAATACCCTGGCCAGCGTGCCGCAATTCTCCCGCTTCCTGGAGCTGGCGCAGCGGGGCGGCGAGCTTGTGCGGCTGCGCGGCACGCAGGACCTGACGCTCTTTGTGCCGGTGAACGAGGCGATCGACCGCCACCCGGCCCTGATGCAGGACCTGCTGGGCACCGAATCCGGCAACCAGGCCGGTGCCGCCGACCAGTTCCGCCTGGGCGCGCTGCTGACCCACCACATGGTGGCCGGCACCGTCACCAGCCAGAGCCTGGCCGGCACGGTGCGGGACATGCCCTCCATCAATGGCGGGCTGGTGCGGCTGGATGGCCGCAGCACGCCTGCCACCGTGGCCGTGGTGAAGGCCTCCGGCGGCGCCGGCAGCAACTTCGGCACCGGCGCGGGCGGGCAGAACCTGCAGCCGCCGGCCCGGTTCATCATGCCGGACCTGATGGCCAGCAACGGCGTCGTGCACGGCATCGACAACCTGCTGCTGCCTTGATCGCCAACCCGGCCTGCTCCTCCCCTGGAGCAGGCCGGCAGCGGCGGGCCAGGGGTCCGCCGTCATCACGACCCTGTCAGCCTCCGCCGCGCCACCCTGCCGCCCGGCGGCGCGATGCCGCACTTGCGAAGCGGCTGGCTAGCCCTGCGCGGCCGGCGGCCTCATGATGGACCATTCGTCTCTGTAGAAGTCTGAGGTCCATGGACGACGCCCGCGCGCCTGACACCCGTACTGCCCGTATCACCGCTGAGGAGGCGCTGGCCCTTCACGCCGAGGGAAAACCCGGCAAGCTGGAAATCCGGCTGACCAAGCCGCTGACCACCGCACGCGATCTCAGCCTCGCCTATTCCCCAGGCGTCGCCGAACCCTGCCTGCATATCCACCGCGACCCTTCCCTGGCCTATGACTACACGGCCAAGGGCAACATGGTGGCCGTCATCTCCAACGGCACGGCCGTGCTGGGGCTGGGCAACCTGGGCGCGCTGGCCGGCAAGCCGGTGATGGAAGGCAAGGCCGCGCTGTTCAAGCGCTTCGCCGATGTGGATTCCATCGACCTCTGCGTCTCCACCGAGGATGTGGACGAATTCGTCAATTCCGTCCGCTACCTCGGCCCCTCCTTCGGCGGCATCAACCTGGAGGACATCAAGGCACCGGAATGCTTCGTCATCGAGCAGCGCCTGCGCGAGCTGATGGACATCCCGGTCTTCCATGATGACCAGCATGGCACCGCCATCGTCGCCGCCGCCGGGCTGATCAATGCCTGCCACCTGACGGGGCGGGAGCTGAAGGACACCAGGCTCGTCATCAACGGCGCCGGCTCCGCCGCCATCGCCTGCGCCGAGCTGGTGAAGGCCATGGGCATGCGGCCCGAGAATATCCTGATGTGCGACACCAAGGGCGTGCTCTACCGTGGCCGCACCGAGGGCATGAACCAGTGGAAGTCGGCCCACGCCGTTTCCACCGACCGCCGCACGCTCTCCCAGGCCCTGGAAGGCGCCGATGCCTTCTTCGGCCTGTCCGTGAAGGGAGCGGTCACGCCCGCCATGGTGGCCAGCATGGCCAAGAACCCGATCATCTTCGCCATGGCCAACCCGGACCCCGAGATCACGCCGGACGAGGCGCGTGCCGTGCGCCCGGACGTGATCGTGGCCACCGGTCGCTCCGATTATCCCAACCAGGTCAACAATGTCCTGGGCTTTCCCTTCATCTTCCGCGGCGCGCTGGACGTGCGCGCCTCCACCATCAACGAGGCCATGAAGATCGCCGCCGCTGAGGCGCTGGCGATGCTGGCGCGCGAGGATGTGCCGGAGGAAGTGGCGGGCGCGGGCGGCGGCGCCGGGCTGCGCTTCGGCCCCGACTACATCATCCCGCATGCCTTCGACCCGCGCCTGATCTCCCATGTCTCCCCCGCCGTGGCCAAGGCGGCGATGGACAGCGGCGTCGCCCGCAAGCCGATCCTGGACATGCAGCGCTACGCGCGCGGCCTCGCCGGGCGTCTGGATGCCGGCATGGCGGCGCTGGAGGCGGTGACGGAGCGCGTGCGCGCCAATCCGCAGAAGGTGGTCTTCGCCGAGGGCGAGGAAGAGAAGGTCATCCGCGCCGCCATCGCCTTCCGCAACGCCGGCTATGGCACGCCGGTGCTGGTGGGGCGCGAGGAGCGGGTGCGCGAGACCGTGGCCGCGCTGGGCATCCCGCTGCCGGAGGGCATCGAGATCCATAATGCCCGCCTTTCCGACAGCAACCTGCGCTATGCCGAATGGCTCTATGCCCGGCAGCAGCGCCAGGGCCTGCTGTTCCGCGACTGCCAGCGGCTGGTCAACCAGGACCGCAATGTCTTCGCCGCCTGCATGGTGGCGCTGGGCGATGCGGATGCCATGGTCAGCGGCGTCACCCGCTCCTTCAGCGTGACGCTGGAAGGCGTGACGCGCGCGGTGGATGCCATCCCCGGCCGGGCGCTCTTCGGCCTGACGGTGCTGCTGAGCCGCACCGCCGGCACCACGCTGATCGCCGATACCGCCATCCATGAGCGGCCGGATGCGGAGACCCTGGCGCAGATCGCCAAGGGTGCCGCCGCCGCCGCCAGCCGGATGGGGCTGGAGCCGCGCGTGGCCTTCCTTTCCTTCTCCAACTTCGGCGACCCGGGCGGCACCATCGTCAGCCCGGTGCGGGAGGCGGTGAAGCTGCTGGACGAGCGTGGCGTGGACTTCGAATACGATGGCGAGATGGGCGCCGACGTGGCGCTGGACCCGCAGTTGCGCGCCCTCTACCCCTTCTGCCGCCTCAGCGGCCCGGCCAATGTGCTGGTGATGCCGGGGCTGCACGCCGCCCATATCCTCTCCAAGGCGGTGCCGCGCCTGACCAGCGCCACCACTCTGGGCCCGATCCTGGTGGGGCTGGAGCATCCGGTGCAGATCGCCAGCATGGGCGCCAGCGTGAACCAGATTCTGGATATGGCCTGCTTCGCCGCGCATGGTGCGGTGATGAAGGACTGAGCCAGGCCGGCACCGTAATCGCCGGCGCGAATACCGACCATCGCCCCACCCAATTGGCAGGGCGATGGCGGCGGCGCGATAGAGGTTCGGAGGGCGCGGCTGCGCCCTGTGGATCTCCAGGAGGAACAGCCATGTTCCGTGCTTCGATGGTGGCCGCCGCCCTTTTGGCTGGCGTCCTGGCCGGTGGCGCCGCGCAGGCCCAGCAGGTCGTGAACCAGGGCGAGCAGTTCGAGGTGCATTACTCCGCCGGCTATACCGGCAATATTGTGGGTGGCGGCAAGGTGCTGCGCACGCTCGGCGAGACACCGAGCGTCATCTATTCCGCGCCCCTGCACTCCTTGCCGCCCCCGGGCATTCCCTACCAGCCGGGCGGGGAGGACCCCGATGTGGTGTATCTGCCGTACCGCCATGATCCAGCCAGCACCTCGCCGGGCTGACCGGCGTTGAGGCCAGCCCTTGGACCGGACAGCCCTTCCCTCGTTTTTGCACTCCTACCCGCATATGGCACGGCGCCGTCACGGACCAGCCATGCATTATGGGGATAAATCCTGGCACATCATGTCACGGATGCATGATCATCGCCTGAGCGAATACTTGGCATTGGCATGGCTGATTGGAAAGATGCGCGTGGAGCGCATAGATATCGGCCAACGGAAGCGATGAGCTTCACCAAGCCAAAGGATCTACACCATGTTCCGCTCTGCCATTCTTTCCGCCGCCCTCCTTATGGCCGGCCTCGCCGGCGCCGCCCAGGCGCAGGAGCTGCAGGTCATCAACCAGGGTGAGCAATTCGCGGTGCAATACCCCGCTGGCCATACCGGCAACATCGTGGGCGGCGGCGCCGTGCGCGTGGCCGGCCAGGGTGAGAGCCAGCAGATCGCCCATCTCGACAGCCGCTTTGTTGAGCCTTCGGCCGGCATCCCGGTCTTTGTTGGCGGCAGCGAGGGCTACGTGGCCTATCTGCCTGTGGAGCAGGCGCAGCAGCTGGCCCATCGCTAAGGGCTGACACCACGGGCGGCCACGGCCGCTTCGTTCCGCAAGGGCCGGCTTCCCGCCAGGGGGCCGGCCCTTTCGTTATGCCTGGAGCACTTCACCCGGCCACGCGTTCGCACCCGCCCCGGATCGGCGTCAGGGCGCGTCCCGCAGCAGGCAGAACATCAGCTCGTGCTTGTTATGCGCGCCGTGGAAGAGCTGCGCGCCAGGGATGGCTGCGAAGGCGGCGGCGGTGTCATGGTCCGTCTCCCCCTGGAACTTCAGGGTGCAGACGAAATTGCGGGCGCGGCCGGCCTCCATCCAGCGCCGCACCAGCCCCAGCAGGCGGGCCGGGTAGCAGATGATGTCGCTGAACAGCCAATCCACCGCCGGCTGCTTTTCCGGCTCCAGCCCAAAGGCGCTTTCGGTGCGGATGGCGACATTGGGCAGCGCGGCCACGGCCGGGTCCATCCGCGCCTTGTCCACCGCCACCACCTGGCAGCCCAGTTGCGCCAGTGCCCAGGTCCAGCCGCCCGGCGCGGCGCCGAGGTCCAGCACCGTCTCCCCCGGCCCCGGCCAGCGGCCGATGCGCGTCAGCGCTTCCCACAGCTTCAGATAGGCGCGGGAGGGCGGGCCCTCGCGGTCTTCCTCGAAGCGCACGGCGCCATTCAGGAAGGGGCTGGTCTTGGTGGGGCTGGCCAGCATCCGGTCGGGTGCCAGCAGCGTCCAGGCGCCCAGGTGGCCGGTGGGCGCCGGTTCCGGGAAATGCAGCGCGCGCGCCTTCACCGGCGGCAGCGCCGCCTCGATCAGCGCGGCACGACGATGGAAGGCGGCGGCATAGAGCGACCAGTTGCGCTGGATACCCCGCAGCGCCGTGGCGGCGGATTTGATGGAGGCCACCGGCATCTCGCGCGGATCAGTCCAGGTATCCAGCGCCCAGGCGGCGGGCACGGGCGGTGCCTCGGACAGCGCCAGCAACCCATGCCAGGCGGCGATGGCGATGCCGGCGCGGCGCAGTTCCTCCTCCAGCTCCCGCTCGAAACCCTCGGCGGCGAGATAGGCGCTGCGCGGCGTCATGCCCGGCGCCCCGCCGCCAGGGCCAGCAACAGCCAGGCCAGCATCAGCAGGGTTCCCCCGAGAGGCGCGACGCTGCCCAGGGAGCCGCCGGTCAGGGCCCGCCACCACACCGCGCCGCAGAAGCAGAGCGTGCCCAGAACAAAGCCGCCGCCGGCCAGATGCGCCAGCCAGCCGCGTCGGTGCCCGGCCAGCAATCCGGTGGCCAGCAGCGCCAGGGCGTGCCAGCCCTGCATGGTCAGGGCGCTGGAAGCCAGGGCTGCCTGCGCCGGGTCCAGCCCATGCGCCGCCCAGGCGGAAAGCCCCACCGCCACGCCGCCCGAGAGCGCGCCCAGCACCAGCCACAGGCGGTCCATCACGCGGCCTCCCGCAGCGGCAGGCGGATGGCGGGGCGCGTGGACTCGTCCGGCACCCAGCCGCCCTCGCCCCGCCGGAAGAGCGGAGTGGCGAAGGCGGCGGCCACCGGCACGTCATCCGGCCATTCCGCACGCCAGCGGTCTCCCTGCGCCATGGCGACGCAAAGCCCCACCGGCCGCACCCCCACTTTGCCCAGCAGCGCCAGCCCGGCATGGGCGGAGGAGCCGGTGCTGATCACGTCATCCACCAGCAGCACGCGGCGGCCTCGCAGGCGGGGCAGCAGGCGCGGGTCCAGCCACATCCGCCGGGCATCCGGCGCGGTGGAGGAGGAGGTGGGCACCGAGAGCGCCTCCTCGTACCATTTCTTGCGGGAATAGCCGGGGGCGACCCAGTTGGAATGGCCCAGCGCCTCGGCCACCGGCGCGCCGAAGACATGGCCCAGCGTCGGCAGGCCCACCACCACCTCGGCCCCGAGGTCCCGCGCGGCCTCCGCCATCCAGGCGCAGACCGGGCGCAGCACGGCAAAGGACGCCTGGTTGGCGATGAAGCCGGTCACGGCCACGGCGCCGTAGTCGCGCAGCGGCAGGTGCAGCCAGCGCCCGTCCGGCATGGCAGCGGGGGCGGCCGCCGTGAAGGGCGGCGGCAGCGGCGCGGCCTCGTAGCGCTGCCAGAATTCGGGGGCCTGTTCCATGCCGCGCGGATGGCACAGCGCGCGGCAAGATGCCAGTGCTCTATGCCTGGGGTGGCGGCTGGCGCGTCCCGAAGCGGCCTTCCTCGGCCTTGTTGATGTATTGCGAGCAGACCAGCCAGCCCTTGAAAGGCCGCAGCAGCAGGACGGAAGAGACCAGCAGCAGCGGAAAGGTGGTCAGCAGATGCACCCAGAAGGGCGGCTCGTGGCCCAGCTCCAGCCAGATGGCGAAGATGGTGACCGGCACCGCCACGATGGACATCACGAAAAAGGCCGGTCCATCGGCCGGGTCGGCGAAGGACATGTCGAGGCCGCAGTGGTCGCAACGCTTGGCCAGCTTCAGGAAACCCGCGAAGATATGCCCCTTGCCGCAGCGCGGGCAGCGGCCACGAATGCCCAGGGACATGGGCGTCTCACCCGGCGGCAGCCGGTGTTCGGGTGTCTCGGCCATGGTTGGTATCCTCCCTTCCGCGACGTGGCGGATGTGGAACGCCATGGCCCCGTCCTCCGTCACGCGCCAGCCTGATCCCGAAGCGAAGGTGAATTTCCTGCAACCTGCTCCATCACCTCGCGTTGGCGCGAGAAGTGGCCGCGGGGGTTTGAGTGCATCGGGAGCTTTGCAGGCGGGGAGCATGGCTGCTGCCACTGGTGCTGGCCGCGTGCGATGGCCCGCAATCGGCGTTGGCCCCGGCGGGGCATGAGGCGGAAGCGGTCTCCCAGCTCTTCTGGTGGATGGCCGGCGCGAGCCTGGTGCTCTGGGTGCTGGTGGTGGGCCTCTCCTTCTACGCCAGCCGCCGGCGGGAGCGGCCCTGGCCGGCGCGGCGGGCGGCGCGGCTGATCCTGGTCTGTGGCGCGCTGTTGCCCACGCTGCTGCTGGCGGCCCTGCTGGTCTTCGGCCTGCGGCTGATGCCGGAACTGCGCGCCCCCGGGGATGGGCTGCGGGTGGAGGTGGAGGGCCAGCAGTTCTGGTGGCGCGTGCGCTACGTGCTTCCCGATGGCCGGCGTTTCGAGACGGCCAACGAGGTTCGCCTGCCTGTCGGGCAGCGCACCGAGTTCCTTCTGACGGCGCAGGACGTGATCCATTCCTTCTGGATTCCGAGCCTGGGTGGCAAGATGGATGCGATCCCCGGCACCACCAACCGCCTGGTGCTGGAGCCGACGCAGACCGGCCGCTTCCGCGGCGCCTGCGCCGAGTTCTGCGGAGCCTCCCATGCCCTGATGGCCATGTCGGTCGAGGTGATGGAGCCCGAGGCCTTCACCGCCTGGGTCGAGCGCGAATCCGGCGCGGCCACGGCCAGCACCGATGGGGGCGCGGCGCTCTTCCTGGCACGCGGCTGCGGCGCCTGCCACACCGTGCGCGGCACCGCGGCGGCCGGGCGCGTCGGGCCGGACCTGACGCATCTGGGCGCGCGGCCCACCATCGCCGCCGGCATCCTGCCCAATAGCCCCGAGAATATCGACCGCTTCATCCGCGAGACGCAGGCCATCAAGCCGGCCGCGCGCATGCCTTCCTTCGGTATGCTGCCGCCGGCCGAGAGTGCCGCCATCGCCACCTGGCTGGGATCGCTGCGATGAGCGAGCAATTGCGCAAGGAACAGGAAGAGCGGCTGGAGCGCGTCTGGGCCTCCCCGCCCGGCTGGCGCTACTGGTCGGCGGTGAACAATACCGAGGTCGGGCGCTGGTACACGCTGACCGCCTTCGGCTTCTTCCTGTTTGCCGGTGCCCTGGCGCTGCTGGTGCGGGCGCAGCTGGCGGTGCCGGACAACACGCTGATCCCGGCGCCGCTCTACAACCAGCTCTTCACCCTGCACGGCACGGCGATGATGTTTCTCTTCGCTGTGCCGATCTTCGAGGCCGTGGCCATCCTGCTGCTGCCCACCATGCTGGCAGCGCGCGACCTGCCCTTCCCGCGCCTTTCGGCCTTTGGCTACTGGTGCTTCCTGATCGGCGGCGTCTTCGTCTGCGGATCGATCTTCTTCAATGCCGCGCCGGACGGGGGATGGTTCATGTATCCCCCGCTCACCACCGACCCGAAGCTCTCCGGCATCGGCGCCGATATCTGGCTGCTGGGCCTTTCCTTCATCGAGGTCGCCTCCATCGCCGCCGCGGTGGAGCTGATCGTCGGCGTGCTGAAGTGCCGGCCGCCCGGCATGCGCATCAACACCATCCCGCTCTATTGCTGGTACGTGCTGATCGTGGGCGGGATGATCCTCTTCGCCTTTCCGCCGCTGATCGCCGGCGACATCCTCTTCGAGCTGGAGCGGATGGCGGACTGGCCCTTCTTCGACCCCGCGCGCGGCGGCGACCCGCTGCTCTGGCAGCACCTCTTCTGGATCTTCGGCCACCCCGAGGTCTACATCATCTTCCTGCCCTCCATCGCCCTGATGGCGATGCTGGTGCCGACCTTCGCCCGCCGGAAGATCATCGGCTATTCCTGGATCGTGCTGGCCGCCGTGGGCACCGGCTTCCTGAGCTTCGGGCTCTGGGTGCACCACATGTTCACCACGGGGCTGCCGGCCATCTCGCTGGGCTTCTTCTCGGCGGCCTCCGAGGCGGTGGCCATCCCGACCGGCGTACAGATCTTCGTCTTCATCGCCACCATGCTGGCCGGGCGCGTGGTCTTCACGGTGCCGATGCTCTTCGCCGCCGGCTCGCTGGCCATCTTCGTCATCGGCGGGCTGACGGGCGTCATGGTCGCCATCGCGCCCTTCGACTGGCAGGCGCATGACAGCTACTTCGTGGTGGCGCACCTGCACTACGTGCTGATCGGCGGCATGCTGCTGCCGCTGCTGGCCGGGGCCTATTACTACGTGCCGCTGGTGACGGGGAAAAAGCTCTCCGACCGCCTGGGCAAGTGGGTCTTCTGGCTCATG
Organism: Pseudoroseomonas ludipueritiae; assembly: GCF_014490445.1. Taxonomy (GTDB): domain Bacteria; phylum Pseudomonadota; class Alphaproteobacteria; order Acetobacterales; family Acetobacteraceae; genus Pseudoroseomonas; species Pseudoroseomonas ludipueritiae. The sequence continues at coordinate 26,452 of NZ_JACTUZ010000027.1, read as the reverse complement.
TTCGCCGGCTTCAACATCGGCTTCATGCCGATGCACTTCACCGGGCTGCGCGGCATGCCGCGCCGTGTCTTCACCTATCCCTCCGGCATTGGCTGGGACTGGCTGAACCTCGTCTCCACCCTCGGCGCCTTCATCTTCGCCACCGGCGTGCTGCTGTTTGCCTGGGACCTGCTCTGGGGCATCCGCAAGCGCGAGACCGTATCGCGCAACCCCTGGAATGCCGGCACGCTGGAATGGCTGAACCCGCTGCCCGGCCCCGATTTCGGCGTGCGCAGCGTGCCCGAGGTCGCTTCCCGCTACCCGCTCTGGGACCAGCCGGACCTGCCGCGCGAGGTGGACGAGGGCCGCTGGTACCTGCCCGATGCCGAGGAAGGCCAGCGCGAGACCATGGTGACCTCGGTGCTGGACAGCCACCCCATCCAATGCCTGCGGGTGCCCGGCAACAGCTTCATGCCGATGATCTGCGCCATCCTGATCGGCGCCAGCTTCATCGCCACCACCTACCACCTCTACTGGACCGCACTGGGCTTCGGCATCGCCGGCATGTTCGGCATCATGACCTGGCTCTGGCGCGGCACCGCCATGATCCCGGAGAAGGAGGAGAAGATGGTGGGGCGTGGCCTCACCCTGCCCCTCTACATCTCCGGCCACCGCTCGGTCGGCTGGTGGGCCATGTTCATCACCATGTTCGGCGACATGACGGCCTTCGCCAGCCTGGTCTTCAGCTATTTCTATTACTGGACCATCCACGAGGTCTTCCCGCCGCTTGGCCCGGATGGCGCGCCGATGGGCCCCGGCCTGCTCTGGCCGGCCGTCGCCTTCGGGCTGCTGGCCCTGGCCTGGGGCGCCATGCTCTGGGCCCGGGCGCGCAATACCGCCGGCAGCGCCATGGGGCTGCGCCTCGGCCTCGGCATCGGCGTCCTGGCGGCGCTGGGCAGCGGCGCGGCCATGCTCTGGGCCCCCTGGCAGGCCGGGCTGGCGCCCACCACCCATGTCTATCCCGCCGCCGTCTGGGTGCTGCTGATCTGGGCGGCGCTGCATCTGGCGCTCGGCGTGGTGATGCAGGGCTACTGCATGGCCCGCTCGCTCGCCGGCAAGCTGACCACGCGCTGGGACATCGATATCCACAACGTGGTGCTCTACTGGCACTTCGCCGCCATCACGGGCCTGGTGACGCTGGCCGTCACCGCCCTCTTCCCCCTGCTGGCCTGAGGGAGCGCGCCATGGTCATCCGCATCCGCGACAAGGCCGATCTCTGGACGCTGCTGATGCCGCCCACGATCTGGGCGCTGCATTTCCTGTTCTGCTACCTCGTCGCCGCCGTGCATTGCGCCAAGGAAGGCGGCATCAACCTGACCGAGCCTTCCTCCGGCGTCAGCTTCGCGCCCATCGGTGAGGTGCGGCCGCTGGTGGCGATCGGCACGGCGGTGGCGCTGGCCCTCATCCTGGTCTCCGCCTGGCAGGCCTGGCGCCACTGGGGCGCCGGCACCGAGGACCCGCCGCATGACGCCGCCACGCCCGAGGACCGGCAGCACTTCCTCGGCCTGGCCACCCTGCTGCTCTCCGGCCTCAGCTTCGCCAGCGTCATCTTCATCGCCCTGCCGGCCTTCCTGATCACGGATTGCCGCTGATGGCGGGCACGGCTCTGCCCGCCGGGCTGCTGGTGCTGGCCCTGGCCTGGGGTGGGCCGGTCTGGCTGCTGCTGGGGCCGAGCTTCACCGGCGGCATGGTGATGCATATGGCGGTGGTGGCCATCGCCGCGCCAATGCTGGCCATCGGCCTCACCGGCACGCGCTGGGACCTGACGCGGCGCCACCCGGTGCTGCTGGGGCCGCTGGCGGCCTCCCTGCTGGAATTTCTCGCCGTCTGGGGCTGGCACCTGCCGGGGCCGCATGAGGCCGCGCGCGCCGCCTTCCCCTTCCTGGTGCTGGAGCAGGGCTCCTTCCTGCTGACCGGACTGCTGGTCTGGCTCTCCTGCCTCGGGGCCGAGGGGGAGCGGCGCGGCGGCGGCATCGTCGCGCTGCTGCTGACCTCCATGCACATGACCCTGCTGGGTGCGCTGCTGACCCTGGCCCCCCGCCCGCTTTACAACCACGAGGCCTGCCTGGGCCTGACGGTGCTGGAGGACCAGAGCCTGGGCGGCGTGGTGATGCTGCTGGTGGGCGGCGCCGCTTATCTGGCCGGCGGGCTGATCCTGGCCGCCCGGCTGCTGGGCCCGGAGCGGGAGGACCCTGCCGCATGCTGATCCGCGTCACCTGGCGCCGCGCCGCCCTGGCCCTGCTGGCCCTGGTGGCCGGCGCGCTGCTCTTCGCCTGGTCCGGGCTCTTCAACATCGCGGCCTCGGGCGGGCATTGGGCCATCACCAACTGGGCGCTGCACTGGGTGATGAGCAGTTCCGTCCGCACCCATGCCCTGCTGGTGGAAGCGCCGCCGCCGCTGGACGACATGGCCCTGAAGGCCCGCGGCGCCGGCCATTACGCCAGCGGCTGCGCCCCCTGCCATGGCGCGCCGGGGGAGCCGCAGAACCCCATCATCCAGCGCAGCACGCCGCGCCCACCGGACTTCTCGGACAGCCTGGATGACTGGACGCCGAAGGAGCTGTTCCGCATCGTCCAGCACGGCGTGCGCTATACCGGCATGCCCGCCTGGATCGTGCCGGAGCGGCGGGACGAGGTCTGGGCCATGGTGGCCTTCCTGGAGGCCCTGCGGGACATGCAGCCGGAGGAATACCGCCGCCTGGCCTATGGGGCCGAGACGCCGCGGCGGCCGCCTGGCGCCAATGCCGGCATTGGCGGGCTGGGCACGCCGCCCGCTGAGGTGCTGGCCGACTGTGCTCGCTGCCACAACCGCGACGGCCAGGGGCGGGACGGTGCCGCCTTCCCCGTCATCGCGGGGCAGAACGAGGCTTACCTGTTGCAGGCTTTGCGTGCCTTTGCCGATGGCAGCCGCCACAGCGGCATCATGCAGCCCCCGGCCGCCCGGGCAGGCGACGAGGCCCTGCGCGCCCTGGCCGCCCATTACGCCGCCCAGCCGCGCCAGCCGGTGCCGCAGAGCTTCGACCCGGCCCTGCTGGCGGAGGGCGAGCGCATCGCCCGCCAGGGCATGCCGGAGAACCAGCTCCCCGCCTGCCTCTCCTGCCACGGGGCGGAGGCGCTTGCGCGCAACCCATCCTGGCCCCGGCTGGATGGCCAGCACGCGCCCTATCTGGAGGGGCAACTGGCCTTGTGGCGGGAAGGCCCGCGCGGTGGCGGCCCTTACCACCGCATCATGCAGACCGTGGCCAGCCGCCTGACGCCGGAGCAGGCCCACGCCGTCTCCGCCTGGTTCGCCTCGCAGGGTGGCGGCCGGTAAGGGGCCGCGCCCGCCGCCTTCAGGTGGTGGACCAGCTCGAGGTGCCGCTGCCACCCGCCGGCTGCGGCAGCGGCGCCCGGCGCTTCCGTTCCGCCAGGATGGCCACGATCACCAGCGCGCCGATCATGCCGACATGCTCGGTGGCGGTGTGGAAAGCGACAAGGCCGCGCTCCCCCTCCAGGCTCCAGAAGTGGTGCACCAGCGGGATGGTGAGCGCGGTGAAGACGCCTAGCGCCCCCGCCCCCAGCCAGGTCCAGCGGTTCAGGATGACCAGCGCCGACCCGCCGAGCTGAACGATGATGACGGCGATGTTGAACAGCACCGGCGGGTTGAGGCCGAACATGGCCATCTCCGCCACGCCGCCCTGGAAATCGATCAGCTTGGCCAGGCCGCTGCCCCAGAAGGGAAAGCACAGCAGGATGCGGGCGATGGCTTCCACCGCCCCGTTGTTCAGGATCGAACGGATCATCGGATGTTCCCCCGCCCCGCGCGGGCATGAAAAAACCGCCCCCGGGGCCCGGGGGCGGTTGTCTCATGGTTCCACGTGAAACGGAAGTTCGTTAGCGGCCCGTCATGATCCGCTCGACCAACTGCTTCACCGAGGGGATGAAGCCGTTCGAGTAGAAGGGGTCCTGCCCGAAGCGATAGGCATTATGCCCGGCGAACATCAGGTTGTGGTCGATCGGCCCGCCATGGGCGATGTCCTGCAGCGTCTTCTGGATGCAGAAGGAGCGGGGGTCGGCCTTCTTGCCATTGCTGTATTCCGGGCCGTGCTGCGTCCAGTTGGAGAAGCGGCAGTGGCTCAGGCAGCCCATGCAATCGGTCTGGTCCTTCAGGATCTCCCGCGCATTCTCGGGCGTCACGAAGACCAGGGTATTGTCCGGGGTGCGCAGCGCCTCGGTGAAGCCGGCGGCTTCCCAGTTGTGCACGCGCTCCAGGTCCCCCGGCGCCAGCCAGACCAGGCGCTTGCGCGGACCCACGCCGTATTCGGCGGTGTGCTCGCCGACCGGCTCGGGGCTGATCGCCACCTGACGCTCGTTGCGGGCTTCCAGATCGCGCAGGAAGTCGTTGCGCACCGCCGAGGAATAGAAGCCGGTGGGCGAGAAGGGCTGCAGCAGCACGTCGCCGGGCTGGAGCGTCAGCAGCTTCTGCTTCCAGGCATCGCTGATCGGGCTTTCCTGCGTCACCAGCGGGCGGGTGCCGAACTGGAAGGCGATGGGGCCGAGTTCCGGATTGTCGATCCAGTCCTCCCATTCCTCCAGCCACCAGACGCCACCGGCCATGATGATCGGCACATCGCCCAGGCCGAACTGCCGCATCTGCTGCCGCAGCTTCAGCACCCGGTCATAGGGCGCCTCGGGCTTGTTCGGGTCCTCGGAATTGGAGAGGCCGTTATGGCCGCCGGCCAGCCAGGGGTCCTCGTAGACCACGCCGCCCAGCAGTTCGGAGACCTTGGAATAGGAACGCTTCCACAGCGCGCTGAAGGCGCGGCCGGAGGAGACGATGGGGTAGTAGAAGACGTTGAACTCGCGCGAGATCTCCGCGAGCTTGTAGGGCATGCCGGCGCCGCAGGTGATGCCGTTGATGAGGCCCTTGGCCCCTTCCAGCACGCCGCGCAGGATGCGCTCGGCGCCGCCCATCTCCCAGAGCACGTTCATGTGCACGCGGCCCTGGCCATTGGCCCGCTCATAGGCCTCGCGCGCCTGGGTGATGCCGCCGGAGATGCCGTAGGCCACCAGTTCCTCGTGCCGCGCCACGCGGGTACGGCCGCTATAGACCTGGCGGATGACATTGCCTTCGGCATCGTAGCTGTCGGCATTGACGCCGGAGAAGGTGCCGACGCCGCCGGCCCCCGCCCATTCGCCACAGGAGGCTCCGGTCGAGACGGCCACGCCCTTGCCGCCTTCCACCAGCGGCAGCACATCCACCCCACCCATCCGGATCGCGTTGATCGCTTTCAAAGCCGTTCGCCGTTCCTGTGATTAAAAAACATTGATATTTCATACCATGCCTGGACGGTGCCTGTCGAAGGCAGGCACGTCCCGCATGGAGCCCGCCATTTGGCCCGGCGCCGCATATGTTTCAACGGTTTTCAGGGCCTATCACGCGAAACGGCGGGGCGTCGCCACCCCGCCGCCAGTCATGCCTCAGCTTGGGGGCAGCTTTCCGCCGCCCCCTGCCGGCCAAGCCTCAGTCGCGATGCGGGCGGCGCTCACGGCGCTCGCGGCGCTCACCGCGCGGCTCACGCTCGCCACCGCCATTCTCGCCTTCCTCGCGCGGGCGGCGGGCGCCGACCTGCTCGGAGATATCGGCGCCGCTGGCCTGGTCGACCACGCGCATGGACAGCTTGACCTTGCCGCGGTCATCGAAGCCCAGCACCTTGACCTTCACCTTGTCGCCGACATTGACCACGTCATTGGTCTTGTTGACGCGCTCATTGGCCAGCTCGGAGATGTGGACGAGGCCGTCCTTGGCGCCGAGGAAGTTCACGAAGGCGCCGAAATCGGCGGTCTTCACCACGGTGCCGTTGTAGATCACGCCGATCTCAGGCTCGGCCACGATGCCGCGGATGCGGTCGATGGCCGCCTGGGTGGCCTCCGGGGAGGTGGCCGCGATCTTGATCGTGCCGTCATCCTCGATGTCGATCTTGGTGCCGGTGGTCTCGACGATGTCGCGGATCACCTTGCCGCCGGTGCCGATCACTTCGCGGATCTTGTCCTTGGGGACATTGATCACGGTGATCTTCGGCGCGTTGGAGGCCACGTCCGTGCGGGCGCCGGTCAGGCCCTTGGCCATCTCGCCCAGGATGTGGAGGCGGCCCTGCTTGGCCTGCTCCAGCGCGATCTTCATGATCTCCGGCGTGATGGACGTGATCTTGATGTCCATCTGCAGCGCGGTGATGCCCTGCTCGGAACCGGCCACCTTGAAGTCCATGTCGCCGAGGTGATCCTCGTCGCCCAGGATGTCGGACAGGACGGCGAAGCCCTTGTCTTCCTTGATCAGGCCCATGGCGATGCCGGCGCAGGGGCGCTTCAGCGGCGCGCCCGCGTCCATCAGCGACAGCGAGGTGCCGCAGACGGTGGCCATGGAGGAGGAGCCGTTGGACTCCGTGATCTCGGACACGACGCGCATCGTGTACGGGAACTTCTCCTTCTCCGGCAGCAGCGGCCGGATGGCGCGCCAGGCCAGCTTGCCATGGCCGATCTCGCGGCGGCCCGGGCTGCCCATCCGGCCCGTCTCGTTCACCGAGTAGGGCGGGAAGTTGTAGTGCAGCATGAAGTTCTCGCGGTACTCGCCCGCGAGCTGGTCGATGATCTGCTCGTCCTGGCCGGTGCCCAGCGTCGCCACGCAGAGCGCCTGCGTCTCGCCACGGGTGAAGAGCGCGGAACCATGGGCGCGCGGCAGCACGCCGACCTCGGCCAGGATCGGCCGCACGGTCTTGGTGTCGCGGCCATCGATGCGCATGCCGGTGTCGAGGATGGCGTTGCGCACCACCGTGGCTTCCAGCTCCTTCAGCAGGCCCTTGGCCTCGGCGGCCTCTTCCTCGCTGAGCTGCGCCAGGATCGCCTTCTTGGCCTCGCCCACCTTGCCCTGGCGGACCAGCTTCTGGGTTTCCTTGTAGGCCTCGGCGATGGAAGCGCTGCCCAGGTCGGCCAGCTTCTTCTTCAGCGCGGCGGTCTCAGCGGATTCTTCCGGCAGGTCCCAAGGCTCCTTCGCGGCCTTCTCAGCCAGCTCGATGATGCCCTGGATCACCGGCTGGAAGCCGGCATGGCCGAAGGTCACCGCGCCCAGCATGACCTCTTCCGAGAGCTCGGAAGCCTCGGACTCGACCATCAGCACGCCTTCCTCGGTGCCGGCGACGACGAGGTCGAGGTCAGACTGCTTGATCTGCTCCAGCGTCGGGTTCAGCACGTACTGGCCGTCGATATAGCCGACGCGCGCGCCGCCCACCGGGCCGAAGAAGGGAATGCCGGAGAGCGTCAGCGCCGCCGAGCAGCCCACCAGCGCCACGATGTCCGGGCTGTTCTCCATGTCATGGGACAGCACGGTGGCGATGACCTGCACCTCGTTGCGGAACCCTTCCGGGAACAGCGGGCGGATGGGGCGGTCGATCAGGCGGGAGATCAGGGTCTCGGCCTCGGAGGGACGGCCCTCACGCTTGAAGAAGCCGCCCGGGATCTTGCCGGCCGCATAGGCCTTTTCCTGGTAGTTCACCGTCAGCGGGAAGAAGTCCTGGCCGGGCTTCACGCTGCGGGCGCCGACCACGGTGCAGAGCACGATGGTGTCGCCCAGGCGGGCCATCACGGCGCCATCGGCCTGGCGGGCGATCTTGCCCGTCTCCAGCGTCAGGGTCTTGCCGCCCCAGTTGATGTCCTTGCGGAAGTAATTGTCGAACATGCAACGTCCTTGCGTCGCGGCGGCAGCGCAGGGCGCCACCGGCCGTTCGGCCCACCGGATGCCGGCAGGCCCCTCTTGTTCGCGCGACGCGGGATACCCCGGAAACCAGCCGTCCGGTCCGCCCCAATTTGTTGTCGGGAGGATGCCGGCGTCTCGGGCGGCATGGATGGCCGCGGGGTAGCCGCGGAACGCACCATGTGGCCGGAAACGCCGCCACGACCGGTTGGTCGCGTAACAGCTTGGTCAACCGTGGCCCCGCTCACGCTCGCGGGTCCGGCCCAGCCGCATCATTTGCGGATGGACCGCGCGCCTTATGGACCGGTGATGGCCTGGATACAAACAAAATGCTCGCGGAGGCCGGGGCCAGAGGGGGCGCCGCCCCCTCTGGACACCCCCGCCGGGGTGGAAAGTCCACCCCGGACCCCGCTGTCAGTTTTTGCGAGAAGCCTTAGGGCTGAAGGGCCGCGCCTGTTATGCCGCAGGTCAATTCAAGCGGGGCCACGCAGGCTGAACCCGCAGTCACCGGAGGTCATGGACCTCCGGCGGAACAACCGTGCCGCCACCTCAAATAGACGGCGGGGTCTGGGGTGACACTGTCACCCCAGCGGGGTCCAGGGGCAGCGCCCCTGGCCTGTCCTCAGGCCTGCACGGCCAGCGCCGTCTCGTAATCGGCCTCAGTCTTCTGCCGCACTTCTTCCTCGGTGACGCCCGGCGCCAGTTCCACCAGGGTCATCCGCCCCAGGGCGCGGTCGATGGTGAAGACGGCCAGTTCCGTCACCACCATGTCCACCACGGCCTTGCCGGTCAGCGGCAGGGTGCACTGCTTCAGCAGCTTGGGCTTGCCGCCGGCGGTATGCTCCATCAGCACCACCACCTTCTTCACCCCGGCGACGAGGTCCATGGCGCCGCCCATGCCCTTCACCATCTTGCCGGGGATCATCCAGTTGGCGAGGTCGCCGTTCTGGGCCACCTGCAGGGCGCCCAGGATCGAGATGTCGATATGCCCGCCGCGGATCATGGCGAAGCTGGTGGCGCTGTCGAAGAAGGAGGTGGTCGGCAGCGCCGTGACGGTCTGCTTGCCGGCATTGATCAGGTCCGGGTCCTCGTCCCCCTCATAGGGGAAGGGGCCCATGCCAAGCATGCCGTTCTCGGATTGCAGCTGCGCCGAGATGCCGTCGGGGATGTGGTTGGCCACCAGGGTCGGGATGCCGATGCCGAGGTTGACGTAGAAGCCGTCCTCCAGCTCGCGCGCGGCGCGGGCGGCCATGTCGTCGCGGGTCCAGGCCATGTCTCTGTCTCCCCTTAAGCCACGCTCTCGGCGCCGGCGGCCGAGGTATTCGCATTGGGCGGGATGGCGTCGGTGATCCGCTTGCGCACGGTGCGCTGCTCGATCCGCTTCTCGTAATTGGCGGGCAGCTTGACGATGCGCTTCACGTAGATGCCGGGGGTGTGGATCTGGTCGGGGTCGATCTGGCCGGGCTCCACCAGCTCCTCCACCTGCACCACCGTCACCTTGGCGGCCGTCGCCATCATCGGGTTGAAGTTGCGGGCGGTCTTGCGGAAGACGAGGTTGCCCTCCGTATCGGCCTTCCAGGCATGGATGATGGCGAGGTCGGCGAAGATGCCGCGCTCCATCACGTAATGCTGGCCGTCGAACTCGCGGGTCTCCTTCCCTTCCGCCACGGCGGTGCCGTAGCCGGTCTTGGTGAAGAAGGCGGGGATGCCGGCGCCGCCGGCGCGGATGCGCTCGGCCAGCGTGCCCTGCGGGTTGAACTCGATCTCCAGCTCCCCGGCCAGGTACTGCTTCGCGAAGGTCGCGTTCTCGCCCACATAGGAGGAGATCATCTTGCGGATCTGCCGCGTCTCCAGCAGCAGGCCGAGGCCGGCGCCGTCGATGCCGGCGTTGTTGGACACCACCGTCAGGTCCTTCACGCCCGAATCCCGGATCGCCGCGATCAGCGCGGCGGGAATGCCGCTGAGGCCGAAGCCGCCGGAATGGATCAGCATGCCGTCGCGCAGCAGGCCATCGAGCGCCGTGCGCGCATCGGGGTAGACTTTCCGCATGGGGTTCGCTCCCTCACTCCTTGGTCGGATACCACGCTAAAGGTGGTGGCGGGGGCCGGGAAGGGGCGCCGGGGTGGCGATGAAAAACAGCTGAAAGATTTCTGCCGGGGGGGCTTGCGTGGCCCTTGGGGCGAAGTTATACCCCGCCACCGCTTCGAAAGAGGCGAACGACTACAAAGACTACGGGGCCATAGCTCAGTTGGTAGAGCGCTTGAATGGCATTCAAGAGGTCAGGGGTTCGACTCCCCTTGGCTCCACCAGTTTTCCCGAACAGGGCGCCCGGCAGCGGGCGCCCTGTTCTGTTTTGTGCCCTCCGGAGGCCGCCGCATGACCCGCGAACCGCACGACCTGCATGAAAGGGCGCTGCGCGACCGCGCGGTGCGCGCCGCCCGCGGCCAGGCGCCCTTCGATGTGCTGATCACCGGCGCCACCCTGGCCGACATGGCCACCGGGGAATTGCGCCCCGCCGATATCGGGCTGGTCGGGCCGCTGGTGGCCAGTGTCCATGCCCCCGGCACGCGCGCAGACGCGGCCTCGGTGCTGGATGCCACCGGGCTGATCGCCGCCCCTGGGCTGATCGACGCGCATATGCACATCGAAAGCTCGATGGTGACGCCGCGCCGCTATGCCGAGGCCGTGGTGCCCGCCGGCACCACCACCGTCTGCTGGGACCCGCATGAGCTGGGCAATGTCTCCGGCCTCCCCGGCGTGCGCTGGGCGGTGGAGGCGATGCGCGGTCTGCCGCTGCGCGCCCTGGTGCTGGCGCCTTCCTGCGTCCCCTCCGCCCCCGGGCTGGAGCGTGCCGGGGCTGATTTCGGCCCGGCCGAACTCGAGGAAATGCTTTCCTGGCCCGAGGTCGCGGGTGTCGCCGAAGTCATGGACATGCGCGGCGTGCTGGACCGCAGCCCCCGCATGGCCGGCATCGTCGGCGCCGGCCTCGACGCGGAGAAGCTGGTCTGCGGCCATGCCCGCAGCCTGACCGGCCCGGACCTCCAGGCTTTCGCGAGTGCCGGCATCGGCTCGGACCACGAGGTCGTCTCGGCCGAGGACCTACTCGAAAAACTGCGCGCCGGCTTCACGGTGGAATTGCGCGGCAGCCACGACTACCTGCTGCCGGATGCGGTGAAGGCCCTGGCCACCCTGCCCCACCTGCCGCAGACCCTGGTGCTCTGCACCGACGATGTTTTCCCCGACGACCTCGCGGAGAAGGGCGGCATGATCGACCTGCTGCGCCGGCTGGTGCGCTACGGCATGCCGCCGATGCAGGCCCTGCGCGCCGCCACCCTGCATGCCGCGACGCGCATCAACCGCCCCGACCTCGGCCTGATCGCCCCCGGCCGCCGTGCCGACCTGATGCTGCTGGACGGGCTGGAGACACTGGGCGTCGCGCATGTCTTCGCCTCCGGCCAGCACGTGGCCGAGGCCGGGCGCCTGCGCGCGCCCCTGCCGCCCGAGCACCCCGCCGGCCCGCTGCGCGACACCATGAAGCTGGCGCCCCTGGCGGCGGAGGATTTCCTGATCCGCGCCCCCGGCCCCCGCGCCACCCTGCGCACCGCCGTGAACCCGCGCTTCACGCAATGGGGCCAAGCCGAGGTGCCGGTGGTGGATGGCATCGCCCAGTTGCCGGAGGACGGCATCCTGATGGCCGTGATCCACCGCCACGGCCTGGCGCCCGCCACCCCCGTGCTGGGCGTGCTGCAAGGCTGGAGCCGGTGGCGCGGTGCCCTGGCCACCACGGTGGCGCATGATTCCCACAACCTCTGCGTCTTCGGCCGCGGCCCCGAAGACCTCGCCGCCGCCGCCAATGCGGTGATCGCGGCGGGCGGCGGCATGGCTGTGGCGCAGGGTGGCGCGGTGACAGCGCTGCTGCCGCTGCCGATCTGTGGCCTCGTCTCCGATGCGCCGGTAGAAGAAGTGGCGGAAGCCTTCCGTGCTTTGAAGGCGGCCGCCGACGAGATCGCAGATTGGAAGCCGCCTTATCTGGTCTTCAAGGCCATCGTGGGCGCATCGCTGGCCTGCAACGCCGGGCCACATGTCACGGACCTGGGTGTGGCGGATGGGGCGACGGGAGAATTGATCCCGGCGGCGCTGGTGGAAGCCTAAGGCTGGGGCGCTGCCCCAGGCCCCGCCAGGGTGACAGGGTCACCCCGGACCCCGCCATCAGTCTGGGTGGCACTTCACCGCGCGGCGTCAAGAAAACCAGAAAGCCGTAAGGGCTGAACCCGTAGTCGCCGAGGGTCCTGGACCCTCGGCGGAACCAGCCGCTTACTCACGGCGGGGTCTGGGGTGACCCTGTCACCCCAGCGGGGGTGTCCAGAGGGGGCGGCGCCCCCTCTGGCCCCGGCCCGAACCTCTTAGCGATCCCAGGCCGGCGCGAAGTCCGGGTTCACCATGCGCTGGTCCTTGGGCAGCGCATCGATGGCCGCCACGTCCTCGGCGGTCAGCTTGGCGGCCAGGGGCACGGCGTCCAGGTTTTCCTGCTGCGTCTGCTGGCGGCTGGCCTTGGGGATGGGCACCACGCCCTGCTGCCGCAGCAGCCAGGCCAGGGCCACCTGGGTCGCGGTGGCACCGTACTTGGCGCCGATGCCCTTCAGCACCGGGTCTTCCTGCAGGGAGCCCTTGGCCAGCGGCGTATAGGCTTCCAGCACGATCTGGCGCGGCTGGCACCAGTCGAGCAGCTTCTTCTGGGAGAGCAGCACGTGGTATTCCACCTGCAGCGCCGCCGGGGTCTCGCCCATTTCCTCCAGCTTGCGCATCAGCGCCACGGGGAAATTGGCGACGCCCCAGGCGCGGATCAGTCCGCTGGCCTGCGCCGCCTTCAGCACCTTCACGGCGCCTTCCAGGTCCATGGCGGGCTTCGGCCAATGGATCAGGAAGAGGTCCAGGTAATCCGTGCCCAGGCGGTTCAGCGAGCCTTCCAGGGAGCGGTGCAGCGGCTCCGGCTCCAGGTTGTCCCACCAGACCTTGCTGGTGACAAAGAGATCCCCGCGCGGCACGCCGCCGGCCTTGATGGCGGCACCGACCTCCACCTCGTTCTCGTAGCGCGCGGCCGTGTCCAGGTGCCGGTAGCCGAGGCCGATGGCGCGCTCGATCGCCTTCTGCCCTTCGGAGCCGGTCAGCTTGAAGGTGCCCAGGCCGAGCTTGGGGATGGCGAGGCGGGGGGTGGTCTCGACGGGGATGCTCATGCGGGGGCGTTACCTCTTGGACAGATCGACCAGCCCGGCGAATCCGGACTCGGTGCCGAAAGCGATCTGAGTCCCTGCCGGGTTCCATGCCAAGGCCGAGATTGCGCCACGGCCCGGCGCCGCCACCGGCACCACCTTGCCGGAGCCGATCTCGGCCATCAGCACCAGCCCGTCATCGAAGCCGGCCGCCACCACCTCATGCTGCGGGTGGCAGGCGACCTGGGTGCAGAGCACGCCGTCGCCGCCCGCCAGTTCCACCGGCGGCTTGCCCATGGGCCCGCCGGCGAAGAAGGGCCAGAGCACGATGCAATCGGCCCCCGCCGTGGCCAGCCAGCGCCCCTTGCCGGTGAAGGAGACCGACTTGATCTTGGTGGCATAGCCGGACATCCGCATGTCCTGCGCATCCGCCAGCCGCCAGCCGTGCAGGGCATTCTCCTGCATGGTGGTGACCACATGGGTACCGTCGGGGCTGAACCAGACGCCCTGGTGGCTGCCCTTCCAAGGCAGAACCTTGGCGGAGCCATCCTTGCTGTTGGCGAACCAGAGGCTGGCGCCGTTGTAATGCGCCACGGCCACCCGCTTGCCCTTGGCATCGAAGGCGATGCCGCCGACGGAGGACGGGTGCTCCAGCTTGCGGAACAGCGTTCCGTCCTTGCCAAACAGATGCACCACCTTGCCGACTGAGGCGGCGCGCAGCCCGTCCGGGTGCGCCGCCACGTTGTCCACCCACTTCATGGTGCCGAGCTTGGCGAACTCGTCCACCTTGCCGTCATTGGCTACGCGGGCCACCAGCCCGTCATCGCCGCCGGACAGGAAGCCGCTGGACACATCCGGGACCATGGAAAGGCAGGCGCCGTCATGCACCTCAACCTTGTTCCACTCACCCGTGATGTCGGTGGTGGAGGCGATGCGCATGGTGCCGTCGCCCAGGGCGAAGGCGGCCGCCTTGCCGTCGCGGGAAAAGGCGGCGCCGATCACCCAGGCGCCGAGCTCGTCGCCCTTGCCGCGCGAGGTCAGCAGGAAATCGGCGTCGGAGACGGTCTCGCTCATGCCGCCACACAGCCCTCGAAGCCGCGGCGCAGGCGCGGGCGGTTCAGGTCACGGCCGATGAAGACGATCTTGCTCTTGCGGGCGGAGCCCTCGGGCCAGGGGCCGATGTAGTCGCCATCCGCGATCATGTGCACGGCCTGGAAGGCGAAGCGGCGGTCCTCGTCCTTGAAGGCCAGCACGCCCTTGGTGCGCAGCAGGTCCTGGCCCTTGCTTTGCAGCAGCTCGCCGATCCAGGCATTGAACTTGTTCTCGTCCAGCGGCTCCGACACCTCGAAGGACAGGCTCATGATGTCCTCGTTGTGGGAATGGTTGTCCTCGCCGGACAGGAACTCGGGCTCGCGCTCCAGGATGCGGTCCAGCTTGAAGGCCTCGCGGCCCATCACGGCCTCGATCGGCACCTCGGACTTGGTGGCGCGGCGGATCTCGGCATAGGGGTTGATGGCGCGGATGCGGCGCTCGACCTCGGCGGCCTCCTCCTCCGTCACCAGGTCCATCTTGTTCAGGACCACGATGTCGGCGAAGGCGATCTGGCTGGCCGCCTCCTTGCTGTCCTCCAGCCGGGCGGCGAGGTTCTTGGCATCCACCAGCGTGACGATGGCGTCGAGATGCGTGGCGCGCTTGACGTCCTCGTCCATGTAGAAGGTCTGGGCCACGGGCGCCGGGTCGGCCAGGCCGGTGGTCTCGACGATGATGCCGTCGAACTTCTGGCGACGCTTCATCAGGTTGCCCAGGATGCGCACGAGGTCGCCGCGCACGGTGCAGCAGATGCAGCCGTTGTTCATCTCGAAGACTTCCTCGTCGGCATCGATGACGAGGTCGTTGTCCACGCCGAGCTCACCGAACTCGTTGATGACCACGGCGTATTTCTTGCCATGCTCCTCGGAGAGGATGCGGTTCAGCAGCGTGGTCTTGCCGGCGCCGAGATAGCCGGTCAGCACGGTGACGGGGACGGTGGTGTCGGCGGTATCGCTCATGGGGGTCAGTCTCCCTCCCAAGGGTGGGGCCTTTGTTCGGGCTGTTATATGATACGCTTCCCCCCGCAGGTCACGGGGGCACGGGTCTGCTATTCCCGGGGCGGAGAAGGCCGGGGGAATGAATTCCCCCAGACCCCCATCTTTTTTCCACAGGTTCACGGGTGGGCCTGCGGCCGCACCCCAAACTCGAAAAAAGAAGAAGGGGCCCGGGGGAATTCATTCCCCCGGCCTTTCCCCCGCCCCCGGCAACCCCTGGCACAGCACCGCCCATTCCCGCCGCAGCATGGCCAGCACGGCGGGCGCGGCAGGGTTTTCCCCATCTTCCCGCCAGGCCAGCACCAGTTCCGCCGCCGGCGCCACCGGCCCCGGCAGGGGGCGCAGCAGCACGCCGTCCGGCCGCAGCAGCCCGGCGGCTTCCGGCACCACGGCGATGCCGAGGCCCGCGCCGACCAGGGCCAGGATGGAATGCGTCTGGCTGATGAACTGCACCCGCGCCGGCGCCGCGCCGGAGATCTGGAACAGGCCCATCACCAGATCGTGCAAATAGCGGCCTTCCGCCGGGGGGTAGGTGATCAGCGGTTCCTCCGCCAGTTCGGCGATGCCCCAGCCTTCCTGCGCCAGCAGCGGGTGGGCTTGCGGCAGGGCCAGCAGCAGCGGCTCCCGCTGCAGCCGGGCGGTGCGGATGCCGGGGCGGCGGGCCATGGGGCGCAGCAGCGCCAGGTCGATCCGCCCGGCCTGGAGTGCCTCAAGCTGCTCCAGCGAGACCATCTCCCGCAGTTCCAGTTCCACCTCCGGCAGCCGGGCGCGGATCAGCCCCACCAGCCGCGGCAGCACGCCGTAGCCGGAGGCGGCGGTGAAGCCGATGGTGATCCGCCCGCTCTGCCCCTGGGCGATGCGGCGGGCATGCAGCGTGGCGCGCTCGGCCAGCCGCAGCATGCGGCGGGCATCGCGCAGGAAGGCCTCGCCCGCCGGGGTCAGCCGCACGGCGCGGTTGCCGCGCAGCAGCAGCGCCACGCCCAGCGTGTGTTCCAGCAACTGGATCTGCCGGCTCAGCGGCGGCTGGGTCATGTTCAGCCGGGCGGCGGCGCGGTGGAAATGCAGTTCCTCCGCCACGGCCACGAAGCAGCGAAGCTGGGTGAAGGCAAACATTGATCCAGATTCCGTATCGGCCGATGCCGAGAACAGCTTGGACCGGTATCGGTACGACCGCCTAGAGCGGAAAGCAGAAGGCCCGCCGCAACCGGGCCCGCACGGGAGAACGAACCATGGATCGCCGTAGCCTGCTGCGTGCCACGCTCGCCGCCACGGCCCTGTCGCCGCTGGCCGCCCCCGCGCTTCGGGCGCAGGGCTTCGACCACCCGCTGCGCCTGATCGTGCCCAATGCGCCGGGCGGCACCAGCGACATCCTGGCCCGCCTGCTGGGGCCGGAGCTGACCAAGGCGGTCGGCCAATCCGTGGTGGTGGAGAACCGCACGGGCGCCGCCGGCAATATCGGCGCCGATTTCGTGGCCAAGTCCGCGCCGGACGGCCATACGCTGCTGCTGATGGATGTCTCCACGCTGGCCATCAACCCGGCGCTGTTCCCGCGCATGCCCTTCGATGTGCAGAAGGATCTCGCGCCGGTCTCCATGATCATCTACGCGCCCTATCTGGCCGCGACGAAGAACGCCCTGCCGGCGAAGAATGCGGCGGAACTGGCCGGCTACGCCAAGTCCAGGGGCCTCAATATCGCCAATGCCGGTGTCGGCAGCCTGACGCATCTCACCTCGGTCGAGGTCGGCTCCGCCCTGGGCGGGGAGATCACGCATGTACCCTATCGCGGCGGCGCGCCGGCGCTGCTGGCGGTGGCCTCGGGCGAGGCCGACATGATCATCAACGGCGCCACCGCCACGCAGAGCTATGTCACCGGCGGCCAGATGCGTGGCATCGCGGTTTCCGGCCCGAAGCGCCTGGCGGCGCTGCCGGATGTGCCCACCTTCCGCGAGGTCGGCTGGCCGATGTCCGATGCCGGCACCTGGCAGGGGCTGATGGTGCAGGGCAATACCCCCCGCCCGCTGGTGCAGCGGCTGGAGGTGGCGCTGCGCGAGGCGGTGGCCCAGCCCGCCATCGCCGCCAAGCTGGCCGAACTGGGCGGCGAGCCGCGCACCGAGGGGCCGGAAGCCTTCCGCGCCTGGCTGGCCAGCAGCACCACCGAATTCGGCGGAGTAGTCGGCAAGCACAACATCAAGCCCGAATGAGCACGGCACCCGTGGCCCTGCGCCGGACCCCCGCCGCGCTCTCCGGCTTCGCGGCGGCCTTGTTCGAGGCCGCCGGGATGGAGCGGGAGAAGGCCGAAAGCATCGGCCGCATCCTGGTGCTGACGGACATGATGGGCCGCCGCACGCACGGCCTGGCGCAATGCGGCAACTACCTGGAGGAAGTGGCCCAGGGCGGCATGGCCACCAGCGGCCAGCCGGAGGTGCTGCGCGACACCGGCTCCACCGTGGTCTGGGACGGCGGCTACCGCCCCGGCCTCTGGCTGGTGGAACAGGCCATGGCGCTGGGCTTCGGGCGGCTGCGGGAACACGGCACCTTCACGCTGGCGATGCGCCGCAGCCACCATATCGGCTGCCTCGCCGCCCTGGCGAAGCAGGCGACGGACCGGGGGCTGTTCGTGATGCTGGCTTCCTCCGGCCCGCACAGCAAGATCGTGGCGCCCTTCGGGGGGAGGGAGGCGCTGTTCAGCCCCAATCCCTTCGCGGTGGGCTTTCCCACCGGGGCGGCGCCGGTGCTGGTGGATATCTCCGCCTCCATCACCACCGTCTCCATGACGCGGCAGAAGGCCGCCGCCGGGGAGCAGTTCGAGCATCCCTGGCTGCTGGATGCCGCCGGCCGCCCCACCCGCGACCCCAGGGCCATGGAGCATGGCGGCGGCAGCCTGATGCTGCTGGGCGGCGAGGAAGCCGGCCACAAGGGCTTTGGCCTCGCCCTCATGGTGGAGGCGCTGACCCAGGGCCTCGCGGGCCATGGCCGCCGCGATGCGCCGGGCCGCTGGGGCGCCAGCGTCTACCTGCAACTGGTGGACCCCGAGGCCTTCGCCGGGCGCGAGGCCTTCGTGGCGCAGATGGATTTCCTGGCGGAAGCCTGCCACGCCAATGCCCCGGTCGATCCGGAGCGCCCGGTGCGCCTGCCGGGCGAGCAGGCCAGCCGCCTGATCGCGCAGGCGGAGCGACAAGGGCTGGAGGTGCCGGAGAAGGTCGCGCGGAATCTGCGGGACTGGGCAGGGCGGCTGGGGGTGGATGCGGCGGTGCTGGACTAGCACCCTGCCCTTCCGGCTTGCCGGCGTCTTGGCAAAGGTCTAGCTGAAAGGCCGATCCAGCGGGGAAACGTCATGGCACGCAACAGGCAGGCCAGGTGGATGCGGCATCACGGGGTATCGCGATGGGCCATGGCGCTGGCCCTCGGGCTGGCGCTGCCGGCCGGGGCGGCCCTGGCCCAGCCGGCGCCCGGCGCCAGCATGCCGAAACAGCGCCCTTCCGGCGAATCCGCCGCCTGTCCCGGCGGCCGCACCGGCCCCATCGCGCTGCGGGCGGCGGATGCCGCCACCGTGCCGCCCCTGCTGCCGGATGAGCCGGTCTGCCTGCGGCTGCGGCCGCGGCAATCCGCCTTCTTCCGCGTCGCGCCGGAAGCGGGCGGCTTCTACACCGTCTCCACCCGCAAGCTGGCGCGCAGCACCGACACGGTGCTGGAGATGCTGGATGCCCAGTCCCGCGTCCTGGCCCAGGACGACGATGGCGGCAGCGAGGAACTGTCCTCCAGCATCGAGGTCGGGCCCGAGCTTGGCGCCACCCTGCTGCGCGCCGGCACGCTGGAAGACCAGGGCGGCACCTTCGAGCTGGTGCTGGTGCGCGACGCGCCCCGCCCGCCGCCGGATTTCCCCATCAGCCTGGTGGCGGCCGCCGCCCAGCCGCCGCTGGCGGCGGGGCAGGAAGTGACCCTGCGCCTGCGCCGGGGCCAGAGCGCCTATTACGCCCTGCCGGCCGAGCGCGGCAGGCTGGTGGCCCGGACGCTGAAGCTGCAGGGCGAGACCGACACGGTGCTGACCCTGCTGGATGCCAATGGCCAGCAGCTGGACGAGGATGACGACGGCGGCGGCGGCAATGCCTCGGCCCTGCCGCTGGACGGCGCGCCGGCGGGCCAGCTCTTCCTGCGCGCGTCCATCCTGGGCAATACGCCCGGCAGCTTCGACCTGGTGCTGCGGCAGGAGGAGCCGCCCCCGCCGCCCGATTTCCCCACTACGCTGGAGCAGGCCCGGCAGCAGGGCCCGCTGCCGGCGGAGGGCACGCGCTCCATCACGCTGCGCCGGCGGCAGCAGGCCATCTTCGCCCTGCCACCGGACCAGGCGCTGGTGATCCAGACCCGCAACCTGGCGAGCGGCACCGACACCGTGCTGGCGCTGCTGGACCAGGATGGCGAGGTGCTGCAGGAGGATGACGACGGCGGCAGTGATCTCGCCTCCCGGATCGCCACGGCCAGCGCGGGCGGGCGGGCTGCCTTTGTGCGCGCCGCCTCGCTGAACGGCGCCCCGGGCAGCTTCGACCTGGTGCTGCGCCCGGTGGGCGGCACGGCCAGCCCCGGCGGCGCCGCCAGCATCGAGGAAGCGGCGCGCCGCCCGACCCTGCTGCCCGGCGAGGCCGTGGCGGTGCAGCTGGAAGCCGGGGAGGCGGCGGTCTTCGCCCTGCCGCATGACGGCCGCCCCGTGCAGGCCCTGACCTTCGACCTGCAGAACGGCGCCGACACGGTGCTGGAGCTGCTGGATGCCGAGGGCCAGGTGCTGGAGGAGAATGACGATGCCGATGGCGGCCTCGGCTCCCGCCTGCTGGCCGGGCCGCAGCCGCGCCCGGCCTATCTGCGCGCCACCGGCTCGGGCGGCGCGGCGGCCAGCTTCTCGCTGGTGATCGTCCGCCCGGTGCCCTGAGGCGGCGGGCGGAGGCGGCTCAGGCCGGCTCCGCCTCCCGCTCCGCCCACATGGCCTGGAAGGCCGGGCGGGCCTGGCAGGCGGCGAGCCAGTCCCGCACCGCCGGCTGGGCCGCGAAGAGTTCCGGCATGCCCTGGGCGTAGCGCACCACTTCCGCCACGTTCAGGTCGGCCACCGTGAAGCGCCCGCCCACCAGCCAGCCGCCGCCGGCGCGCAGCGCATCGGCCAGGATGGCGAAATAGCGGTGCAGCCCGGGCAGTTCCCGCGCCACGGCCTCGGGCCCCGCGCGGGTCGAGAGCGCCTGTTCCTCGATCGAGGTCACGGCCCAGAAGCTCCACATGGTGGCCAGGGCTTCCTCCGTCGCATCGCGCGGCGCCAGCGGGCCGCCATGCTTGCGGGCGAGATGGAGCGTGATGGCCATGCTCTCGTGCAGCACCAGCCCGTCATCCTCGACCGAGGGGACATGCCCGTTCGGGTTGATGGCGCGGAAGGCGGGGGAGGTGGTGTTCAGCGGCGCATCGGGCGCCGCCGGGTCCGGCAGGCGGTAGCCCTGGATGACGGGAACGTGGCGGTATTCCAGCCCCAGTTCCTTCGCCAGCCAGATGGGGCGCGAGGCGCGCGAGCGCAGCACGCCATAGATCGTCAGGGCCATGGATGATCCTCGGTTGTTCAGCCGAGAATGCGGCCGATCACCTGCGCCGTATAGTCCACCACCGGGATCACCCGGCCGTAGTTGATGCGCGTCGGGCCGATGACGCCGATGGCACCGACGATCCGCTCCTCCCCGTTGCGGAAGGGGGCGACCACCATGGAGAGCCCGGCGCTGTCGAAGAGCCCGCTCTCAGCGCCGATGAAGATCTGCACCCCCTGCCCGCGCTGGGAGAGTTCCAGCAGCCGCAGCATGGTCTCCTGCGCTTCCAGCCGCTCGAACAGCGCCTGGATCTCCTGCACGCGGGCGAGCTGGTCCAGGTTCTCCAGCAGCTTGGCCTGGCCGCGCAGGATCAGCGAGCCGCCGCCACCGCCGGACCAGGTGGCCAGCCCGGCCTGGATGACCTGCTGGCTCAGCGCGTCCAGCGCGGTGCGGTTGGCCTCGATCTCCTGTTCCACCAGCGAGCGGGTTTCTTCCAGCGTGCGGCCGGACAGGCGGGCATTGAGGAAGTTGGAGGCCTGGGTGAAGGCGGAAGGCGGCAGGCCCGCCGGCACCTCGATGACGCGGTTCTCCACCTGCCCATGGGCATTGACCAGCACCACCAGCGCCCGCCCGGGGGAAAGCGCCACGAATTCGATATGCTTGATCGGCGCCTCGGTCTTGGGCGCCACCACCAGCCCGGCGGCCCCGGCCAGGCCGGAGAGCATCTGCCCCGCTTCCGACAGCGTCTCCTCATAGGACCGGCCCGAGGCGGCGCAGCGCATGGCGATGGCCTCGCGCTCGGTTTCCGTCAGGTCGCCGAATTCCAGCAGCCCGTCCACGAAGAGCCGCAGCCCCTGCTCGGTCGGCAGCCGCCCGGCCGAGGTATGCGGCGCGTAGAGCAGCCCGGCTTCCTCAAGGTCCGCCATGGCATTGCGGATGGTGGCGGGAGAAAGCGCCTGCGGCAGCCTGCGGGAGAGGGTGCGGGAGCCCACGGGCTCCCCGGTCTCCACATAGAGTTCCACCACCTGCCGCAGGATGGCGGCGCCACGGCTGTCCAGCCCGGGCAGCATCGCGGTGCCGCCCAGGTCACGCGGCAGCGTGCCTCGGGAATAGCCGGCGCGGGAGAATGGTGGCGGGCCCAACCTGTGAAACCCCTTGTGAACAAAGGAAAACGCTAGGCATCGGGTTGCGCTGCGTCAAGCACAGGCGCGGCCGGCTTTCACCGCTTCGTGCAGTTTATGAGGCACAGGCTGCAACACCTTGTCACATCGTCGCCATGATAGGGTTGCAAAGATATGGTCAAGAAGGCCGCGAGCTTGGCCTTTCCCATTGGACGGAGATGAGGTCGCATGACGGATACCCCGCCCAACCGCCTCTGGCCCCTGGCCCTCATGGGCTGGTTGGCCGCCTTCCCGCCCGCCGGCCGGGAAGCCAGCGCGGCGCAACCGCCGGAAGCGCCCCGCTATGAAAGCGGCGCCCCCGGCAGCCGCACCGCCTGGCTGCGCAATGCCCGGGCGCTCTACGCCCCGCTCTCGGCGCCGGAACGCGCCGCCATCCGCCGCCGGCGCCGGCGCGAGGCATCATGATGAGCCTGCCAGCCCTGAATGGGCTGGTCGCCGCGGTCCTGCTCTTCTCGCTGCTGGCCGGCGTGGTGGGGCTGATGCTGGACCGCGCCGCCCGCGCCCCTGGGCTGGCCACCGCCGCCGTGGCCATGCTGGTCTTCGGCCTGTCCTGGGGTGGGCTGCTGCTGATCGGGGAGTGAAGGAGGCTGCCGGGGCCACAGAGGGCTCCGCCCTCTCTGGACACTCCCGCCGGGGTGGAAAGTCCACCCCGGACCCCGCTGCCAGCTTGAGATTGGGCCTAAAGGACGCGGCATGGCGCCAGCCGCCTGCGTCGAAAAAAAGCCACGCCGATTGAAGCCGCAGTCGCCAGAGGTCATGGACCTCCGGCGGAACCACCGTGCCACCGGAACAAAACAGATGGCGGGGTCTGGGGTGACACTGTCACCCCAGCGGGGTCCAGGGGCAGCGCCCCTGGCCTGCCCTCAGAGCCCGGCGATCAGCGCATCCGTCACGGCCGCGACCTGCCCTTCATCCAGGTAGGGATGCATCGGCAGCGACAGCACGCGCTCGCAGAGGCTTTCGCTGGTGCTCAGCACCGGTCCGTTCGGCAGGCCGGCGGCATGGGCGGCGGCATAGGCCGGCTGATGGTGCAGCGGCTTGGGGTAATAGATGGCGCTGGGCACGCCGCGCTGCTTCATCGCCGCCATCACGCGCTCGCGCGTCGCGGCATTGGGCAGGATGACGGTGTAGAGGCCCCAGGCGGACTGGGCGCCAGGGCGCTCGCGCGGCACCACCACATGGTTGGCCAGGCGTTCCGCGTACCAGCCGGCGATGCGGGTGCGGGAGGCCAGTTCCTGCTCCAGCAGCGGCATCTTGCAGAGCAGGATGGCGGCCTGGAGGGTGTCCAGGCGGCCGTTCATGCCGGTGCGCTCCACCTCGTAGCGGGTCTTGCCCTCGCCATGGGTGCGCAGCGAGCGATACAGCTCCGCGCGGTCGGCGTCGTTGGTCAGGATGGCGCCGCCGTCGCCGTAGCAGCCCAGCGTCTTGGTCGGGTAGAAGCTGAGCGCCGTGGCATCGGCCCAGGCGCCGAGGCGCTTGCCCTCCAGCGCGCCGCCGAAGGCCTGGGCGGCGTCATCGAGGGCGAACATGCCCTCGGCGCGGCAGATCTCCAGGATCGCGGGCCAGTCGGCGGGCAGGCCGTAGAGGTCCACGCCCACCACGGCGCGGGGGCGCAGCTTGCCCTGCTCCTTCACCAGCGCGATGCGGCGCTTGAGGTCGGCGATGTCGATGTTGAAGCCATCTTCCGCCACATCCACGAAGACGGGCGTGGCGCCCAGCACCAGCGGCACCTCGGCGGTGGCGGTATAGGTGAAGGCAGGCAGGAAGACGGCATCGCCCGGGCCGATCTTCTCGGCCATCATGGCGATCTGCAGCGCATCGGTGCCGGAGGAAACGCCGACGGCATGCTGGGCGCCGGCGAAGGCGGCCAGCTTTTCCTCGACCTCCCGCACCTCGGGGCCGTTCACGAAGGCGCCGCTATCCAGCACCTTGGCGATCCGGGTGTTCATCTCCGCGCGGATCAGCGCCTGCTGCGCCTTCATGTCAAAGAGGGAGATCGGGCGCGCGGTGGTCTCGGTGGTCATGGTTCGGATCGCTCCGGCAAACGCGATGTCGGGCCGGAACCGCGAGGGGCTCAGGCCTGGATGACGCGGTGATAGGCCGAGCCGGGGGTGATTGGGAAATCACCAGCGGTTTCAACTTGCAACGGCTCCAGCCTGACCGCCGCGTCGCGGTAGACGCCGCGCGTATCCACCACCAGGGGCGCATGGGCGCGCACCAGGGCGAAGTCGATGCCGGGCTGCGGCGTCACCACCAGCACGGCATCCTGCGCCGCCAGCAGTTCCGGGGTCAGCTCCTGGCTTTCCAGGTCCGGCGCCTCGCCACCCAGGCGGCGGGTGACGGGGAAGCGCGGCACCAGCGGGTCGTGGTAGCCGAGCACGGCCCGCCGCTCCTCCAGCAGGCGGAAGATCTCCACCGCCGGGCTTTCCCGCGTGTCGGGCACGCCGGGCTTGTAGGCCAGGCCCAGCAGCAGCACGCGGGCGCCGCGCAGCGTGCGGCCGCGGGCTTCCAGCGCGTCGCGCAGCCGGTCCACCACGTAATGCGGCATGGCGTCATTCACCCGCCCGGCCAGTTCCACGAAGTCCGACGGCACGCCCAGTTCCCGCGCCTTCCAGGCGAGGTAATAGGGATCGACGGGAATGCAGTGGCCACCGAGTCCAGGGCCGGGGCGGAAGGGCATGAAGCCGAAGGGCTTTGTCTGCGCCGCGTCGATCACCTCATGCACGTCGAGATGCAGGGCGTGGCTGATGCGCTTCAGCTCGTTCACCAGGCCGATATTCACGGCGCGGAAGACATTCTCGTAAAGCTTGGTCAGTTCCGCCGCCGCCAGCGAGGTCATGGGCACCAGATGCGGCGTGGCGGCGCCATAGAGCGCCATCGCCACTTCCAGGCAGGCCGGGGTGGCGCCTGCCACCAGCTTGGGCACGCGGCCGAAGGTGCCGTCCGGGTTGCCGGGGTCCTCACGCTCCGGGCTGTAGCAGGCGAAGGCATCCAGGCCGACGCGCAGGCCCGCCGCCGCCAGGGCGGGGAGAACAAAGTCCTCGGTGGTGCCGGGATAGGTGGTGCTTTCCAGCACAATGGCCTGCCCCTGCCGCAGGTGTGGCGCGAGGGAAGCCAGCGTCTGCGCCACCGGCTCCAGGATCGGCTCCTTGTGCGGGCCGACGGGGGTAGGGACGCAGATCAGGATGGCGTCGCAGTCCCGCGCTGCGGCGAAATCTCCATGCGCCGCCACGCGAGCCGCCGCCACGCGGCCATCGACGATGCCATGCACCGGGCTGCGCCCGGCATTGATGGCCTCCACCTTGGCCGCGTCGATATCAAAGCCCGAGACGGGAAAGCCGCATTCGGCGAAGCGCAGCGCCAGCGGCAGCCCGGCATAGCCCAGCCCGACCACGCCGATGCGCGCTTCCCTGGTGTGAATGCGCGCGGCCAGCGCCCGGGCTGTGTCCATTCGGCTATCCGCCTTCGGTGTTGTGGTCGAATTCCGGCACCAGCCGGGCGAGCTGCGCCAGCGCCGCCTCCCGGTTGCCGTCGCGGGCATAGGCCGCGATCTGGTCGATGGCCGCGCCCATCTGCGCCGCGTCGGCGGTGCGCGGCGTCGCCACCAGCAGGCCGGGGAACTGGGTGGGGCGCGGCGGCTCCTGCCCGTGGAAGAGCTCCTCGAAGAGCTTCTCGCCAGGGCGGAGGCCGGTGAAGCGGATCTCCACATCTTCGTCTGGCCGCAGGCCGGCCAGGCGGATCATCCGCCGCGCCATGTCCACGATCTTCACCGGCTTGCCCATGTCGAGCACGAAGATGCCGCCATCGGCCAGTTCGGGCGGCTGGTCCGCCCGATCCTCGGCGCCGACCACGCTGGCCTGCAGCACCAGCCCCACGGCCTCGCGCACCGTCATGAAGTAGCGGCGCATATCCGGGTGGGTCACGGTCAGCGGCCCGCCGCGCTCGAGCTGCCGGCGGAACAGCGGCACCACCGAGCCGGTGGAGCCCAGCACATTGCCGAAGCGCACGGTGACGCAGCGCATGGCGGACTGGTTGCCCTTGGGCCCGTGCCGCGCCTCCACATCCAGCGCCTGGCAGTACATTTCCGCCAATCGCTTCGACGCACCCATCACGCTGGTCGGGTTCACCGCCTTGTCGGTGCTGATGAAGACCATGGCGCGGCAGCCCACGGCGCGGGCGGCGTCCGCGATGACGCGGGTGCCCAGCGCATTGGTCAGCAGGCCCTCCAGCGGGTCGTTCTCCACCATCGGCACATGCTTCAGCGCGGCGGCATGGAAGACCAGCTCGGGCCGTACCTCCTCCATCAGGCGCGCGATGCGCTCGGCATCGCGCACATCGGCCAGCACGGCGCGGCGCGGCACGTTGGGGTGCAGCTCCGTCAGTTCGAGGTCGATGCCGTAGAGGGCGAATTCGCCATGGTCCAGCAGCGTCAGTTGCGAGGGGCCCAGCGCCGCCACCTGCCGCGCCAGCTCGCCCCCGATGGTGCCGCCGGCACCGGTGACCAGCACGCGCCGGCCCTGCACCAGCCGGGCCATGCCCTCGCGGTCCAGCGGCACCTGCGGGCGGTCCAGCAGCTCCTCGATGGCCACCGGGCGCAGGTCGAAGCGGCGGTTGCCGGTACTGGCGGTCTGGCGCGTGGCGGGGTCGAGCCGCGTCAGGCG
>NZ_JACTUZ010000269.1 GCF_014490445.1 Pseudoroseomonas ludipueritiae | reverse complement strand
GGGTGGGGGAGGGGACGGTATGCAGTGCCATGGCCAGTACCGTGGCCAGTACCGCAGCAGTCACCTTGGGGGAGGATGACGTATGCATGCCTTTTCAACATCATTTCTCAAGAGACGTTGCGAGAGCACTGATATCGTTGACGTGAGAAGGCTTGAGCGCCGCCAATTCGTTGCATGTGCGGTGCGGTAGAGCGCTGACTCCACGCGATCTTTGCCACCACCATGCAGCCGATGCGCTTCTGCTGAGTTGGGGGGGCTGTGCCGTGCCACGGACACGGGCCAGAGGAGGCAAGCCGCATGAGCGACACACCCGATGACGACGACGATTTCGACCTCGGCATCAGCATCGAGACGGTGGCCACCGTCGTTGACCACCTCCGCACGCTGCAGGAGACGGAAAGCGAGCAGGACGAGGGCGCCGAGATCGATGACATCGAAGGCGAGGAGGAATTCGACGAGGACACGCTCAGCACCTTCATCGAGGAGCTGAACGAGGATGAGCAGGTGGCCCTGGTGGCGCTGGCCTGGGTCGGCCGCGGCGACTACGAGCCCGACCAGTGGGAGGAGGCGGTGGCCATGGCCAAGGAGCGCGGTGCCGGCACCAGCACCGCCGACTACCTGATCCAGATGGACCTGGCGGCCGACCTGCTGGCGGAAGGCCTGGGCGCCTTCGGCTTCTCGATCGACGACATCGAGCGCTGAGGCGGGCGGCCAGCGGGAGCCCTGAAGGCGGAGCAGGGGCGGCGCGCCCCTCTCCCGTCAGGTGGCGCCTTCGGTGACATCGCCGGGCAGGCCGGCGATCTCGCGGATCAGCTTGCGGCGCACCGCCATGCCGAAGCTGTTGAAGTCCTCCGCCACCACCAGGAAAGCGCCGGTGCCGCCGATCACGGAATCCCGGTAATACTGGTCCAGCGGCAGTTGCGGGCCGCGCCCATAGGTGGGGCGGTCGTTCACGATGGGCAGGCCGTTGATGATGATGCCCTCGGCCACCAGGCGGTCGCGCACCGGCTCGGGCGGCGGGCCGGAGTTGTTCACGCCATCGCCGGAGATATCGATCACCCGCCGCGTGCCCTCGAAGGGCGCCCTTGTCAGCACCTGGGCGGAGAATTCCAGCGCGCCGGAGATCGAGGTCCAGGAGAGTGACTGGCGCGGCGCTTCCGCCAGGGCCTCGGCCCAGGCCTGGGCATCGCGCGGGCTGGCGATGCGGCGCCAGGGCAGCACCAGCCGCTGGTATTCCGAGCCCGCCCATTCGACATAAGCCAGCCCGATGCTGCCCAGCGTGCCGCCCAGCATGGCCTCCACCACCCGCGGGTCCGAGACGCCGTTGCGATAGCCCTCCCGCTGCAGCTTGGCCTCGTCCTCATCCACCGAGCGGGAGATATCGACCGCCAGCACCAGCAGCGTGTCGACCGGCTCCTCGGCATGGGAGGGTGTGGGGAGTGCCGCGAGCCCCGCGGCGGCCAGCAACGAACGTCGCCGCAGGGTGACTGGGGGCATCGGGTCTCTCCCAACGGTTGCTGCTGCCAGCAAACAGAATGCGGCGCGCGGAATGCAAAGCATTCCGGCGGAAGCGCCGTGCAAGGCTTCGTGTGCGGGCCCGCGCGGGCATGGTTGCGCCGGCGGCGCGGCAGCCCCCATATCCCTTCCATGGAGCTGGATTTCACCGAGGACGAGCTGCACCGCTATTCCCGCCATATCCTGTTGCGGGAGGTTGGCGCGGTCGGGCAGGCGAAGCTGCGCGCGGCGCGGGTGCTGATCGTCGGCGCAGGTGGGCTGGGATCGCCGCTGGCGCTCTATCTCGCGGCGGCGGGGGTAGGCACGCTGGGGCTGGTGGATGACGACCGGCTGGAACTCTCCAACCT
The DNA here is from genome assembly GCF_014490445.1 of Pseudoroseomonas ludipueritiae. Classification (GTDB taxonomy): domain Bacteria; phylum Pseudomonadota; class Alphaproteobacteria; order Acetobacterales; family Acetobacteraceae; genus Pseudoroseomonas; species Pseudoroseomonas ludipueritiae. The sequence goes on along the minus strand of NZ_JACTUZ010000269.1, from coordinate 1,251 downwards.
GCAGCGGCAGGTGGCGCATGACACGACCCGCCTGGGCCGCAACAAGGCGGAAAGCGTGGCCGAGACCCTGGCGCGGCTGAACCCGGAGGTGCGGGTGGAAACCCATGCCTGCCACCTGGATGCCGAGACCGCCACGGCCTTGATCCCGCGCTACGACCTGGTCTGCGACGGCACGGACAATTTCGGCACCCGCTTCCTGGTGGGCGATGCCTGCCACCTGCTGGGCCGCACCCTGGTGACGGCGGCGGTGCTGCGCTTCGAGGGGCAGCTTTCGGTCTTCAAGTCGCATCTGGGCCATGCCTTCCCCTGCCACCGCTGCCTGCACCCGGCGCCGCCGCCGCCCGGGCTGGTGCCGAGCTGCTCGGAGGCCGGGGTGCTGGGCGCCGTCACGGGCGTGATGGGCACCCTGCAGGCCACCGAGGTGCTGAAGGAGATTATGGGCATCGGCGAAGGCCTGGCCGGGCGCCTGCTGCTCTGGGACGCGCTGGATACCCGCTTCAACACCATCCGCCTGAAGCGCGACCCGGCCTGCCCGCTCTGCGGCGATGCGCCCTCCATCCATGACCTCTCCGCCCATGCGGGCGCGGCCCTGGCCCCGGCATGCTCCCTCTAGGCGTGCTGCTGCGCTCCGGCGGGCATGAGGCGGCGCATTACGCGCTGGTGGTCGCCACCGGGGCGGCGGCGGTGGGGCGTCCGGTGGTGCTCTTCGCCACCAATGCCGGCTGCCGGCTGCTGCTGCGGGATGCGCCGCTGCTGGCCGATGCGCGGGAAGCCCTGCTGGAATCGCGCGGCGTCGCCGGCATCGCCACCCTCTGGGAAGCGGCGGGGGAACTGGGCATCCGCCGCATCGCCTGCGAGGCCGGGCTGCGCGCCGAGGCCATCGCCCCCGCCGAACTGGCCGGGGGGGTGGAGGTGGCGGGCATCGTCACCTTCCTCGCCGAGGTCGGGCCGGGGCAGATGCTGGCTTTATGACGATACCGTAAGCTTTCATTGATGATGCGCAGCAATGCCCGCCGGCTCTTGACCGGGGCGCTGCATTTTGAGCGTGATCCCGCCATGGCCCGGCTTCGTTTGATCCCCTCCCTGTTGCTGTCTTCTCTCCTGCTGCCTGTTCTTCCGGCCTGGGGGCAATCCTCGCTGGGCGCGGCCCAGGGCACGCTGGCGCCGCCCCGCCCGGTGGCGCCGCCTCCGCCGCCCCGGGTGGAAGCCACGCCGCCCCCTGGCCAGGTGCTGACCTTGCCGCCCCGGCTG
>NZ_JACTUZ010000268.1 GCF_014490445.1 Pseudoroseomonas ludipueritiae | reverse complement strand
CTCGGCCGAGGAAGCGCTGCACCGCGCCCGCGCCCGCGCCGACCTGGGCGACCTGGATGGCGCCAGCCTGGCCTGCCGCCAGGGCCTGGAGGCCGAGCCGACCCATCCCGCGCTGCATTACTACGAGGCGCTGATCGCCCGCGCCCGGGGCGATGCCACGGCGGCGGAGCGCGCCCTCCGCCGCGCCATCGCGCTGCGGGACGATTTCGCCATGGCGCATTACCAGCTCGGCCTGCTGCTGCTGGGGGAAGGGCGGCTCATCCCCGGCCGCAAGGCCATCGCCGTCGCCGCCCGCATTGCCCAGGCCCAGCCGGATGACGCGCCCCTGCCGGAAGGCGACGGCATGACCGCCGGCGAGCTGCGCGCCGCCGCGCGGATGCACCTCCACCAGCCGGCCGCGGCCGCAGCCAGGGCGCGCTGAACCATGCCCCTCCGCATCCTTCCCCTCCCCCAAGGCGGCGAGAACCGTGCCGCGCGCATCCTGGACGCGCGCACCCGCCACCTCGCCACGCGCGGCGCGGCGCGGGAGACCGGGCCTGTCAGCCCGCCGCTGCTGCTCTGCACCCTGGGCAACGAGGCCTATGGGCTGCCGCTGACCTCGGTGGCGCAGGTGGTGCCCTTCGCGCCCTGCACCCCGGCACCGGGGCAGCCCGCCGCCATGCTGGGCTTCCATGGCCGCGCCGGGCAGATCTTCACCGTGCTGGACCTCGGGCTCGCCCTGGGCATGGCCAAGGGGCGGGATGGCGGCCACCTGCTGCTGCTGCGCCACGCCCCTCGCCGCTTCGCCCTGCGGGTGGACCGTGCCCTCAGCGCCGCCGATGCCCTGCCGCTGGTGGAGGCCGAGGCCACGCAGGATGCGCCCGGCCAGCCCGCCGCGCCCCGCCACGGCGCCATCGCCAGCCATGCCATGGCCCCCGCCGGCATGGCCGCGCCCGGCACCGCCCTGGTGGGCGTGATCGACCTCGACCGCCTGCTGCGCCCTTTCCTGGCCGGCGCCCGCAACACCGACCCCGCTTCCACCGGAGCATGACGCCTTGAGCATCGCCAACCGCATCCTTCTCGGCTTCGCCGCCCTCGTGCTCATGCTCGTGATGCTCGGCGCCTATGGGCTGAACCAGATCAGCACCGTCACGCAGGTGACGGATATCATCGTCTCCCGTGACCTGACGCTGCTGCGGCAGCTCTCGCTGCTGCGCGATTCCGAAAGCGACATGCAGGAGACCCGCTCCCGCGCCGTCACGCGCTTCCTGCTGCAGCAGCTTGGCCGCAACGCGCCGGAGGCCGACCTGGCACAGGAATGGCAGCAGGAGGCCGCCCGCACCGATGCCATGCTGGCCGAGATGCTTTCCACCGCCAACCGCAACGCCGCCACCGGCGCCTCCGCCCAGCGGGTCGGCGGCTGGCAGCAGGTGGCGCAGTTGCTGAACCAGGCGGCGCTGCCGCTGCGCCAGCTACGGGAACAGACTCAGGAGCAGTTCCGCGCCATCCGCGCGGGCGACCAGACGGCGCTGGTGAATATCGACGCGGTTATCGCCAGCCACCGTGGCGAGCTGAGCCAGATCATCGGGCGGACGCAGGAGGCGCTGAACAGCGTCATCGCCGCCGGCCAGCAGCGCACCGGGCAGGTCTATGACGAAAGCCGCATCTCCACCATCCTGGCGCTGATCGGCATGGTGGTGCTGGGGCTGACCATCGCGGTGCTGATCCGCCGCTCCATCGTCAACCCGCTCTCCGCCTTCATGGAATTCGTGGAACGCGTGGGGCGCGGCGACCTTTCCGGCCCGCCCGCGGCCACGGGGCGCGACGAGCTGGGGCAGCTCGGCATCACGCTGAACAGCATGGTGGACGGGTTGCGCCAGCTGGCGCGCCAGAGCCGCGATGCCACCGAGAACCTGAATGCCGCCGCCGCCGAGATTCGCGCCAGCACTCAGGAACAGGCCGCGAGCGTCGAGGAACAGCTCGCCGCCGTGCAGGAAACCGCTGCCACGGTGGACGAGATCACCCATTCCGGCAGCCAGATCGGCAAGCGGGCGCAGGAGGTGATCGCCTCCGCCCAGGCCACCGCGCAGACCTCCGGCGCCGGCCTCAAGGCGGTGGACGAGACGGTGCGCGCGATGGATTCCATCCGCGAGCAGGCCGAGGCGGTGGCCAGCAACATCGTGGCGCTGAGCGAGAAGACGCAGGCGATCGGCGAGATCATCACCACCGTCAACGACATCTCCGAACGCTCTCACCTGCTGGCGCTGAACGCGGCCATCGAGGCTGCGGCGGCCGGCGAGCAGGGCCGCTCCTTCGCCGTGGTGGCCGCCGAGATGAAGACGCTGGCTGACCAGGCCAAGGAAGCGACCAGCCAGGTGCGCTCGATCCTCGGCGACATCCAGCGCGGCATCAATTCCTCGGTGATGCTGACGGAGGAAGCGGTGAAGCGCGTGGCGGCGGGGCGGGAGCGCACCGACACCACCCACACCACCATCAACGAGATCTCCGCCCGCATCCAGGAAAGCGTGCAGACCTTCCAGCAGATCGTGGCTTCCACCAACCAGCAGCAACTGGGCATCGAGCAGGTGATGGGCGCGCTGCAGAACATCCGCCAGGCCAGCCAGCAGACGGCGGCGGGCACGCGGCAGCTCGACACGGCGGCGGCCAATCTCTCGACGCTGTCGGCGCAGCTGGTCACGCTCGCAGACCGCTACCGCGTCTGAGGCGGGGAGCGCGCGGCCTTGCCCATGTCGGACCTGCGCCGGGAACTGCTGGCGGCCTTCGATGCCGAGCACAAGGAGCATCTGGGCGCCATCCGCGCCGCGCTGGATGCCACCGAGCGCGGCGAGCAGGCCGACCTGCGCGACATCTTCCGCCGCGCCCATAGCCTGAAGGGCGCCGCCCGCGCGGTGGACCTGCCGGTGGTGGAGGAAGTGGCGCACCGACTGGAAGCCGTGCTGGCCCGGGTGGCGGAAGGCGCCATGGCGCTGGATGCCCGCGTGGCGGCCGGTGTGCAGGTCGGACTGGACGGCATCGAGGGCTATGTGGCCGCCCTGGCCTCCGACGCCGCCACCCCGGCCCCGGCCGCCGCCATGGCGGCGCTGGACGCGCTGCTGGGGGACGCGACGCCACCACCCGCTCCGGAAGCCACAGCGCCCCCTGCCCCGCCCGCC
>NZ_JACTUZ010000267.1 GCF_014490445.1 Pseudoroseomonas ludipueritiae | reverse complement strand
CCGATGCCACCGCCCGGCTGGCCAGCGCCGCCACCCTGGCGCAGGGCCGCGCCGAGGTGCCGGCGGAATTGCTGGCGCCCGAGGGCGCCAGTGCCGCCATGCTGCGCCTCAATGCCTCGGCGCCGCCATCGGGCAGCGGCATCAACGGCGTGCGCGAGGCCATCGAGCGCAGCCGGCAGATCGAGGCGCTGCTGCCGCCAGCCACCCAGGACAAGGGGATCTGAGATGGAAGGCCCCAGCATCGTCGGCCTTTCCGGCCAGATGGCGCTCCGCCAGCAGTTGGACGTGGTGGCCAATAATGTCGCCAATGCCAGCACCACCGCCTATCGCGGCGACCGGATGCTCTTCCAGTCGCATGTCAGCCGGCTCGATGTTCCCGGGCGCGAGGTCGCCTTTGTGCAGGACCGCGCCACCTATGTGGACACCCGCGCCGGCGCCATCGCCGCCACGGGCAACCCGCTGGATGTGGCGATCGACGGCAATGCCTTCCTGGCGGTGGAGCGGCCGGGCAATGCCGGGCGCGGCTATACCCGCGACGGCAGGCTGCGCGTGGCGCCGGACAATACTCTGGTGGATACCGCCGGGCGCCCCGTGCTGGACGAGGGTGGTGGCCATCTGATGATGCCGGAACGCTTTTCGGGCGCCGAGATCCGCGCCGATGGCACCGTGCTGGCGACAACGGATGGCCGTGCCGAGCAGGTCGGGCGGCTTGGTCTTTTCCAGCCTGGCGACGCGCGCGCCATTCGCAAGGGCGGCGACGGGTTGCTGGAAATCCCGCAGGCGGATCTGCGCCCGGTGGAGCCGGGATCGCGCGAGGTGCGGCTGGTGCAGGGGGCGCTCGAATCCTCCACCGTGCAGCCCATCGCCGAGATCGCCAATCTTACTGCGCTGCAACGGGCCTATGAGAACGTGCAGCGCATCGTCGCTGATGACGACAGCCGAATCCGCAAGATGATCGAGGCGCTGGGGCGCCCGAACTGAGCCACAGGAAGGAGAAACCACCATGCGCGCCATGAGCATCGCGGCCACCGGCATGCAGGCCCAGCAGAGCAATGTCGAGGTCATCGCCAACAACATCGCCAATGTCTCGACCACCGCCTTCTCCCGCCGCAAGGCGGAGTTCCAGGACCTGATCTACCAATCCTCCGAACGCGTCGGCTCCTCCTCCTCCGAGGCGGGCACGGTGCTGCCGGTGGGCACGCAGATCGGCCTCGGCACGCGCTCATCTGCCGTGAACCGCATCACCATCCAGGGCACGCTGACCGAGACGGGCAATAAATACGACATGGCGCTGGAGGGACGCGGCTATTTCGGCATCACCCTGCCGGATGGCACCGTGGCCTATACCCGCGACGGTTCCTTCAAGCTCTCGCCCGAGGGGCAGATCGTCACCACCGAAGGCTATCCGTTGGAGCCCGCGATCAATGTGCCGCAGGATGCCAAGGACGTCACCATCAACCAGGCTGGCGAGGTGATTGTCACCGAGGCCAATGGCCGGCAGCAGAATGCCGGCCGCATCGCGCTTTATCTCTTCGCCAATGAAGCGGGGCTGGAGGCGACGGGCGGCAACAAGTTCCTGGAAACCGAGGCTTCCGGCCAGCCCAATCGCGGCCTGCCCTCCGATGAAGGCTATGGCAAGGTTCGGCAGAGTTACCTCGAAGCCTCCAACGTCAATGTGGTGCAGGAGATCACGCAGCTGATCCAGGCGCAGCGGGCCTATGAGATGAATTCCAAGGTCATCGAGGCCAGCGACCAGATGATGCAGACCGCCAACAACGTGCGCTGACGGAGACGAGCCATGCGCAACTTGCCCATTGGTGCCGCGCTGCTGGTGGCCTCGCTCTGCCACATCCCGCCAGCGGATTCCCGCGAGGTCTGGCACGCCACGCGCGACCTGCAGCCGGGCGACCTGCTGCGGCCGCAGGATATCGACCCGGCGGAGCCGCGCCGGGACAGCCCTGGCTTCATCGAAAGCAGCCAGGATATCGTCGGGCAGGAGGTGAAGCGCCGCATCCGCGCCGGCACCGCCATCTCGCAGCAGGCCATTGGCGAACAGGCGCTGGTGCATGCCAGCGAACCCGTGCGGGTCTTCTGGAAGGCCGGCGGCATGTCGCTGGAAATGCGCGGCAAGGCACTGGAGGACGGGCCGCTGGGCCGTGAGATCCGCGTCCATAATCCCGGCAGCGGCCGCACCATCCGCGCCCAGGTGGTGGCCGAGGGCACCGCCGAGATCCGTGGCCTGCCATGAGCCATGCAAAAAATTTCTGCGGGGGACCGGGCATGACCACCAGGCGACCATGGGGTGCCACGCTGCTGTTGCTCGGCCTCGCGGCCTGTGACAGCTTCGGCCATATCCAGCAGCCACCGCCCTTCTCGGCGCCTGGCTCGCTGGGTGCCATTCCGCCCGCCACGGAAGCGGATAGCCCGCTGGCCGTGGCGGCACGGCCGAGGCTGGAGGGCACCGGGCCCACCGCCTTCGGCTCCCTTTGGCGGCCAGGCAGCCGCACCTTCTTCCGCGACCAGCGCGCCCGCACCGTGGGCGACCTGCTGACGGTGGAGATCGAGATCGACGACAGCGCGCAGTTCGACAACAAGACCGATCTCGATCGCGACAGCACGCAGAGCCTGAAGGTGCCGGCGCTTTTCGGCCTGCAGGGCTATCTGTCCCGCGCCTTCGGCGGCAGCACCGACCCGGCGCTCAGCGTCGGTGGCGGCAGCACCGCCAGCGGTGAGGGCAAGGTGCGGCGCAACGAGAAGATCCGCCTGCAGGTGGCGGCCACCGTGGTGCGCGTGCTGGCCAGCGGCAACCTGGAGATCGCCGGCTCGCAGGAAATCCGCGTCAATGACGAGTTGCGGGAATTGCAGCTGCGCGGGCTGGTGCGGCCGGAGGATATCCGCCCGAACAACCGCATCGCGTCCGAGAAGATCGCCGAGGCGCGCATTTCCTATGGCGGGCGCGGCACCTCTTCCGACATGCTGCGGCCGCGCTGGGGGCAACAGCTCATGGACCGCGTGCTGCCCTATTGAGGCACGTGGCGCGCGGCGGCGGCATCCAGCGCCGCGCGCAACCGTTCGGCGGTGCCGGCCTCCAGCCCGCTGGCCAGCAGCAGCGGCGATGCGCCATCGCGGCGATCCTGCAGCAGTTGCGCCTCGGCGGCCTGCTGGCGGGCGGCGATGGCGGCGGCGAGGCC
>NZ_JACTUZ010000266.1 GCF_014490445.1 Pseudoroseomonas ludipueritiae | reverse complement strand
GGGGGCGGCGCGGGGGGGCGCCGCCTGCGGCTCGGCCGGGGTGACACGGCTGCCGGCATTCAGCCGCAGCGCGCCGGAGGTCACCACCTGCTCGCCCTCCGCCAGGCCCTGGCGCACCGCCGCCTCGCTCTGCGTCACGGCGCCGAGCACCACGTCACGCATGTCCACCGTGTTGTCCGGCTTCACCACGAAGGTATAGGCGCCGCGCGGGCCCTGCTGCACCGCCACCAGCGGCACCACCAGCGCGTCCTGGATCACTTCCATGCGGATGCGCAGGTTGACAAAGGCGCCGGGCCAGAGCCGCCCGCTGTCATTCGGGAAGGTGGCCTTGACGCGCACGGTGCCGGTCGCGGCATCCACGGCATTGTCCACGGTGAGCACGGTGCCGCGCTCCACCGGCTCGCTGGCCTGGGCGGGGATGCTGTCCACCGGCACCGGCCCGGCGGCCATGGCGCGCAGCAGCCGCGGCAATTCCTGCTGCGGCAGGCTGAAGGTGGCGGCAATGGGCCGCAGTTGCGTGACCGTGACAATGCCATTGGTGTCGGAGGAGCGGACGATGTTGCCGGTATCAACCTGCCGCAAGCCTACACGCCCATCGATGGGCGAGCGGATCACGGTATAGTCGAGCTGCGTCCTGGCGCTGTCGATGGCGGCCTGGTCCTGCTGCACCTGCGCCTCGAACATCGCCACCTGGGCGCGCTGGGTATCCACCTGCTGCCGCGTCACGCCGCTGGCGGAGAGGAGCTGCTGGTAGCGCGCTAGGTCCACCTTGGCATTGGCGAGCTGCGCGGCGTCGTAGGTCTTCTTGGCCTCGGCCTGGGCCAGGGCGGCGCGGTAGGTGCGGTCGTCGATGCGGGCCAGGATGTCGCCGGCCTTCACCTCCTGCCCTTCCTGGAACAGCAGTTCCATCAGCTGGCCTTCCACCTGCGGCCGCACCACCACGCTGGCCAGGGCGGAGACGGTGCCCAGCGCATCCAGCGTCAGGGGCAGGTCGCGCTTCTCGGCGGTGGTCATGGTGACGGGAATGGCCATGCCGGGTGGCCCACCAGCGCCACGGCTGCCGCGCCGCGCGCCGCCCGCGGCGGCGGCAGGGGCGCTGTTGCCAGCCTCCTGCGCCGCGGAGCGCTGCTGCCACCACCACCAGCCGCCCGCCAGCACGGCGGCCAGCACCAGCAGCATCACGAGGAAACGGAAAAAACGAGACATGAGGCTTCCTCGCGGAAAGATCAGAACCGCGCGGCCAGGCCGGGCTGCCAGCCGCCGCCCAGGGCGCGGAACAGGCCCACAGCGGCCTGGAGGCGCTGCAGCCGCGCCTGCACCAGCTGGTTGCGGGCCGAATAGAGCGTCTGCTGGGTGTTCAGCAGCGTGATCAGGTTGATGGTGCCGGCGCGAAGCTGCGCCTCGGCGATGTCGGAAGCGCGCTGGGCGCGGCTGGCGGCTTCCCGCCGCAGATCTTCCTGCGCCGTGGTCTCTCGCAGCGCCACCAGGGCATCCTCCACGTCGCTGAGCGCGGCGACAATGGCGCGGCGGTATTCCACCACCAGCTCCTCCTGCTGAGCGCGGCTCAGCTCCACCCGGCCCTGCCGGGCCCCGTTGTCGAAGATGGTCTGCGTCACGCTGCTGGCCAGAGACCAGAACTGCGCCTCCGGCCGCAGCAGCGTGCCGAGCACGAGGCTGCTGAAACCCCCCTGGGCCGAGAGCGTGATGCTGGGCAGCAGCGCCGCGCGGGCGGCGGCGACATCGGCATTGGCGGCGGCGAGGCTGGCTTCCGCCGACCAGACATCGGGGCGGCGCGCCAGCAGCTCCCCGGGCAGGCCGGGCGAGGGGGCGGGCACGCGCAGCGCCTCCAGCCCGCCCGGCAGCACATCCACCGCCTCCGGCGGGCGGCCAACCAGCACGGCCAGGGCATTGATGCTCTGGGCGATGCTCTGCCGCAGGGAAGGAAGCTGGGCTTCCTGCTGCGCCACCACGGTTTCCTGCTGGGCCAGGTCCAGCCCGGTGGCCACCCCCGCCGCGACCTGGGAGCGGATGACGGTGAGGATGCGTCGCGCGGCCTCCAGGTTCTCTTCCTGCACCCGCAGCTGTTCGCGCGTGGTCAGGATGTCGAAATAGGTATTGGCGACGCTGGCCTGGGTGGTCAGCATCACCGTGGCGGCATCGAAGCGGCTGGCCTGGGCGGAAAGGCGCGCCGCCGCCGCCGTGTTGCGGTTCAGGCCCCAGAAATCCACCTCGTAGCTGGCCGAGAGGCTAAGGTCATAGGAGGTCGTGCGCCGGTTGCCGCCGCCGGTCTGGCGCCGCGCGGCATCGGCCCCGCCGGTGACGGTCGGCAGCAGCGCGGCGCCAGCGATGCGGGCCTGGGCATCGGCTTGCCGCACCCGCGCGGCGGCGACGGCGATGTCGAAGGCGCCCTGGCTGGCTTCCTCCATCAGCCGGTCCAGCTCCGGAGCATTGAAGCCGCGCCACCAGTCGGGGTCCGGCCATTGGGCCGGCTGCTGCGCGGCGGCGTCGCGGAAGCTGCCGGGCAGGGTGAGGCCGGACTGGGTGGCCTCGGGCCGGATGGCGCAGCCGGTGAGGGCCAGCAGGGCCAGGAAGCCGGCGGCCGGCAGGCGGACGGCGGCGGTCATTCGCGGTTCTCGGGCATGTCGGCCAGCAGCCTGCGCCGGCCTTCTGGCGAAATCGCGGCGGTGGCCCGGGCCAGGCTCTCCTCATACGCTTCGCTGAAGGCCACCCAGCGCTGCCGCCCCTCGGCCATGGCGGCGCGCAGGGCTTCCTCGGAGAAGGGCTCAGCCCCGATGGCGCGGCCCACCTGAGGCCGGGCCTGCCGCATGTCGCGCCGCAGCTGCTCCCAGCGCGGGCGGCTTTCCTCCATCACACGGTGGAAGGTGGCGCGGTCCTCGGGACCGAGCACGCGTTCCATCCGTGCCTGCAGGCCCCGCACGCCATGCGGCCGGCCCATATCGGGCCAGAACAGCAGCGCGCCGAAGATAAGGTTCAGGGCCAGCGACGCGCCCAACGCCGCCTTCAGGATCAGCTTTGTGGAAGAAGATGTCACTCGGTGCTCTCGATCATCGCGATCTGGCGCGGCGCGCTGAAGTCGGGTGCCCCGGAGAAAGGGGCGAAGGTCAGCCAAAGGCCGCAGGCCAGCAGCGCCGCCAGGGCGCCGCCGCCAAAGGGCAGCAGCGGGCGCAGCCAGGCCAGGGCGCCCGGGCGCTCCGGCAGCGGCATGCGGGCCAC
>NZ_JACTUZ010000265.1 GCF_014490445.1 Pseudoroseomonas ludipueritiae | reverse complement strand
CCGACGCGCACGGGGCCACCCACCGGCGCGCCCTGCTGCGGCATCATGGCGCGCGGCGCCACCGGCGCACCCATCACGCCACGCGGCTGGCCCGGCTGCTGCGGCGCGATGCCGGTGTTGGAGACCGCGTTCACCGGGCCGGCGCCGCCACCCATGGCCACCAGCTTCGGCCGCTCGGCCGCCGGCATCTCCTGCACAGCGTCTATACCGGTGGCGACCACCGAGACGCGGAGGCGGCCGTTCATGTCCTCATCGACGGAGGAGCCGAAGATGATGTTGGCATCCTCGTCCACCTCGGAGCGGATGCGGTTGGCCGCGGCATCCACCTCGAACAGCGTCATGTCGTAGCCGCCGGTGATGTTGATCAGCACGCCCTTGGCGCCGAGCATGGAGGTGTCCTCCAGCAGCGGGTTGCTGATCGCGGCCTCGGCCGCCTTCACCGCGCGGTCCTCGCCCTCGCCCTCGCCGGTGCCCATCATCGCCTTGCCCATCTCCGCCATCACGGTGCGGATATCGGCGAAGTCGAGGTTCACCAGGCCCGGATTGACCATCAGGTCAGTGACGCCGCGCACGCCCATGTAGAGCACGTCGTCCGCCATCTTGAAGGCTTCGGCGAAAGTGGTGCGCTCATTCGCCTTGCGGAACAGGTTCTGGTTCGGGATGACGATCAGCGTGTCCACATAGGACTGCAGGTCGTCGAGGCCGGCTTCCGCCGCGCGGCGGCGCTTCGGGCCTTCGAAGTCGAAGGGCTTCGTCACCACGCCCAGCGTCAGGATGCCACGCTCACGCGCCATGCGCGCGATAACCGGCGCCGCGCCGGTGCCCGTGCCGCCGCCCATGCCGCAGGTGATGAACACCATGTGCATGCCTTCGAGATGCCGCGCCAGGTCCTCGGTCGCTTCCTCGGCCGCCGCGCGCCCGATCTCCGGCTTGGCGCCGGCGCCCAGGCCCTGCGTCAGATGCGGGCCAAGCTGCACGCGGCGCTCGGCGCGGCTGTGCACCAGCGCCTGCGCGTCGGTATTGGCCACCAGGAACTCGACGCCGTCGAGGCCCATGGCGATCATGTTGTTGACGGCGTTGCAGCCTGCGCCGCCAACACCCACGACGGTAATTCGTGGGCTGAAATCCGTGTGCTGCTGGCGCGGGATGGTCAGGTTCAGCGTCATGACAGCAAGTCTCCTTGGGCGTGGCCAGCGGCTGTGTTCAGGCGACGAATCGGCGCGCGTTCAGAATGCATCAGACGCGGTCTCGAAGCCAGTTGACGAAACGAATAAATCGACCGTTTCCGCGTTCCGGACCGGGGTCCAGATCGAGCAACGGGCGACCCTCGCCAGCACCCCAGTGCAGCAGCCCCAGGGTGGTGGCGAAATCGGGACCAAGTGCAGAATCCGGCAGCCCCTGCACGGGTTGCGGCCTGCCGATCCGCACGGGTTTGTCGAGGATGCGCGCAGCGAGATCGCGCACGCCAACCAATTGGCTGGCACCGCCGGTCAAGACCACGCGCGCACCCGATTCACTGCCGACCAGCGCGCTTTCCAGGCGGTCGCGCACCAGTTCCAGCGTTTCTTCCAACCGCGGCCTGATGATGCCGACCATCGTGGCGCGCGAGACCTGCACCAGATGGTCGTCATCCTCACCGACCTGCGGCACGGACAGCATCTCCTTCTGGTCGTTGCCGCCTTCCATGCAGGAACCATGCAGCGTCTTCATGCGCTCCGCATGGCCAAGTGGCGTGGTCAGGCCGCGCGCCAGGTCATTCGTCACCTGCCAGCCGCCCACCGGAAGCTGCGCGGTGTGCAGCAGGTGCCCGTCGCCATAGACGGCGATGCCGGTGGTGCCGCCGCCCATATCGATGACGGTGGCGCCAAGCTGCTTCTCATCCTCGACAAGAACGGAAAGCGCGGCGGCGAAGGGCGCGCTCACCAGTTCCTCCACCTCCAGGTCACAACCGGCGAGGCAGAGGCCGAGGTTGCGCAGCGCCGCGGAGGCCGCATCCACCAGATGCAGCTTCACGCCCAGCATCTCGCACATCATGCCACGCGGGTCTTCGACACCCGGCGTGGAATCGATGGTGAAGCCGAGCGTGGCGGCATGCACCGTCTCGCGCCCTTCCTCCTGCGAGCGGCGGCGGCCTTCGCCCAGCACCGCGCGCAGGTCGGCCTCCGTGACAGCGCGGCCGCCGATCGGCCATTGCAGGTTCATCACGCGCGAGGATGGCTGGCCGCAGGAGAGATTGACGATGGCGCCCGAGAGCTTCAGGTCCGCCATCTCCTCCGCCTGCGCAACGGCCGCGCGGATGGAATGCTCGGCTTCCTGCAGGTCGACGATATTGCCGCCCTTGACGCCGCGCGAGCGCTGCCAGCCATAGCCGAGCACGCGCGGACGTCCGTCGCTTTCCACCCGTCCGATCAGGCAGACCACCTTGGAGCTGCCGATATCCAGCACGCCATAAGGCCCGCTGCGCGCGCGCTTGCGCTTCAGCAGCGGTGTCTCGGCGGGGGAAAGGCGGGCGATGCGGCTCATCCTCGGCCTCGTCCGCGCGTGGTGGTGACGGGCTGCTCGGGCTGCGGATGCTGGCGCACCACCAGCCGGTCCGGCAGCCGCATGTCGATGGCCACCACCGGCCGGTCCAGCAGCGACTGCGCCTTCTGCAGCTCGGCCAGCCGCGCGATGGCAGCATTCTCGTGCCCCTCGGGCAGCAGAATGTCGGTGCCGTTGTGCAGCCGCAGGTTCCAACGGCGCTGGCTGACATAAACCAGCGCCTGTATGCGGGCAAGCACCTCCGGCGCCTTCTTCAACTCATCGTAGACGGCGGCGCCATTCTTGTGCGCGCCTTCGCCCACTAGCAGCGGCAGCGGGCCGAAGGCATCCAGCGTATCGGCGGAAACCACGCGGCCCTCGCGGTCCACCACCGCGAAGTCGTTGTTGTGCTGCCAGATGGCGAAGGGCCGCCGCTCATGCACCACCACCAGGATATTGCCGGAAAGGTTGCGCTGCACTTCCGCGCTCTCGATCCAGGCAATGCTTTCCAGCCGCTGCCGCGCCGCTTCCGGCGAAAAGGCCAGCAGCGGCTCGCCATTGCGGATGCCAATGGCGGCGCGGATCAGTTCCTTGGGCGTGTTCTGCTGCCCGCGCACCACGATCTCCTGCACCGTCAGGCCAAAGCCGGCGCCGATCTCGGCGACGCCCTCGTTCAGCCAGGAGAAGCGGCCGGCGGGTTCCAGCGCCGCGATGCCGGCGCCGCAGACGGCGGCGACGCTGAGCGCGGCGAGGCCGAACAACGCCGGGCGCAGCAGCGGCCGGCGGCGGCGCAGCCAGAG
>NZ_JACTUZ010000264.1 GCF_014490445.1 Pseudoroseomonas ludipueritiae | reverse complement strand
CCGAAGCCCGGCGCCGCCTCGCGAGGCCAGGCCAGCCAGGCCGCCCCCGCCGCTAGGCCACCGCCCGCCAGCAGCAGGGCGCCCCGGCGCGGCAGGGACTCAGGCCGGGGTGAAGGCTTCATGGATGGAGGACTGGATGCCGCCGCCGAAGACCACGCCACCGCCGGCCACATGGATGCGGTTGCCCAGCACGGCGGCGCCCAGGCCATGGCGCGGCGTCAGCATGGGGGCATGGCTGGTCCAGGAATCCGTGGCGGGGTCGTAGCTTTCCATCTGGCCGAAGACCTTGTTGGTTTCCTCGCCCCCCATGCACCAGATGCGCCCGGCCAGCAGCACCGCCCCGTGGCCGGAGCGCGGCGTCGGCATCGGCGTGCGGTCCTCCCATTTGCCGCTGGCGGGGAGATAGACGCGGTGGTGGCCCACATTGGTGGCGAAGGTGTTGATCCGCCCGCCGATGACATGGATGCGCCCATCCACCACCACCACGCCCTTATGGTCCAGCGGGAAGCCGGGCATGTCCGGCCGCGCCTCCCACTTGTCGGCGCGGGGGTCATAGACCTCGTGCCAGGAGATGCTGTGGCGGTCGGCATTGCCCTGGGCGCCGCCGATCAGGTGCAGCATGCCATCCACGATGGCCAGGCCCGCCGCGCCGCGCGCCCGCGGCAGCGGCGCCAGGGAGCGCCAGCTCTTGCTGCTCAGGTCGAAGGCGAAGGCTTCCCGGTGCGGGTCGCGGTTCTGCTGCACGAAGCCGCCGAAGGCATAGACCGTGTCCTCTGTGGCGGCGACGGCGACATGGTTGGCGCCCAGCGGCAGCGGCGGCGCGATCTCCCAGGCATCGGCATCGGGGTCATAGACATGGTGATAAGGGCGGTTCACCCGCTGCTCGCCATAGCCGCCGATCACATGCATCCGCCCCCGCGCGGCGGTGGCCCAGGCCATTTCGGAGCGTGGGAGGGGCAGGTTGGCCCGCGCCTCCCATTGCCCCGGCGGCCCGGCGGGGGCGGGGGAGGCGGTGAAGCGCTGGGCCAGTTGCTGGTCCGTCAGCACCACCGGGCCGGGCTCCCGCAACCGCTCCAACGGCTGCGGCACGCCTTGGGCACGGGCCAGGAACGGTGTGGCGAGCAGCCCCGTCAGCAGGGCACGGCGATGAGCCTTCATGGTCGTTCTTCCCTACCGGTCCGCCCGGCCTGCCAGGGAGGATGCCGAAGGAGCGCCGGGGGCGTCCAGCATCATCGGCAGGGGGCGGCTCTCCACCGGGCGGCGCCGGATTCAGCCCGGCATGCCGCATGGCCGGAGGGCTTAGGCACCGCCCTTAGCCGAAGGCGCCGCATTCCAGCGACACCACGGCGCTGATCTCCCGCACCAGCGCGAAGGCTGCCCGCAGCGGCCGCAGGATCTCCTGCTGTTCCCGCCCATAGCCGCCATGGCGGGGGGAGGGCGGCTCAAAGAAATCGAGCGCTTCCTCCGGCGGCGGCGCGGCGGGGAAGACCTGGTCCAACAGGTCCACCGCATCCTCCACATCCAGCCGCAGCAGCCGGTGCACCAGCCCCTCCCGCGTGATGCCGTGGCGGGGGGAGAATTCCGGCACCGCCACAGCCAGCAGCCAGATGCGGTGGATCAGGCAGAGCCGCAGCGCATGCAGGGCGAAGAGCCGGTCGCTCATGGCCGGGGCGGTGCCGGGCCAGGCGGCGCGCAGCGCCAGGTCATCCGCCCGCAGCCGGCGGAAGACCCCGCGCGCGGCATCGCCCAGCGCCAGCTCCTCCAGCGCGCGGGCCACGGCCAGCAGCGCGGCAGGGCGGCCAGGGCGGCGGGTATGGGCGGCGCGGTCCAGCCAGGTGCCGGGGTCCAGGCTGGCGACATAGCCGCGCAGCACATCGGCATCCGAGAGTTCCAGCCCGGCACGGGCAAAAGCCATGGCATTGGAGAAGCGTGGGGAGCGGCGGAGCAGCTCGTGGAAGGCCTCCGGCTCCCGCGCCGCGCCGCGGCCCAGCCCGTGCATGAGATTGGCGGGGAAGCCGAGCTGCTGCAGCACCGCGTTGTTGGGGATGGCGCGCAACTCGCGCGGGTGGCGGATGGTGGCGGGGCCGCCGGTATCGCTCTGCCGCCGGACGGGGCGGGAGCCGGTGCGGTCCAGCAGCGCCGGGCCGAAGGCGCCCAGCATGGCGGCATAGCCCGGGTCCTCCACCAGCCCGTTGAAGGCGGCGCGGGCGCCGGCGAAAAGGTCGGCCGCGAAGCCGCCTTCGGCATAAACAAGGTCCGGCTCGCCTTCCGGCAGCGGCGCGAAGGCATGTTCGGCGATGCGCGCCACCGTGGCCTGCGCCAGGGCCGGGGTGCCGAAAAGCAGGTAGCCGTCGCCGCCCTGGAAGGCGGTTTCCAGCCGCACCGGGATGCCCCGGCGGGCAAAGGCGGCGCGCACCGCCGGCGGGTCCAGGTAGTCGAAGCGCGCATCCAGCCCGTCCGGATGGCCGCCGCGCCCCAGGCCCTCGCCATGCGTGTCGAAGAGCACCACTTCCAGGCCGCTGAGGTCGTAGCGTTCCAGCAGGTCCGCCACCCGCAGCTTCAGCCGCTCGATCAGATGCGTGGCGGCGACCTGGCCGATGTAGCGGCCGGAATCCGAATAGCCGAATTGCAGGCAGAGCCGCCCGACCCGCCGCAGATAGGCGCGGAAATGCGGGGAGCGGAGCGCCTCCTCCACCACCCGCTCGCCGCGCTGCTCCAGCGCCTCCGCCGTCTCGAAGAGCGGGGAGATTTCGATCCGCTCCTCGACCCCCGCCAGCTTGGCCAGCAGCAGCGCGGCCAGAAGGGTAAAACCGCTTTCGGTCTCGGCGATCAGGAAGCGGATGGGCTGGCTGGCGTCGATATGCTTGGTGATCTGCGCCACCGTCATCATCAGCCGCGCGGCGCTGGCCCGCTCCGCCATCAGCCCGCCGGTGTCCACCGGCTCGGCCCGCGCTTCCTCCAGCGCCGTGTCGATGGCGGCGAAGAGGTGCCGCCGCCGCGCCGGGTCCTCCGGCCCGCCGGCCAGGGCGGGGGCGCGCAGCCGGGCGGCATTGTGCAGCTGGGAGGCATTCAGCCGCACATGGGTATGCGCCAGTGACAGCCCATGCGCCACCAGCCCGGCCCGCGCAACGCAGAGCGCGAGGCGCGTTTGGTCATCCGCCGCCGCAGCCAGGGCGGCGGGAAAGAGTTCCAGCAGCGGTTCGGGCGTGGTCAGCGCCGCCTCGCGCCCATCCAGCAGGGTGCGGGCGAAAGCCTGCGCCGCCTCGCCGCTCGGCGTCCCGGCGGGCGGGCAGGCGGCGAGCTGCGCCTCCACCGCCGCCAG
>NZ_JACTUZ010000263.1 GCF_014490445.1 Pseudoroseomonas ludipueritiae | reverse complement strand
CGCGGGGCGGGTGCCCCGCGCGGGCCTCAGGCGGCCGGGCGGTTGGTGGTCTGCTGCGGGGCGGCCTGCGTCGGCGGCACCGTGGTCGGACCCTGCAGGTTGCCGGCCGGCGTCGTCGGCGGAGTGGCCTCGGCGGCCATCGACGCGTCGTCGCTTTCGTTCATGTTCTTCTTGAAGGACTTGATGCCCTTCGCGAAGTCGCCCATCAGGCCGCTGATCTTGCTGCCGCCGCCGAAGAGCAGCAGCACCACGAGCAGCACGACCATCCAGTGCCAGATGCTGAAGGAACCCATGCCAAGCCTCGATCCAGTTGGGCGTCGCGGCTGAGGGGATTCCTGCCCCCGCATCCCGCGCGCGCATTCGTGCTACGAGGACCACACTACTGTCCCGGCGCCCCCCGTGCAAAGGGCAGATGGCCCGAATCGGCACCGGAAACAACCGGTGGCCGATTCGTTTTTACCCGGGCGGCTCTGGCGGTGCCTTATTCCGCCGTGATGCCCAGCCGCTTGATCAGCGCGCCCCAGCGCGCGGTCTCGGCCTGGATAAAGGCGGCGCATTCGGCGGGGGTGCTGCCCACCACCTCGAATCCGGCGGTCCCCAGCGCCTTCTGGCCCTGGGGTGCCGTCAGCGCCACCTTGGCCTCGCGCGCCAGCAGGGCGATGCGGTCGGCCGGCATGCTGGCCGGGGCCACCAGCGCGTTCCAGGCATAGGAGGCGGCGCCGGGGAAGCCGGCCTCGGCCAGTGTCGGCACCTCCGGGATCTGCGGCAGGCGGGCCTCGGTGGTGACCACCAGCGGGCGCACCTGGCCCTCGCGGATCTGCGGCAGGATGCCGGCGATGGTCAGGAAGACCGCGCTGATGCGCCCGGCCACCAGGTCCAGCACCGCCTGCGGGAAGCCGCGATAGGGCACGTGCTCCGCCTGGAAGCCGCCGCGCGCCTTCAGGTCCTCCATGGCCAGATGACCGCCGGAGCCGGCACCGACGGAGCCGAAGGTCAGCGCCTGCGGGTTGGCGCGGCCATAGGCGATGAATTCCTCCAGCGTCTTCGCCGGCACGGAGGGGTGCACCACCAGCACCTGCCCGGCGCGGGCCACCAACGAGACCGGCGCCAGATCCTTCTGCGGGTCGTAGGGCAGGCTGGGGTAGAGGGCGGGCGCGGTGGAGAGCGGGCCGTTGATGGTCAGGCCGATGGTATGCCCATCCGTCGCCTTGGCCACGGCATCGGTGCCCAGGTTGCCGCCGGCGCCGACGCGGTTATCCGCCACGCAGGGCTGACCCAGCACCGCCGTGTAATGCTGCGCGATGATGCGGGCCACGATGTCCGGCGTGGAGCCGGGCGGGAAGGGCACCACCATCCGCAGGGGGCGGTCGGGCCATTGGCCGGCGGCATCGGAGCCTTGCGCCAGCGCCGCCCCGGGCAGGGCAGCGGCGGCGCCGAGCGCCAGAAGGGAACGGCGGTGCAGCATGACGGTTGTTCTTCTCCGTGCGGGCTTGCAACGGGATTGAGCATGGCCGCCCGGCTCCGTCCAGACGCCGCGTGGCGGAGCAGCCTTGCCGCGCTAGCGGGCCGCCATCAGCGGCTGGCGATGGATGAAGCCGGCGGCGGGATAGCTGCTGGCGCCCAGGTTGTTCACCGGCGGATACCAGACCCGCACCAGCGACCAGTCATTGCCGGGAGAGACATCGACCACCGGCTGGTCTAGCGTGATGCGGCCCTTGGCGGAGCCATTCGCCCAATTGGCATGGTTCACCCGGATCTCGCGCGAGGACACCACACGGCTGACCACCGAGAGATGCCCGTCCCGCAGCCGGGAGGTGCGGCGCAGCACCAGGACACTGCCGGGCCGCGGCGTCTCGCCCCGGGCATAGCGGCCGGCGGCGGCATCCCACCATTCCCAGGCATCGCCCGAGAGCTGGATGCCGGATTCCGCGCGGGCATAGGGCACGCACCACATGAAGCCGCCGGCACCGGTGACAGCCCGCCCGCCGCCACAGGCGGTGAGCAGCAGCAAGGCGAGAAGAGCGAAAACCCCCGGGAAGCGCATGGGCGCAAAGATCCGTCCTGATCCACCAGAGGCCCGGGGGGAAGCCGCTGGATAACGGGCTGGCTATAGCAGAGGTGAGGGTGCCCTGTCTGCGGGGAGGGCGGCCAAGGGGGCGCCGCCCCCTTGGAACCCCTGCTGGGGTGACAGTGTCACCCCAGGCCCCGCCATCAATGGGGCATAAACTCGAAGGGGGGGGCCGGGGTGGACTTTCCACCCGGGCGGGGGACCGGGGGCGGAGCCCCCAGGCGCTTCAGGTTTCCAGCATCCGCCGCAGCAGCTCGACATCCTCGGCGAAGGAGACATCGGCCTGCATCAGCTCGGCGACGCGGGAGACGGCATGCATGACCGTGGTGTGGTCGCGGTTGCCGAAGCGGCGGCCGATCTCGGGCAGGGAGCGGGAGGTGAGCTGCTTGGCCAGGTACATGGCCACCTGCCGCGGGCGCGCCACGTTGCGGGCGCGGCGGGCGGAGGACATGTCGGTCAGGCGGATATTGTAGTGCTCGGCGACCTTGCGCTGGATCTCCTCGATCGTCACGCGGCGGTCATGGGCGCGCAGGATGTCGTGCAGGACTTCCTGGGCGCTCTCCAGCGTCACCGGGCGGCCAAACAGGTTCGCATGGGCGATCAGGCGGTTCAGGGCGCCTTCCAGCTCCCGGACGTTGCTGGTGATCTTGTGCGCCAGGAACTCGAGCACCCGGCTGGGCACCTCGACCTCGGCCGTCTGGGCCTTGGCCTGAAGAATGGAAATGCGCAGCTCGTAGGTGGTGGCGTGGATATCGGCCACCATGCCGCAGCCAAGGCGCGTGCGCAGTCGGTCCTCCAGGCCGGACAGGTCGGAAGGCGACTTGTCGGCGGAAACCACGATTTGCTTGCCGGCATCCACCAGCGCATTGAAGGTGTGGAAGAATTCTTCCTGCGTATTGTCCTTGCCGATCAGGAACTGCAGGTCGTCGATCATCAGCACATCGACGGAGCGCAGCGATTCCTTGAACTGCATGGTGGACTGGTTCCGCAGCGCGTTGATGAACCGGTACATGAAGGTCTCGGCCGACATGTAGGTCACGTGGCGCTCGACGCCGCCCTCGCCATTCTGGATGGCCCAGGCGACGGCATGCATCAGATGCGTCTTGCCCAGGCCGACGCCGCCATACAGGAACAGCGGGTTGAAGCCCGGGCTCGCCGGCTTCTCCGCCACGCGGCGGGCGCAGGCATGGGCGAATTCATTCGGCTTGCCGACGACAAAGGTGTCGAAGGTGGAGCGCGGGTCCAGCTTGGCTGACCAGTCATTGGCCGGGCGCTCGGCCGC
>NZ_JACTUZ010000262.1 GCF_014490445.1 Pseudoroseomonas ludipueritiae | reverse complement strand
ACGCCGTCGCCGGCGCTCGCCGCCTATGCCAATGCGGCGCCGCCCACGGCCGCTTCCCTGCGCCTGTCCTTCGACGATGCGGCCCGCGCCGCCCGCGCGGCCTCCCAGCCCGCGACCGAGGGCCAGGGCGTGCTGGAAGCGGCGGCGACGCGGCTTTCCAACCTCGTCACCGTCCGCCGCGGCGACCAGACCGTCTGGGGCGATGCGGTGAGCGGCGAGCTGGAAGGCGCCCGCCAGGCACTGGATGCCGGCGACATCGCCGCTGCCGTGCAGAAGGTGGAGGCGCTGCCGGAAAAGACCCGCGCGCCGATGGAAGGCTGGCTGCGGCAGGCGCGTGGCCTGCTGGCCGCCCGCGCCGCGCTGAATGAGCTGGTCTCGCCGAAGGGGCAGGGCTGATGGCGCGCGCGCTCTGGCTGCTTCTTCTCTGCGTCGTCACGGTTGGCGTCGCATGGGTGCTGATGCGGATGGGCGGCACCGTGCAGGTGCGCGTCGGCGATGCCGAGATCTATGTGGATCTGCCCATCCTGCTGCTGGCGCTGGCCATCCTGTTCCTGGTGCTGCACGGGCTGCTGACCGGCTGGCGCGCCCTGCGCCGGCTGCCGGCCCGCATGCGCGCCAAGCGTGAGGCCCGCAACCGCGAGAAGGGCGAGGCCGCGCTGACCCGCGCCCTGGTGGCGCTCGCCGCCGGCACCGCCGATACCGCCCGGCTGGAAGTGCGCCGCGCCCGCCAGTTGCTGGGCGACAAGCCGCAGGTGCTGCTGCTCTCCGCCGAGGCCGAGCGCCTGAACGGCAGCGAGGAAGGTGCCGCCGAGGCCTTCCGCACCCTGGCCGCGCGTGACGACGCCAGGTTCCTGGGCCTGCGCGGGTTGCTGCGGCAGGCGATCCAGCGGCAGGATTGGCCCGCCGCGCAGCAATTGGCGCGGGAGGCCGAGGCCGCCCAGCCCGGCGCCGCCTGGGTGCGCGAGGAACGCGCCGCCCTGGCGCTGCGCACGCAGGATTGGCGCGAGGCCCTGGCCCTGGCCGCGCCCAAGGCGCCGCGCGCGCAACTGGCCCTGGCCGCCGCGCGGCAGGAAAAGGATGTCGCCCAGGCCGCCGAGCTGGAGCGCCAGGCCTTCGAGGCCGACCATGGCTTCTCCCCCGCCGCGGTGGCCTATGCCCGGCGGCTGGCCGGTGTCGGCAGCCAGCGCAAGGCCCGCAGCGTGCTGGAACAGGGTTGGGCGGCCGCGCCGCATCCCGATATCGCCCAGGCTTATCTGGCGGATGAGGCCGACCCGCTGGAGCGGGTGAAGATGGCCGAGACGCTGGTGCAGTCCAACCGCAACCACCCGGAAAGCCGGCTGCTGCTGGCCCGCACCGCCCTGGCCGCCAGCCTGACCGGCCGCGCGCGGCAGGAGCTGGAAGCGCTGGTGCAGGACGGCACGGCCGATGCCCGCGCTTATCTGGCGCTGGTGGAGCTGGAGCAGGTGGAGCATGGCGAGAGCGCCGTGGCCCGCGCCGCCGAGGCCCGCTGGCTGCGCGCCGCGACCGCGGCACCCTCCGAGCCGCGCTGGCGTTGCGGACATTGCGGCAAGCTGCATGCGCAATGGGTGCCGGTCTGCGATGGCTGCGGCACCGCTGGCGAGGTGAGCTGGCAGCCTGGACCGGCCCAGCTGGTGCAGAAGGTCTGACGGAAGGGGGCTTCGGCCCCCTTTTTCATGCCCGCCCGGTTCAGCGCAGCGGCTGGGACAGCAGCAGCCCGGCGCGGCGGAACACCTGGCCGACCACCAGGGCATGGCTCATGGCGGCATAGGCACGGGGCGGGGGCAGCAGGCGCAGGAAGGCCGCCAGGGCTTCCCGCCGCGGCCCGCGCTGGGACAGGGAGAGAGCCAGCAGCAGGGCGGGCTCCTCTCCTTGCAGGCGCGGCTCCAGCGGCAGGCCGATGGCGAAGGGTTCCTCCTTCGCGCGCAGCAGGCCATCCAGCGGCCATGCGGCATCGCCGGCATCCTCGGTCACCAGCGGGGGGCGGCAGGACTGGGCCGGGGCCATGCCCCATTGTGCCGCCCAGGCCCAGCGCCGCATCGACTCCAGCAGCAGCGCCTCGGGCGGTGGCAGGCTTTCGATCTCCACATCGGTCCAGGGCCAGGTGGGAAGGCCGTGTGTCGCCATGGCAGCAGATGCTCCCTGCTGGGGAAGGGAGGACCCAGGCTGCCGGACTTGCGAATAGGTCGCAAGTCTTTCCGGCGTGAGGTTTCGTGCCGGCCTCACCCCAGAAAGGCATCGCCATGCGGCTGATGGGCGAATTGCGCCTTCTGCTCGTCCGAGATGCCGATCAGCATCACCACATCCACCCGGTCCATGCGGTGGCTGGCGAGGTGGTCTACCCAGAAGGCGAGGCCAGCGCCCTCCGGCTCCCGCTCCAGCGCGCTGCGGTAGATGGAGGCGACATAGGCCGCATCGTCCTCATGCGCATGGCGGGCCTGGAACTCATCGCTGCTGGCGATGGCCTCCACCATTTGGCGGATCGACATCTCGCCATGGGCCAGCTTCTGGGTCCAGAAGGGAAGGCCGGTGGCATCCGGCGTCCGGTCGAACACCGCGTCATAGGCCATGCCGACAATGGTGGCCTCGGTGTCGCGGACCCAGACGCCGCCAGGGTGGCTGGCCTCGAATTGCGCGGCGGCCTCGGGGCTTTCCACGAAATTGGCGATGATCTGCGCGCGGCTGGCCCCGGCATTCAGCGCGGCCACGTGATGGGCGAGGCCCGCCGGGTCAGGCTGGCGGCCGAGGGCTTCGCGGTAAAGGTTCACCACCAGTTGCTCGTTGGTCAGGCCACCAAAGCGGCTGATGAATTCCTGGCTGCCGAAGAAGCCTTCCGCTGCCTGCGCCAGAGACATGCCGTGCTGCATATGGTCGACCCAATTGACCAGCCCCTCCGGATCGGGCGGCCGGCCCAGGATGGTCTGGTACAGGCGCACGATCTCGGCCGCGTCCGAGAAGCCTGAGAACTCGATGGCGCCATTGGCGAAGGCGATGCGCGTGACCGGCCCCACCCAAACCATCTCGCCCGAGGCCAGGGCGATCTGGGTCATGTGGTCAGGGCCGGTGACGATGCGCTCGGCCTCCCAGACCAAGTGCAGCGACGTGACGACATCGGCCGACACGCGTGTGAAGCCATGCAACGCCTCGCCGATGCCGAGGGGATGCGGGGAGGGTGTGTCGTCCACAACAGGGGGGAGCGGCGGCGGAGACACCGGCGGAGGCGGCGAGACGGGCGGCGGCGGAGACACCGGTGGCGGTGGCGAAACGGGTGGCGGCGGGGACACCGGCGGCGGCGGCGAAACGGATGGCGGCGGGGACACCGGTGGCGGTGGCGAGACGGGCGGCGGTGGGGACACCGGCGGCGGTGGCGAAA
>NZ_JACTUZ010000261.1 GCF_014490445.1 Pseudoroseomonas ludipueritiae | reverse complement strand
CCCGTGCCGCCGATGCCCTGCCCCGCCTCTGGCCGGCCGAGGGCGGCCTGCCCGCCCGCGCCTGCATCGGGCTGCGGGACGAACAGGGGCGCGTGCTGGGCGCGCTGGCGGTGGCCGGCCATCCCGCCGGCTTCCTGCCGGATGATGAGGCGATGCTGGCGCAGTTGGCCCGTCTGGCCGAGATCGCCATCCGCAACCGCGGCCTGATCGCCGCCGCCCATCGCGCCGCCGAGGAAGCCAGCACCGCGCGGGAGCGGGTGGAGCGGCTGCTGGAAGCCGTCAGCGACGGCTTCGTGGCGCTCGATGCCGGCTGGTGCTTCACCTATGCCAATGCCGCCGCCCTGCGCATGATGGGCCATGCGCGGGAAGACGTGATCGGCCGTTCCATCTGGGCGCTGTTTCCCGAGCTGATCGGGCTGGAAATCTTCGAGCATCTCCAGGCTGTCGCCTCCCGCGGGCACGAACGGCACTTCGAGCAGTCCCTCGAAGCCGACCAGCGCTGGTTCGAGGCGCATGCCTTCCCCGCCGCCGATGGGGTGGCGATGTTCTTCCGCGATGTCAGCGAGGCGCGGCGGGCGCAGCACCGGATGCAGCAGGGCCAGCGCATGGAGACGGTGGGCCGGCTGACCGGCAGCGTGGCGCATGACTTCAACAATCTCCTCGCCGTCATCACCGGCAATGCCGAGATGCTGGAGGAAGACCTGGCCCATGACCCCGGCGGCCGCCATTCCGCCTGGCTGATCCGCGATGCCGCCGAGCGCGGCACCGCCCTGGTGCGGCACCTGCTGGCCTTCGCCGGCCACCAGCCGCGCCTGAAGCCGGAGGAAGTGGCGCCGGAGCTGCTGCTGGACAACATGATGCCCCTGCTGCGCCGCGCGGTGGGGCAGAAGGTGCAGGTCAACCTCGTCCTGGGCAGCGGCCTGCCGCGCCTGCAGCTCATGGCCGGGCAGGCGGAGAACGCGATCCTCAACCTCGCCGTCAATGCGCGGGACGCCATGCCGGATGGCGGCGTGCTGACCCTGGCCGCCGAGGCCGTGACGCTGGAGGAAGATGCGCTGGAAGGCTTCCCCGAGGCCCGCCCCGGCTGCTTCCTGCGCCTGACGGTGAGCGATACCGGCTTCGGCATGGCGCCGGACGTGCTGAAGCGCGCCACGGAGCCTTTCTTCTCCACCAAGGAGAAGGGCCAGGGGGCCGGGCTCGGGCTGGCCAGCGTGCTCTCCTTCGCGCGGCAGAATGGTGGTTTGCTGCGGCTGGACAGCCTGCCCGGCCAGGGCACCCGCGTGCTGCTGCTGCTGCCCGAGGCCGAGGCCCCGGCCGCCGCCCCCGCCGCCTTCCTGCCCCCGCCGCGCGGGGATGAGCGGGTGCTGCTGGTGGAGGACGAGCCGGCGCTGCGCCACAGCACCGCGGCCCAGCTCACGCGACTCGGCTACGAGGTGGTGACGGCCGAAGGCGGGCCGCAGGCCCTGGCCATGCTGGACGAGGGCCTGCAACCCAACCTGCTGCTGGCCGACGTGATCCTGCCCGGCGGCATCAGCGGCCCCCGCCTGGCGGTGATGATGCGGAAGCGGCTGCCGGAGCTGCGTGTGCTGCTTGTCTCCGGCTACGCGTTGCCGGATGCTGCCATGGACGTAGGACTAGAAGATGTGACCCTGCTGCCCAAACCTCTGGATGCATCCACCCTAGCGTTCCACCTCCGGAGGTTGTTGGATGCACCTGCTGCACCCTTTCGGCTGCAGTCGGCGGAGTCTCACGCGCGGGGGTTGGTATAGTGCAAACCAATCGCTATGATTTTGGCATGGACCGGATGACCGCTGACCCGGCGGCGGCACCCCCGCCATGTCCGGATGGCCTTCTGCAGGATGGGCGCGTTCCGCTTGTCCTGGTCGAGGATGATCACGCGCTGGCCGATACGCTGGCCCGCGCGCTGGAACGCGATGGCTTCTGCGTCGAGGTGGTCGGCACCTTGGCGGCCGCCCGCGCCGCCGACCTTTCCGCTGTCCGCATCGTGCTGGTGGACATGGAACTGCCGGATGGCAACGGCCTCGCCATCGTGCGGGAGCTGGCGGGGCGGCGCGACCGCGGCATTCTGATGCTGAGCGGCCGCACCACCGAGCCCGAGCGCATCCTGGGCCTGGAACTGGGCGCCGACGATTTCCTGACCAAGCCCTTCTCGATGCGGGAGATGACGGCGCGCATCCGCGCCGTGCTGCGCCGGCTGGAAGAGCCGGACCAGCCGGATGACGAGACGGTGGAAGCCGCCGGCGTGGTCCTCGACCCCTCCCGCCAGCGAATCGTCGCGGCCGATGGCACCGAGCAGCGCCTCACGGGCGCCGAGGCCGGGCTGCTGGGCCTGATGCTGACCGCCCCGGACCGGGTGGCGGAGCGCGACGTGGTGGCGCAGCAGGTGCTGGGCTACGCGCTGCAGCCGCAGCAGCGTGGCGTGGACCAGTTCGCCTCCTCCCTGCGGCAGAAGCTGCACAGCGCCTCCAACGGACGCATCCAGATCACCGCCGTGCGCGGGCGCGGCTACCGGCTGGTCTGGTGAGCGCGGTGATGCAGGCCCGGGCAGCGCAGCCCGGCCCGCCTCCCACCCCCGATGGCAGCGACCTGTCGCGCCAGAGTCTGCGCCTGCTGGCGGCCCTGCGCCGCCACCACCCCACCAGCGCCGACCATTCCATCCGTGTCGCCACCGTGCTGCTGGCCATGAGCACCTGCGCCAAGGGCGCGCTGGGCGACCCGGCGATGGTGGTGGCGGCGGGGCTGATGCACGACCTGGGCAAGCTCTTCCTGCCGCTCTCGCTGCTCGATGCCGCGCGCGGCCTGACGCGGGCGGAGCTGAAGGCCATGCGCGCCCATCCCGTCACCGGCGCCGAGACGCTGGCGGCGCTGCGCTTCCCCGAGCCGGTGGTGGCCGCCGCGCGCGACCACCATGAGCGTTGGCAGGGCGGCGGCTATCCCAGCGGCTGCCGGGGGGAAATGCTGCCCGCCGTTTCCCGCGCCGTCTGCGTCGCCGATTCCTTTGTGGCCATGATCGAGCCCGGCCGCGTCTATCGCCCCCGGCTGACGGTGGCGGAGGCGCTGGCGGAAGTGGAAAGCTGTTCCGGCAGCCAGTTCGACCCCGGCTTCGCCCGCCTGCTGGTGGAAGGGCTGGGCCCGGCCTTTCAGCAGGAACTGGGCCTGGATGCCGCCCCCGGCCGCTGGCGCGTCCGCAATGGCGAGGGTCTGCTGCTCTCCAACCGCCTGGAGCACGCCCTGGGCCTGCCCCCCTGCCCCTGGTGAAGCCCCCGGCTTGCCTGCGCCCGCCCGGCGCCGCAGGCTAGGCCGCAACGGGAATCGCCAAGGGAGGGATCATCCGCATGGCTGAAAGCAAGATCGCCGTCGTCACCGGCGCTGGCAGCGGCGTGGGCCGCGCGGCCGCGCTGTCGCTGCTGGGCGCGGGCTGGAGCGTCGCGCTGGCCG
>NZ_JACTUZ010000260.1 GCF_014490445.1 Pseudoroseomonas ludipueritiae | reverse complement strand
CCCTGGCCGGCGCCACGGATATCGGCACCCGGCTCGCCCCCGAGACGCCGGGCTGCCCCGAGATGGGCCTTTCGGGCCGCATGCCCGGCCACCGCCGGGTGGCGGACCTGGAGCCGCGCGCCGGCGGCCCGAAGCACCAGGCCCGGCCGCGCCTGAACAACCCGCTCAGCACGCCGCAGACGCTGCGCCCGGCGATGCATATGTGCGTGGTGGACCAGTTCAGCCCCAATGACATGGGCGGCGCCCGCAAGACCATCTACCGGCTCTGAGCCCTCCCCCTGGGCCGAGTCCCCGGTGCCGCCCGGAAGCACCGGGGCGTTGCAGATCCACGAGTCGGGGCTGCCCTGCGCCACTTACCGGGGTGTTCGTGTCGTTAACGCTCGCTTTTTGACCTCCGAACCCCTATTTGTGCGCCACACAACAAGCCGCCCGACCGCTCCTGCCCGACCCGGCCACCCTCTCTGGTGGCCAGGGTGCCGGGCCGTATGCTCAGGCGGCGCAGCCTCGGGACTGCCCGCCGAATGGAATTGCGCAACGTCGCCATCATTGCCCACGTCGACCATGGCAAGACGACGCTCGTCGATAATCTGCTGAAGCAGGCTGGCGCCTTCCGCGCCAACCAGGCGGTGGCGGAACGTGCCATGGACCGCAACGACCTGGAGCGTGAGCGCGGCATCACCATCCTCGCCAAGTCCACCGCCGTCGAGTGGAAGGGCGTCAAGATCAACATCGTCGACACCCCGGGCCACGCCGACTTCGGCGGCGAGGTGGAGCGCATCCTGAGCATGGTCGATGGCGCCATCGTGCTCTGCGATGCCGCCGAGGGCCCGCTGCCGCAGACCAAGTTCGTGCTGACCAAGGCGCTGGCCCGCGGCCTGAAGCCGATCGTGGTCATCAACAAGGTCGACCGCCAGGACGCCCGCGCCGATGAGGTGCTGAACGAGGTCTTCGACCTCTTCGCCGCCCTCGGCGCCTCGGACGAGCAGCTCGACTTCCACACCATGTTCGCCTCCGGCCGCCAGGGCTGGGCCGACCTGACGATGGACGGTCCCCGCAAGGACCTGTCGCCGATGTTCGACCTGATCCTGAGCCACGTGCCGGCGCCGAAGGTGGACCTGAACGCCCCCTTCGCCATGAACGCGACCATCCTGGAGGCCGACAGCTTCCTGGGCCGCATCCTGACCGGCCGCATCGAGCAGGGCGTGGCCAAGACCAACATGCCGGTGCGCGTGCTGCGCCAGGACGGCACGGTGGTCGAGACGGGCCGCCTGACCAAGCTGATGACCTTCTCGGGCCTCGACCGCGTGCCGGTCGATGAGGTGCAGGCGGGCGACATCTGCGCCATCGCCGGCCTCTCGGACGCCACCATCCCCGACACCATCGCCTCCCCCGAGGTGGCGGCGCCGCTGCCGGCGATCCCCATCGATCCGCCGACCCTGACCATGACCTTCCGCATCAACGACGGCCCGCTGGGCGGCCGCGAGGGCAAGAAGGTCACGTCGCGCCAGATCCGCGATCGCCTGTTCAAGGAGATCGAGGGCAATGTCGCCATCCGCGTGAAGGTCTCCGAGGAAGTGGACGCCTTCGAGGTGGCCGGCCGCGGCGAGCTTCAGCTCGGCGTGCTGATCGAGACCATGCGCCGCGAGGGCTTCGAGCTGACCATCGGCCGCCCGCGCGTGCTGACGCAGGTCAACCCGGAGACGGGCGAGAAGGAAGAGCCCTACGAGGAAGCCGTCATCGACGTCGATGAGGAATACTCGGGCGTCGTCGTGGAGAAGCTCTCGCTCCGCAAGGGCATGATGCAGGACATGCGTCCCTCCGGCGGCGGCAAGGTGCGCCTGACCTTCCACATCCCCTCGCGCGGGCTGATCGGCTACCACGGCGAGTTCATGACGGACACGCGTGGCACCGGCATGATGAACCGCCTGTTCCTGGGCTATCAGCCCTGGGCCGGGCCGATCGAGGGCCGCATCAAGGGCTCCCTGATCTCCAACTCCGATGGCGAGGCGGTGCAGTACGCGCTCTTCTCGCTGCAGGAGCGTGGCACGCTCTTCGTGGACCCCGGCGCCAAGGTCTATACCGGCCTGATCCTGGGTGAGCATTCGCGCGAGAACGACCTCGACGTGAATCCCATCAAGGAAAAGAAGCTGACCAACGTCCGCGCCGCCGGCAAGGACGAGGCCCTGCTGCTGACGCCGCCGCGCCGCATGTCGCTGGAGCAGGCCATCGCCTATATCGAGGACGACGAGCTGGTGGAGGTGACGCCCTCGGCCATCCGCCTGCGCAAGCGCTACCTCGACCCCAATGAGCGCAAGAAGCACGCGCGTCGCTCCGACAGCGAGGCGGCGTAAGGAACAAGGCGGCCCGGGCAACCGGGCCGCTTTTTTCATGCGCCGCGTCATCGCCCGCCGCATGGGCGTGCCCCGGCCTGGCCGCGGCAACCTGTGGAGGCCGACTGCATTCTTCCCTTCGTCTTTCATGACGAAAAGGGGCGTGGCGCATGTTCAGGGTCCTGGCCTGTCTTGTCCTGCTGACCGGCTGCAGCGTGCCGCTGGAAGGTGGCCGGCCCGGGCGTGCCCAGCCGGATATCGGCACCGATGCGCGCGGGCCGGAAACCCGTGTGCTGCCCTTCGCCGGCCGCACCGTGCAGCCGGGCGACTCCACCGCCCCGGGTGGCACGGGCGACCTCAGCGACAGCAGCATTCCGGACCGGGACAGCAGCGGCATCCCCGTCAGGAACCCCTGAGGCCGGGCGGAGCTGCTCAGCCCTTCTGGCCTTCCTCCACCACGGCGCGGATAGCGGCGATCTGCGCCGGGCTCAGGCTGCGGATGCGCAGCGCCAGCCGGTTCGCCATCTCGGTCGCTTCCGGGGGAAGCCCGGCGGTGTCCAGCACCACGCGGGGATGGGACAGGCGGGCCAGCCGCGTCATCTCATCGTCCCAAAGGCCGAAATACTCGTTCACCTGATGGATCAGCCCGGCGGAAGGCAGGCCGCGCCGCCCATGCTCCAGCGCCGAGAGATAGGCCGCCGAGACCTGCAAGGCCGCCGCGAGGCCGGAGAGGGTCACCCCCCGCTCCTCCCGCAGCGCGCGCAGGCGGGCGCCGAAGGGGGTCATGGCAGGCGGCGGCGGCGCAGCAGCAGATGCACCGCACCCTGGTTGGAGGCATGCGGATAGGCGGCGCCCAGCACCATCTGGCGCAGGTCGGGCGCATTCAGCCAATGGGGGAATTCCCGCCGCAGCACGCCGCCTTCCGGCATGGGGCCCTTGCCGGTGACAACGGCAACGCAACGCAGCCCATCGGCCTGGGCGGCGTGCAGGAAGGCGCGCACGGCATGGTAGGCGTCCTGCGCCCGGCGGCCATGCAGGTCCAGCGTGCGCTCCGGCCGGGTGCGGCCCCGGTGCAGGTCGCGCCAGCGGGAGCGGTCCAGCCCGGCGGGCGGCTGCCCCACATGCACCGGCGCGATGCGTGGGGCCAGGGCC